>DATBAX010000454.1:0-8084 GCA_036271275.1 Terriglobales bacterium
GCGGAACCTGTCGCGCCACAGCCGACAATGGCGATCCGGGACGTCGAAAGCTTGCGTTGACCGTCCGCACCAATCCCTGGGAACAATACCTGCCGGGAGTACCGTTCATTTGGTTCCGGGTCGAGTTTCGGGTCAAGTTCCAAAGAGGTCACCAGTCCAGAGCCTGCAAACCATTATTATAGGTGGGCGCGCGGTTTGGCGAAGTTATACAACAGTGCCGGCCATGTGCTCATCGAACCAATTAATTATTTATCCAAGGTTAAGGAGACGTTTGGGATTCAAGCGACTGCCGCTCTCGGCCCTGATTACGATCACGCTCACGGCAGTCATGGCCGTGGAGGGCGTCGCCTATTCGCAACAAGCTAATGGGGCTCAGGAGCAAAGCCCTGCCACCTCGGGAAATATTTCCGCCTACGCTGGATTGACGATCAAGGAGATTCGGTTTCCAGCGATTGCGGACGAGAACGACCAGAAGCGTTTCCGTCAACTCATCCCTTTGCACACCGGTCAACCGCTCGAGCGAGATGGCCTGCGTGAAAGTATCCAGAAGTTATATGCCACGGGCCGTTTCGCCGATCTTCGCGCCGAGGCCGACCGGACCGATGACGGCCAGGTTTTGATTTCTTTTATTACAACGGCTAATTTTTTTGTAGGCACTGTTGTCGTTGAGGGAACGCCTAGCCATCCGAGTGCCAGTCAGGCGGCGAATGCGTGCAAATTACAGTTGGGAGAATTGCTCACCTCCGAGAAGATCGATCGTGCGTTCGCAAATCTTAAGCAACTCATGGAGGAGAACGGCTACTACCGTTCTTCGGTGACAATCGCTAAGAAAGAGCAACCCGAAATTCAGCAGGTCGCGATTACATTCCGCGTTGTCCCGGGCGCGCAGGCCAGGGTCGGAGACGTGATCTTGACGGGCCATCCGCTTCGCACCCAGGCCCGGTTTGAGGATGTGGCCCACCTGCATCCGGGGGATGCGGTTTCCATTCAACTCATATCCAATTCGCTGAATCGTTTGCGAAAGAGATATCAGAAACAGAATCGATGGTTGGCGCAAGTTGCAATTGCCAAACGTAGCTACCGCAGCGATGCCAATGTGATCGATTACACCTTCAACCTTGAACCCGGCCCCACGGTGAATATTACTGCTGAAGGTTTCAAGATTAGCCGTGGCGTTTTTAAACGAAACATTCCTGTCTACGAAGAAGACGCGCTGGACGATGATTTATTGAACGAAGGCCGCCGCAATCTGCTGAACTATTTGCAGGGACGGGGATATTTCGATGCCAAAGTGGAGTTGAAGAGGCAATCGAATCCGGACAAGAATCAATTGAACGTCGTCTACTCGATTGATCCTGGCGAGCGCCACAAACTGGTCAAGATAGAGATTGCCGGCAACATGGCAGGCAATAAAGGTTTCGCAACCGAGACCATCCGATCACGCATGCAGGTACTGCCGGCCAGCAGATTCTTTTCGCACGGACGCTACAGCCAGGGACTTCTCAGTAGTGATATTGGCGGACTCGAAGATCTTTACCGTTCCAACGGTTTTCTAGACGTGAAGATCACCAGCAGCATCGAAGATGACTACAAGGGGCGCGCCAACGAACTGGCGGTGCTGCTCAAGGTGGATATCGGGCAACAAACGCTGGTGGGTGCGATGCAAATCGTCGGAAATAATACTCATCTGGAAGATCCATTGCCGGAGTTAAACACGGCGGTCGGCCAGGCCTTCGCGCAGACAAAGATTGGGGAAGATCGCGAGATCGTCCTCAACTATTACTACAATCGGGGATTTCCGAATGCGACTTTTGAAGCGTCAGCCGAGCCCATACCCGGCGACCCGCCAAGAATGAATGTGAAGTTCACGATTCACGAAGGGGAACAGGAATTCGTGGATAAGTTGCTGGTCTCAGGAATGAATTATACGAAGCCGTTTGTGGTGCAGCGCCAGATACAGGTGAAGCCGGGTGATCCGTTAAGCCAGACCGACATGCTGAACACGCAGCAGGGGCTGTACGATCTCGGCATTTTCAGTCAGGTGGACACGGCTGTACAGAATCCCGAAGGCGCGGAGAAAACCAAGAATGTGCTGGTGCAAGTGCAGGAAGCACGGCGTTATACCTTTACCTACGGCGGCGGCTTCGAATTTCAGACTGGACAGCCATCGTCGAACACGTCTCAAGGTATTACTGGAGTAAGCCCATTGGTGTCGTTGGGAGTGAGCCGGCTCAATTTCCTGGGACGTGACCACTCCATCACTTTCGACGGGCGGTATGGGACCCTCCAGAAACGTGGACTCTTCCGTTACGATGCGCCGCGGTGGCTTAATAATCCGAACTGGACGCTCTCATTCACCGGCTTTTATGACGATACCCTTGACGTCACTACCTTCCACTCGCAGCGCCTGGAAGGTTCGGTACAGGCCGAAGAAAAAATTAACAAGGTCAGTACCATCGACTATCGCTTTCAATACCGCAGAGTAAAGGCGACAGACATCAATATCGGCACCAATCTTATTCCGCTACTCTCTCTTCCGGTGCGCGTTGGTGAGCCGGGGTTCGGTTACATTCGCAATACCCGCGATAGCGATCTGGAAACCACGAAGGGCACCTATAACACCATCGACGAAGGTGTGGCCAGCAGCTACTTTGGGTCCCAGGCGGATTTCAATCGGGTGCTGGTGCAGAATTCCACGTATCACGCGTTTGGCAAGAACCGGCCCAATGGCAGGAAGTTTGTGTTCGCCCGCACCATCCGAATCGGCCTGGAGTCCCCCTTTAACAATACGGTGAACGTGGAGCCGGGACAGATCGCGCCTACCGATGGCAATCTAATTCCCCTGGCGGAGCGATTTTTTTCTGGAGGCGGCAACTCCAACCGCGGGTTCGGGTTAAATCAAGCGGGGCCAAGAGATCCCCAGACTGGGTTTCCGCTGGGGGGCAGTGCGATGTTCCTGAATAGTTTCGAACTGCGGTTTCCTCCGCCGACTTTGCCATATGTTGCGGACAACCTTAGTTTCGCGATTTTTCATGACGCCGGAAATGTGTTCACTGATGGTAAGGACGAAGTGAATAGTTTGTTGCATTGGCGACAGAGAAATCCCGCAGTCTGCCTGCAGCCGGGAACGGCGGCGCAGTGTAATTACAACTACGTTTCTCAGGCGATTGGCGTGGGAGTACGCTACAAGACACCCGTGGGGCCGGTACGCTTTGATTTCGGATACAATTTGAATCCGCCGGCATTTCCGGGCTGCGTGGCGAATTTCAATTCGCATTTTCCGGTGCCGGGCGCGGGGGGACATTGTCCCGATACGAATTTCCCATATTTTGATGGGCAGCACGTTAGCCATTTCAACGTTTACTTTAGTATTGGGCAGACTTTTTGATGAGCTATAACCGTTTAAAAGCCGGTGGACGGGGGCTAGTCCTGTTGTTGGCGAGTCTGCATCTTTTCGCCGGCGACATCGTGGATCGAATCGTCGCCGCGGTGAACGGTCACATCATTCTGCAAAGCGATTGGGAAGATGCGTCGCGGTTTGAGGCTTTTACTTCCAACCGTTCTATTGCTCAACTTACGGCTGAAGACCGCAAAGCCTCGCTCGACCGGCTCATCGATCAGGAATTGCTGCGTGAACAGATGCACTCCGCGGATTTCCAGCATGCGACGGGCGAAGAAGTGAATGATCGTATCGCCGAAATCCGGAAGCAGTATTCTCTGGAGGAAAACGAACCCGGATGGCATGACGCTCTGACGCGCTACGGTCTGACTGACAACGAACTGCGGCAGCGAATTTCTTCGGAACTGGACGCTTTGCGGCTAGTGGACGCGCGGCTGCGTCCTTCGGTCAATATTGATTCGAAGAGCATTGAGAGTTATTACAACCAGGAACTTCTGCCTCAGCTTCGTCAATCGGGCGCGAAAGAAGTCGCGCTAACCGAAGTAAGCCCAAAGATTAAAGAGCTGCTAACGGAACAGAAGGTTAACGAATTACTGCTCGCCTGGCTCCAGAACCTGCGTGCCGGAAGCACCATTCGCACCGAAGCCGCGTCCGATGACGAGGGCAGGGTGCAATGACCGTGACCGGCGCTAAGCCGCGTCGGCGGAGGATTTGGCGATACCTGCTGTGGCTGACGTTGTCCGGCGCGCTCCTTCTTTCTTGTCTGCTCTGGTACATGACCACGGATTCTTTTCAGAGCACCGTGCGGCGTCGAATTGTCGCCGAGTTGGAACGCATCACGGGCGGAAAAGCGGAAGTGGGAAGTCTTCATACCATCCCTTTCCAGTTTCAGATCGAAGCGCGAAACATTACCATTCACGGCCGCGAAGCCGCCACTGACATTCCTTACGCCCACGTAGATAGCCTGACCGCGCAGGTCAAGGTGATCTCGCTGCTCAGCGCTGAATTTGGATTTCGCTCTATCGTCATCGAGCGCCCGGTCATCCACATTATTGTCTATCCGGACGGGACGACGAACCAGCCTGCGCCCAAGGTCCAGCAAACTTCCAGCGAAGCTTCCGTGAAGCAGTTGTTTTCGCTCTCCATCAATCATCTTCAAGTACGCCGCGGCGAATTGTTGTGGAACGATCAGAAGATGCCGCTAGATTTTGTAGCCAACGATGTCCTGGCCGACCTCAACTATTCGCTCTTGCGCCGGCACTACACGGTCAATCTTCTGGTTGGCAAAGCTGATACCAAACTCAAAAGCTATCGTCCGCTCGCCTGGACCGCAGAAGCGCACTTCACGTTTGCTCATGATGGCGTTGAAGTCAGACTGCTCAAGGCAACTTCTGGACGCTCGCACTTTGAAATGAATGGCAGCATGCACAATTTCAGCCAACCGCAAATCGATGCCAACTATGATGCAACGCTGGATCTTGCAGAGGCTGGTGGGGTGGCCCGGCAACCGGGAGTACGGCGCGGTGTTCTACAGGCGGTCGGCAAAGGGTCGTGGAGTGGGGAAAGCTTTTCAGCGCTCGGAAAGTTAATCGCCAAGGACGTCGACTGGCATAACGATTACCTCAATTTACATGGCGTGACGGCGACCAGTCAGTTTTCGATCTCTCCACAGCGACTGGCGTTATCACAACTTGAGGCCAGGTTATTAGGCGGCTTCGTGAGCGGCGAAGCCGAGATCACTGATTGGCTCGGTTCGCCTGTCCCCGTGCGCAATAAGACTGGCAAAAAGCAATCAGAACAGAAAGGGATTGTTCGCCTACGCGCGAAAGACATCTCTGCCGGAGAAGTTTTGGCTGCTCTTTCCAGCCCCTCATATCCGCTCACGAAGATCAATGTGGCGGGCGTGAGCAGCGGCATAGTTGAGACGCGTTGGAAAGGTTCGCTGAACGACGCGGACGTAGACGTCTCTCTGGATGTTGCCCCGCCAGCAACGTTGGCGGCTGGCGAGACTCCACTGACGGCTCATGCTCATGCTATTTTCCACGAGCGCAGCGGTGGCTGGGATATTTCCGAGGCGACCGGCGCCACGCGCAGCAGTCAACTTCATGGATCGGGCGAATTGGCGGATTCGGGGGTATTGACGCTCGCGGTCACTACGTCCGATCTCGGAGAGTGGCAAAGAATATTGGGGGCATTCGGCGCGCCGGTAAAAATTCCGGCGATGCTTCATGGACAAGCGTCTTTCAAAGGTACGGCGAAAGGAAAAATCGCCGACCCAATATTATCGGGAAAGCTGGTGGCCGAGGATTTTGATGCCACGGTTCCAGCTACGTCACGAACACCTGAAAAGCAAGTGCACTGGGATTATCTCGATGCTGACGTCCTGCTCTCACAACACGGTTTCTCAGTGCGCAACGGGACGCTTCAGCACAAGGACGCATCGATCGATTTCGAGGCCAGCACTGGCCTGCACAATTGGCGATTTACCGATGACAGCCAATTCACCGCGCATCTGGACATGCACCATGCTCAAGTGGATGAACTGATCGCTCTCGCGGGCTCCGATTTTCCCGCCACCGGCACAATCGAGTTTTCATTACAAGCAGCAGGTAGCGGAGCCGACGCGCATGGCGAAGGTCATATCCAGATCACCAATGCCGTTGTTCGTGGCCAATCCGTACAGCATTTCAATGCCAACATCAGCGTGAGCGGCCAGCAGATTTCTTTGAGCGAAATTGATCTTGCTCATTCTGACGCGCGCGTGACCGGTGCAGCCAGCTACGACTTTTCCGCCCACGTGTTCCACTGCAATCTGAATGGGACGAATTTTAATCTTGCCGAAATACCGGAACTCAGCAGAAGCCGAGTTCCAATTGAAGGTCGCATGGATTTTGTCGCCCAGAGTTCGGGTAGCCTGGAAAGACCCGAGATCAATGCGACCGTCCAACTACACAACTTGACCTTCGATCACGAGCTAGCCGGTGATTTTGTTCTCACCGGAACCACCAAGGGTACGCAGCTTCACCTGACTGGCAGATCGCAATTTATGGATACCGAGCTTTCGTTTGACGGCGACGTAGAGCCTCGTGGCACTTGGATTGGGACGGTCGATGCACACTTTACCCATCTCGATGTTGACCCGCTTTTGTCCGCCTATGTGGACGGGCGTGTGACTGGCCATTCCACGGTTTCCGGAGAAATAAAATTGCAGGGGCCGATGGCGCATCCGCGCGACCTGAATATTACGGGAGACCTTAGCGAACTCTCCGCGGGCATTGAAAACGTCAAAGTGAAGAACGATGGCCCGGTGCGATTTGCCATGTCGCAGGAACGATTGACCATCGAGCAATTGCATTTGGTCGGCGACAATACAGATCTTTCTGCGAGCGGTTCCGTGCAGTTGACGGGAGAAAAGGCGCTTAATTTTAAGGCCCAGGGCAAAGCGAATCTTCAACTGATTCAGACTCTCTATCCAGATTTTGTTTCAGGCGGCACGGTTTCGGTGGATGCAACCGTATCAGGCTCGGTATCCAAACCTGCGGTTCAGGGCCGAGTCCAATTTACCAATGGCTCCATCGCCTATAGCGATCTTCCGAGCGCTCTGAGCGACGTCAATGGCTCGTTGACCTTCAATCAAAATCGCCTGGAAATTGAAAATGTCACCGCGCACATGGGCGGCGGGTTGGTTACGCTCAGCGGTCAGGCAAGCGCCTACAATCATCAACTCAACTTCGATCTCGTCGCAAAAGGAGAGGGCGTAAGGCTGCGGTATCCGCCTGGGGTCAGTTCCACGGCCAATGAGGAACTGCATTTCGTCGGCAGTTCTTCCGCATCGACACTGTCTGGCGATATCACCATCAATAAACTCGCGATTACGCCCGGATTTGATTTCGGGGCCTATCTCGAACGCAGCGCTCAGGCGGCAAATTTGCCGCAAACGAATCCTTTGCTGAACCGCATCCGGCTTGACGTGCATGTGACCACTGCCCCGGAATTACAAATGCAAAGCGCCATCATCCGGCTCTCAGGGGATGCCGACCTTCGTCTGCGTGGCACCGCCGCCAAACCTGTCATCCTAGGTCGCGCCGATGTGATCGAAGGCGAGGCTTACTTTAACGGAACCAAATATCGTCTCGAACGCGGCGACGTGATCTTTACCAACCCGGTGGTCACGACGCCCGTGCTTGATCTTCAAGCGACTACGCAGATTCGAGATTACGACGTCACTCTTTTGCTGAACGGCAAGCTGGACACGACGGATTCGCTCAAGATCACCTACCGCTCTGAACCGCCTTTGCCTACCGCCGACATTATTGCGTTGTTGGCTTTTGGGCAGACTACGGAACAATCCGCTCAACTGCAGCAATCTGGTCAGGGTGTGTTAGGACAGGGCGCGTCGAGTGCACTTCTGGCGGCCGCGCTCAATGCGACGATCAGCAATCGGGTGCAGCGACTGTTTGGAGTGAGCCGGATCAAGATTGATCCTCAGGGACTGAGCACCGAGACCTCGACTACCCAAAGCGGGCCAGCGCTCACCATCGAACAACAGATTTCCGACAAGCTCACGGTCAGCTACAGTGCTAACGTTTCGCAAACTTCGCAACAGGTCATTCAGGCGGAATATAACGTCACTCGCAGTATTTCAATCGTCGGGATTCGCGACCAAAACGGAGTGATTAGCTTT
>DATBAX010000455.1:0-8643 GCA_036271275.1 Terriglobales bacterium
AACTGGTCTCGGATGTGTACCGTCCCCACTAAAACCAAAACCGGGCTTGCAGGAGCCGGCCGCTGACTCTGGTCTGATCATTGGCCAAAAATCTCATTTACACCAACCATGTCCCATTTTGGTGATAGTTGGTGTAATTGCTTGATTACGTCAACTATCTGGAAGATTCGATCCGCCGGGCAGCGACCTTCGCAGCCTCAACGATATGGGTTGCACATTTTTCGAACGCATTATCCCAACAAGACCCTGAACTCTTGCTGATAGTTTCGTTATCAGCAGTTGCAAATTCTATGTTGTAAAACACCTGAGTTTGTTTACCGACCAACTTCCATTCGACGTTTGTAGGAATTGTGACGACCAACGTCCCCGGTTTCTTCCCGCTGCTGATTGCAAAACTAGGCGAACGCTCAAATTCGCTCTCGACTCGCTCGGCTAGCCTTTCGGACAATCCATCGTCCCCGACATGCCAGAACTCGACAAGCGTGGGCTTGGCCGCCGCTCCCCTCGAATACTCGCCTGCCTCGATGTGTTCGAGAACGGTTCCGAGTGGCTCCTTATATTCGAGACATCCGCTTTGTGTTATCACTTCTAATTTCGATTCATCCAGATCGCGCGAAAGCTCTTTGAATCGGTCAGGATTGAGTACTCGAATGCCGAATAGAGCATAGGACTTCGCTTGCGGATTACCCACAGACAGTAGTTTTTCGAAGTCCGCGAGTGCGGACGCGCGAGTCAAAACGACCTTGTAATCCTTTTCACCCTGAGAAGTGATTCCCGCGTAACCGATCCCGCCAAACGCAAATCGATCAACCTTGGCGAGCCGCTCGAAAGTCGAATCGATGGGCTCTGAGGGTTGCGCACTAGCACCCGACAGCAGCACAACCAAAACCATCCAAAGCTTCATTCGGTCACCAACGGTAGAACGAGCGTCAGTTTGAACCTTGCACTTCTGCTTTGCTCAAGTCAATTGTCGTAATATCGTAATTTCGCCAACTATAGTGCTTTTGGGTGATCGTTGGTGAAATTGCCTGTTTACAACAGTTGTTTTTCAACTTTGTAATAATGTGTTGAGGACGCGCCGCAATGGATATCCAATGTCCCATTTGCCATCAGGCGTTTCATATCGCCCAGAAACATCAGTACCACGCGGGATTCTCCAATCAGGGATTTCTGTATTGTGATTCATGTCCGAACCTAGTCGTGTTCTCATCTTACGACCCTCGGTATACGCACATCGTGGGCAACACGCACCCGTGGACGTTGACTGGGGGAGATTTGGCACTCGTAGAAAGGCACCTGAAGCCTTGCCCCTGCGGCGGTCATTTTCGTTTTGCAGCCGCTCCACGATGCCCTCTATGCAACGCCAGCATTCGCGGGATTCTGCATGATTCCATGCACTACATCGAAACCGGAAGACGGTTCGACGGAGATAAAGAAAATGTCTGGGAAACATCATAACTGGCGAAAAATCGCAATTACACCAGCAATCCTCCTTTTGGGTGATAGTTGGTGTAATTGCCTGATTACAACAGTTATCCTTTGAGATAATCGCTCCATGCAAAACAAAGTCATAGAGATTCATGACTCCGCCCTGGATCAGATTGGCTTGGAGGGCGGTGTGGCCGTGCTTCACTTTCCGGAAGTCTACATTCATTCTTCTGAAGGACGACCCGCAATTGATGCCGGAACAGGCTGGACTCAAGAGGCTGTGATTCGCATCGAGAACGCCCGAGTGGAGGGCGAGTTTTCTAAAGAGAGCCGCGAGGCCTACGGCGGTTATGCGCACTATCTGCATGACGGCTCCCTCGCGATCAACAGCGCGGTTTCCGATAACTTGATTCCCATCCCACTAGATATTCAGGGTGAAGTCGAACTCACCCTTGAGTGCTGGGGTGACATTGTTCGCGTATGGGGCAGTTCAGTGAAGCTGGAGCTTATCGGAACGCCGAAATATGTTGAAGAGTATCACCCACAGCACGACACTCGAGATTTGCAATAGTTAGCGACACATCGCAATTACACCAACAATACAGCCTTTGGGTGACAGTTCGCGGGTGGCCACTTTTGCCCGGAACCATGGGCTCGAGCGTAGACTCGGAATGCACTGGCAGATGCTATTCCGCTTTTTGTTATGAAGTTTGTGCGGATTTCAGCAATTCACAAAATCAAAGAACCAGCTTCCGGCGTCTGCGGTCCTCACCTTTACAAAGGAGGTAAAGGTGGGCCACCTGTCTAATTTTCTCTCGGAGGTAGTCTCATAGCTACATTTCGCCACTAGGTTCGAGCGCTCTGCAACTTGATTTGTCCCGTATCGTGGACGATCCGCTGGCAATCGGAAAACTCACAGGAATGGTGCTTCCACAAAAAATCCTAATTTGTCCGCTTTGCAGCAAACTGACTCAGCAGCTTTCCATCTGACTTACCAATGACGAGGATCGAGCGATCACGCAATCTGTTATGAAGAGCTATGTAAGGAAGTCGTCCCAAACCGGAATGTGCCGACTGGCCTAAATTCAAGTATCTAAGTCTGAGCTAAGATTTTCTCTAGCCTTGACAAGCGACGGGAGCGACGATGATAGACTGCGCTCGTCTGGGTTTAGCAAGAAACTTGGGATTGCCGGAGCGTATTACATGAAGATAAAGCTAACAGCCTTGCTATCTGCATTTCTGTGGTTTGCATTTCTGTGGTTTGCATCCCTGACCAATGCGCAGGACTACAGTTTGACATTACTTCCTACCTTAGGAGGTCGCACAACCAGGGCTTTCGCGATCAATGAAGGCGGCCAGGTCACGGGGCAATCTGACACGAGCGTTGGGCCGCATGCATTTCTGTGGTCTAGAACCGGGGGCATTCGGGATATTGCGACTCTCAGCGACCCAGATAGCGTAGGCTACGCGATCAACGCCAGTGCGCAAGTAGTTGGAACGATCAATCTTTGCTTCTGTCAAAACGTCGCAGCCTTGTGGAGCCCTGCGGCCCCCGAAATGCAGACACTAGTTTTCCCCGGCCAAGCGGATAGTACCGCGTCAGGAATCAACGATCTTGGTGAAGTCGTCGGAACCTCCCAGGATCAGTCCTTCAAACCGACAGGCTTTCTCTGGACACCGTCTGAGGGAATGCAGGATTTGGGAGCATTGGGCTGCGTTGGTTGCTTTCCCGTCGCAGTGAACAATAACCGCCAAGTAATAGGCACCATCTTGCAGCCGGGGGGATCGAGCCATGCGTTCATCTGGACCCAGGCGGATGGGATGCAGGATTTAGGAACTCTGGGCGGCCCTAACAGCACCCCCCGCGCAATTAATAGTTCGGGGCAGGTGACTGGGATGTCAGATACGGCTGGCGGAGTTCAGCATGCTTTTTTTTGGAACGCGGATTCGGGGATGCAGGACTTGGGAACCATACCCGGAGAGACCTATTCGTGGGGGATCGCAATCGACGAATCCGGTCGGGTCGTGGGTACGTCTTGGCATCCTGGACGAAACAACGGCCTACCTTTTAGCTGGACTCAAGAGGCTGGGATGAAACAGTTAGGTCCGTTCCGGGTACCCCGTGTCTCGGAAGCAGACGGCGTGAACATGGCAGGACAAATCCTTGTCTCCGTCTACCACCCGGTTGGATACTCAACCTACGTGATGACGCCGATCATGGCCACGACCTTGACCGCGTCACCGAATCCTTCGACGGTGGGCGAGCCGGTAACTTTTAGCGCAAGCATCGGATCTACAGTCCATTCGCCTCCCGCGGATGGTGAAATCGTCACCTTTATGAGCGGCGGGAAAGTGCTCGGCACTGGTACTCTGCAATCAGGTGTGGCGACGTTCACGACATCAGCGCTGAAAGGTAATCGGCCTGTCCGAGCCTTATATGCTGGCGACGCGTACTACGCGCCAAGTAAGTCAGCTCTCGTGACGCAGGTAGTGTTGAAGTGAGCTGGATCAATAGGTAGGCTTGAAACGATGGTCGAACCCCGCGACAGTTCCAGAATCTCTAAGCTCCGATTATTTGGCGAAAAATCGCAATACACCAACAACCTGGGTTGCCCGATAGTTGGTGAAATTGCCTGTTTACAACAGTTAGACATCACTGCGCTATTCTTGAGACATGACCGAACCCACATTGACGGTGATCGGCGTTTATCGTCCGCTAATCAGCGAGGAGACGTGGCGTGAACAGTGGCAGGTGACAGAAGATGACAACGCGACACGGGAACACTTTGATGGGCTGGTCTTGATCGAAGCTGTCGCAGAAGGGCTCAGCGGACTTTTCGATTTTAGCAAGTTCGGGCAAATGCACCCTGATCGTCCTGACGATCCAGATTCTATGCTGGTTGGGTACGATGAAGGCTTGCTCTCTTCCGATGGCGAGACGTTGATTCAGCGAAAGATGGATTGCGTGCGAGGCAGTGAACCCTTGCGCTTCGCCGTGTACCTGCACCTGTACGATCCATTACGTCCTTTGCAATGGCCGTATGGACAGGTCACTTGCCCTTCAGTGCAGGATGCCCCAGCCCGACTGATGATGCTTATGCCATACAACGCCTGCAGTTAGTTGGCGAAAAATCGCATTTTCACCAACAATCCTGCTACAACAGCATGGGTGTGTTTGACTCCGCCAACTGCGATGTCGCGTCAAGGCTGGAGATAGTCATATTATTGGAAAAGCCAATCACATTTACTCAACTCCCAATGGATCAGGAAGTCGCGAAAGGCTATCTTTCCACCGTCGGTCGTGCTGGACAGGCCAGACAGATCAGGCTCGGATTCCATCTACAGATTCTTGACGAAAAGCCCAAGGTATCTCCGCATCCGACCAATCCGAATCTAAGGCAAGTCTTTCTCGAGGCGCGTGTCATTCAGATCGTTGCTCTGGCGATACGTCCCAACGTCCAAAGCAACCAGATCGGCGTTGTCTATCCAACAAATCAAGTGCCGAAATAGTATCCGAAAAGTCCTCCAACGATGTGTGTTGCGAGAACAGGCCTGACGAGGTAGTCAGGGTCTGTACGATGCCGAACGCTTGTCTGCGTTCCGTACACTGCGTTCGTTAAACAGCAATACGTTGAAAATCGCCGAACGGATTGCAGACTAGGCCAAAAAACAAATCATTTTTGCGGTGAGCAACTTGCCCTTCTGTTGCGGCACCATAGCGCCGGAACCAGCAATTGGCCCGGCTGGGTTTATGGATACTCCGGGATGCTCGTACTTGCAAGACGAGACTTGGGCCTGGCCAAATCCCCGACTCACGCACATTAATCAGCCACAGGGAGAATTCGATGAAGACGGAAATGCTGGAAAAGATAGTTAATAATGCGGGCGACCGGCGCTCTTTTCTGAAACGGGTTGGCGCGACAAGTCTCGGCGTCGCAGCCATGACGATGGTGGGCGGCGGTTTGGCAAAAGCCGTGGCTCAGGAAACTTCCAATGCAACAGGAAAGTACATTTCCGATGCCGAAATTCTGAATTTCGCTCTGAATCTGGAATATCTCGAAGCCGAGTTTTACCTAATGTCTACCTATGGCACGACACTGGTGAGATCCGGGATAATCTCTGGAGATGACGAGACCGGACCCACTACCGGCGGCAGAATGGTGAACTTTTCAGGCGCTAATATTTCATTCATCGCAAGCGGTCTGCGTACTGATGAAGTCGATCACGTGAAATACCTCCGCACAGCGCTGGGTTCGGCCGCAGTAAAGAAGCCTGCCATTAATCTGGATGCTCTCGGTTACGGGTTCGCCAGCGTGGACGATTTTCTGAAGCTGGGCCGACAATTTGAAGATGTTGGAGTCAGCGCCTATCTCGGCGCAGCTCCATTGATTCATAACAAGGCCTACCTGGCCGCTGCCGGAGCCATTTTGGCTACGGAAGCTCAACACTCCGGCTCTCTTCGCATGGCGTGCGTATGGTATGGCGTCACCAGCCCAGCGGTTGACTCGCTGGATGTGCCTCCCACATCGACAACTCCGTTCGATGTAGACAGCAATGGTTTGTCGATTCCTCGCACCACAAGCCAAGTCTTGAAGATCGTTTATGGCGGTGGTGACTGTGCGGGTGGATTCTACCCGGATGGTATGAACGGCAAAATTGTTTGCGCCAGCTGATCAATTGCGAGCCGAGTCCAGCATGACCGGTAACCTCTTGCTGGAACGGATGGGAGTCCATCGGCCCGCATCTAGGAAAAGACCGGGAGGCCCGAAGAATTTGGAGTCTCCCGGTGCTCCTGGATTATGCAAGTAAGCGAGTTCGCCCAACTGGAGGATTCAATGTTCGAAGGATTATTTCAACCGATGCATCTGCTGATAATTGCGGGAATCGCTCTATTGATATTTGGTCCAAAGAAACTGCCCGAATTGGGCAAGGGGCTTGGTGATGGGATTCGTGGCTTCAAATCCGCAATCAATCCAAGCGAAAAGCCAGCGGAGACCCCGAAAATTGTTCCGAATGACGCCGTTTAAGCCTTGCTGAAATCCCAATGGCAAGGCGGATCAGTGGCGGTACTTCATCTGGAGGTGCAGGCCAACCACCTGCATCTCCACTTCAGACAGATTGCGCTCGGCGTACTCTATAATCCGCAAAAATCCGCCCGCCTGGGCAATGCAGTCTCGGGCTCGGCAATCGTGGTGTGCCTGCTAGAAATTCTGTGTTTCGATAGTTGGATTAATTGCCTTGGTTTCGTCAATTGATTTTGCAACCGCTGGTAGAATCGATCCGCGATGCGCTTCTGAAAACTGTTGAGCTGAGCAGTGTCTCAAGTTAGCATTGCGCGACGAAAGGGTTAGTGCAGCCCGCTTCTATGACTATCGCAAACGCGCTTGCACGCTGGCGTCCTCACCCCCTTGCCTACATTTACTGCGCACTCTCCATAGTGTTGCTTGGAAGTGCCTGCTTTTGGGGAATTGCGTTGCTAGCTGCGTGGTGGTACCAACCTGAAAGCGCGATGGAGTGCGCAGTCGCGGGGTCGGTGTTATTTTATGCTGTTCTTGTGGTATCGCTCCGGCGATGCTCCACCCCTGAGTTGTCGGCTTTTCGCGGGCTGCTATTAATCACCAGCTACATGACGATTGGGGTAGGAAGCTTCTTTCTGATCTTTGTGATTCCGGCAGTAGTCTTCGCAATTGTTTCGATCATTGCGATTGCTCTCACGAGTCTCTTTCGCAAGGATACCTCTTACCCTCAAAATCGGTTCCGGCAACTCGTGGAGTTCTTTCGGAAGCATCGGATGTACCAATAAGACTTCTCGCTCTGGCGAAGTCACGGTGATAAGTGTTGCAAAATCGCAATTTCACCAACAATGCCTATTCCCTCAGGACGAAGTAGCGCTACCGCACGGATTTTGTACGAAGAGTTTCCAAATCGGTAACTTTCCTCAAACTGAATCATCTACTTCGAAGCCCAGCAGCCGAACCGCTGCAAAAAAGGGCCCGGAGTTCACGACGCAATGCACAAAATAATCCGCTCATTTCTGTTACTAGGGTTGGCCGTTGCCCTGACCGCACCCGTCCGCAGCCAAGCTCAGAATAATGGGGACCTTGGCGATAAAGCTGTCTTCGTCATGACCAATGATGCCAATCATAATGCAGTCATCGCCTTCAGGCACGATTCCGATGGCGGCTTAACCAAAGCCGGAAAGTTCTTTACCGGCGGGCGTGGCAGCGGTGGAACCACAGACCCACTCGCTTCTCAGGGATCACTCACTTTGAGCGATGACGGATCATTATTGTTCGCTGTGAATGCGGGGAGCGGAGAGCTTTCCGTATTTCGCGTGTTCGGCCACTCTCTGTGGCTGGTCGATATCGTTCCTTGCGGTGGAAGCGAACCAGTCGCGGTTGCTCAACATGGCAATCTCGTGTTCCTGGTAAATGCCGGGGGAACTAATAATGTGGTCGGATTTCGTCTGGAATACAACCAGCATCTGAAGCGAATTCCTCACGGCACAGCGTTGCTGAGCGCTGGCAACAGCGGCCCCGGTTCGATTGCATTTAGCCCGTCCGGAAATTCTCTTCTTGTCACCGAAAAATCCACCAACAAAATTGACGTATTCAATGTGCACGGCGATGGCACGTTAGGGCCGATCGTCACCAGCGCGAGCGCGGGCCCCGGAACATTCGCGGTAACGTTCGCCAGCAACGGCGCAGCGTTGGTTGCTGAAACCGGCCCTGCCGGAGGAACCAACGCATCGGCTGTTTCCTCGTATGCAGTTTCCGGAAGCGGAGCGCTGTCCGCTATCAGCGCGAGTGTTCCAACTCAAGGAGCAGCCACCTGCTGGCTGGAAGCCACTCCTGACGGCCGCTATGTTTACACGGCCAATTCCGCTTCATCGTCGATTTCCGGATTTGCCATTGGGAAGGATGGAACGCTCACGGCTCTACCTGGAACGGTGCTGGCCACACTTGCTGCGGGGAGCACGGACATCGATACCGCCATCAGTTCGAACGGGGAATTTCTCTACACCCTCGACACTGGGACGGGAACAGTCGCTACCTTTCGTATTGAAAAAGATGGAACACTAACCGGCTTGGGAGAATTTTCGGGTTTACCCGCAAAATCAGGATTGAATGGGATTGCGGCAAACTAACTTTTAAAGCGGGTCGCAGCAGCTGCGGCCCGCAGGTTTTCGTTTGCTCAGATTGAGCAGGCGGAAAA
>DATBAX010000456.1:0-2047 GCA_036271275.1 Terriglobales bacterium
CGGCAATGCGGAGCGGACGGTGTCGATGTCGACTTGATTGTCGGTTGCCAGCAGCATGAGCCGTTCGACCACGTTGCGAAGCTCGCGCACGTTTCCTGGCCAGGGATGCGATTGCAAAGCCTGAATGGCTTCGGGAGTGAATGGGATCGGCTTCCAATTATTCTGCGCGCAAACTTGGCGAGCAAAATGTTCGATCAATGCTGGAATGTCTTCGCGGCGTTCGCGCAGAGGTGGCAGAATTAGGGGGAAAACGTAAACGCGGTGGAAGAGATCCTGACGGAATTTACCTTCGCGGACCAGCGTTTCCAGATTGCGATGGGTTGCGACCAGCACTCTAACATCGACGCGTATCGATTTATCTCCCCCGATGCGTTCGATCTCGCCTTCTTCGAGTACACGCAAAAGTTTGGCTTGCATGGCGAGAGGCATGTCGCCGATTTCATCGAGAAAAATTGTGCCATGTTCCGCCTGCTCGAATTTTCCCAGATGACGGCCGGCAGCATCGGTGAAGGAACCTTTTTCGTGTCCGAAAAGTTCGGACTCGATCAGCTCTGCGGGGACGGCAGCGCAATTCAGCGTGACGAACGGGCCTGAGGCGCGCGGGCTGCGTTCATGTAATGTGCGGGCGACGAGCTCCTTGCCGGTCCCGGTTTCGCCGAGAATACAAATTCTGGTTTCGCTGGCGGCCACGCGATCCACTTGCGCCATGATTTTTTGCATGGTCGGACCCGTCCAGACGATTTCGTGTTTGCCTAGTTGCTGACGCAGTTCTCGATTTTCGCTTTCCAGATGTTGAAGCTTGAGAACGTTCTCAACCGTAAGCAGCAGCTTGTCCGTCGAGACTGGTTTTTCCAGGAAGTCCAGCGCGCCGAGTTTTGTGGCGCGCACTGCCATTTCAATATGGGCCTGACCCGACATCATGACCACCGGCGTGGCGATACCTTGGGCGCGTAGATCTTCGAGGAAAGACAGCCCATCTTTATTGGGCATGACGACATCGGAAAAGATGAGATCGAAATTTTGGGATTTGGCCAGGTCGAGAGCTTTGGCGGCGTTGTCGCACACGGTTGCTTCGTGGCCGCCGAGGCGAAACGCGCGCGAGAGAGAAGCCAGTGTGTTGGCTTCATCGTCGACGATTAGTAGATGCGCTTTCTTGGCCACGATACTCCTGTAAGCTCTTGTCATGCTGAGCGAGTGAGTCGTCCACGGAGTGAACGACGAGGGAGTCGAAGGATCCCTACTAACTCCCCTGTCGCGTGGTGATCTTAGGGGTCCTTCGACTCCGAAGACATTCACTCTTGTGAACGTCTTCTCCGCTCAGGATGACAGAATATTTGTGTTTCTTGATAGTTCAATTTCAAAAGTTGTGCCGAGTCCGGTTTCGCTGCGGACGCTTACCCGTCCGCCGTGATCGCTGATTACTGACTGAACAATCGCCAATCCCAGGCCTGTGCCGTGGGATTTGCTGGTGTAGTACGGAGTGAAAAGCCGCTCGCATTCTTCTGGAGTGAGGCCGGTGCCTGTGTCCGACACTTCGACAAAGGCATGCTGGCCATTCTGGCGTGTGCGCAGGCTCAGCACGCCGCCTTCGGGCATGGCGTCCATCGCATTGAGCACAAGGTTCGAAAGCACGCGATGCATCAGTTCGGGATCGGCGGCGATTGGTTCCATGGATTCGGCGAGCTCTAGTTTACATTCGATGGGCGGGCGTCCGGGAGTATGCAGTTGAGCTTGAAAGAGGCGGGCGACGTCGCGGACGACTTCGTTTAGATTGACGCTCTGGAGATGTGGTTGCGGCATCCGGGAGAATTCGCTGAAACGCGAAATAATCGTTTTCAAGTTTGAGATTTCGGCTAATAAAGTGGAGGAACTCTCCTGGAAAATTTCTTCGAATTGTTCGGGACTTTGCTGACGGGCGCGTAACAGATTTTCAACCGTGAGTTGTAGAGGGAAGAGGGGGTTTTTTAATTCATGCGCCAAACGCCGCGCCAGTTCCCGCCATGCGGCCACTCGTTCCGTCTGCACTAATCTTTCTTTTTGCTCGATG
>DATBAX010000457.1:0-10450 GCA_036271275.1 Terriglobales bacterium
GCGACTTCGGCGAAGTTGGCATTTTCCGCCAGCAGGCCGTATCCGGGATGGATGGCATCCACGTTAGCGATTTCCGCGGCGCTGATCACCGCCGGAATATTGAGATAGCTTAAAGCTAACTGAGGCGGACCGATACAAATGGCCTCGTCGGCGAAACGGACGTGCAGCGAGTTGCGGTCCGCCTCGCTATAAATGGCGACCGTGCGGATGCCGAGTTCTTTGCAGGCGCAAATCACCCGCAGGGCAATTTCTCCACGATTGGCGATCAGGATTTTCTTGAACATTCGAAGCTTATTTTCGTGGCCGGATGGAGAACAAATCCTGTCCGTACTCAATGGGCTGGCCGTTGGTGATCAGCTTGGTGACAATTTCGCCGGCGACGTCCGATTCGATTTCGTTCATCAGCTTCATGGCCTCGACGATGCACAAGACCTGGCCGAGTTCGACCGTGTCTCCAACTTTGACGAACGGCGGAGATCCCGGCGACGGACATTCGTAGAAAGTCCCTACGATCGGCGAGTGCACCATATGCAATCCCGCTTCGACGGCTGGAGGCGCAGGTTCTTTTGAAGCGGGCGCAGCCGGAACCGCCGGTTGGGTGCCCTGCTCGGCCGTCGGAGGTGGAGCGGAGTGTACGGCGAAATAGCGGCCGTCCGGAGCGGAATGCACAACTGGCTCGGCCCCGCGCTTGATGCGCACTTTTACATCACCGCGCTCGAGTTCAAACTCGGCGATGTCCTTTTCGATCAGGAACTCTATGAGTTCTTTCAGCTCTTTCTGATTCATGTTTTGCGGTAGGACTATTCTATTTCGAACGCTCTCCAGAACAGCTCCGGATGCCGTTGGATATGGTATCCGATCAAAGCGTTATCAGTTCCTTGCTGGTGGACGCCAAGACTTCACATCCACTTTCCGTGACTAAAACCATGTCCTCGATCCGGACTCCCCATTTGCCCGGAAGGTAAACCCCGGGTTCAATCGTGATGACCATTCCCGGTTGTAGGACCTCGGTCTGTCCAGCGGCGATGCGGGGCGATTCATGAATTTCCAAGCCCACGCCGTGGCCGGTGGAATGCGTAAAATACTTCGCAAGTCCTTCTTTTTTCAACAGCTTGCGGCCCGCCAGATCCACCTCGCCGACGCTGGCCCCGGGCCGTACCGCATCGATCGAAGCTTGTTGCGCACATCGCACCGCATCGTACGTCCGCCGTTCTTCTGCCGTGGGACGGCCCACGTACACGGTGCGAGTCATGTCCGAACAATAACCCGAGAGTATAACACCGAAGTCGCAGACGACGAACCCTCGGGCTTGGATCCTGGCGGCCGACGCGCGGCCATGGGGCAGCGCCGACCGCTCTCCGGCGGCAATAATTGTTGAAAAGGACATCTCCTGGGCCCCAGCCTTGTGGGCCGCATATTCCATTTCGGCGGCAACGCCGGTTTCTTTCACTCCTGGCCGGATTGTTTTCAGGGCCGTGTCGAAGATTCCGGCGCCGAGTTGGACTGCCGCACGAATGCAGTCCATTTCCTGAGCGTCTTTTATCATGCGGAGTTGCTCGACCAGAGGAGGCGATTTGCGGAGACGACAGAACGATGGCAGTGCAGTCGCCAAGCGGTCACGCGCCGCCACGCTCAGGTGCTCGCTTTCAATTCCGATTTTCCAGGACTGCTTTTTATTTTTATTACCTGTAATCCATCTCGCTGCCGCGAGCAAAGGTGGCTGCGACACGATGACTAGTTTTGCACCTTGCACTTCTTCTTGCGCTTGGGTGGTATAGCGGCCATCGGTGAAAAATAAGCTCTGTTTTTCTGTGATGAGGAGAGCTCCGGCGCTGCCGGTAAATCCGCAAAGATAACGAACGTTGGGAAGATGGCTGACAAGTAGTGCGTCAAGCCGGTTTGGGGCGAGAAGAGTTTGTATCTTCTTTTGGCGGCGCTGGTAATTCATGCTTGAACGAGTTTAACAACTTTAGTGGCTGGGGATAATCGAGGCCAAAAATGCGGTGGTGGTGCAATTTGAAATGAGACTCGTGTCAGGGCACGGCTTCAGCCGCGCCGAAACAGAATCGATAGGGACGGGCTTTAAGCCCCTGAGCGAGCGGCGTATCAAAAACCTGCGCTACGAGCGAGATCGAATCTCCGAGTTTACTGGTACGCCTGAAGGCGATGCCCTGACACGGATCTTTTTCAAACTACACCACGACCAAAAGGCATGAACCACCAAGGACACGAAGTTACACGAAGGAAGACCAAACGTAGGATTTCCTGGACGATACTTCGTTGCCTTTAAACAAAAAAACAGCCGGCTCTGAGATGTTGCTCCAGAATCCGGCTGCTGTCTTTACTTCTACCTTGTACTGCTATATCCGACCGCGAACTAGGTTTCGATGACTCGCGGCGTAATGAAGAAGATCAGCTCCGCGTTGGAGGTGCTGACTGTGGTGTGTTTGAACAGGTTGCCGAGAAACGGAATGTTGCCCAGCAGCGGAACCTGCGCAATGCTGATCGAGTTGTTGGTCTGGATAACGCCGCCAATCACGACCGTACCACCGTCGGTGACCAGTACTTGCGTGGTCGCCTGTTGAGTGATCAAGCTCGGGTTGCCCTGAATGGCGTGGCCGAAGTCAGGCGTCGTGTTTTCGACGTCGACGTTCAGGAAGATCGTCTTTTCCGACGTGATCTGCGGAACCACGGTGAGCCGCAGGAACGCATCCACGTAGGTGACGGTCGGTGGACCTCCCAATTGCGCCAGGGTCACGATCGGTACACGCGTACCCTGTTTCACAACTGCTTGAATATTGTTCTGGGTAACGATGCGCGGACGGGACAGGATCTTGAGCAAGCCACGAGACTCAGCCATAGTCAAAACCGCATCGAGTTGTACCGTGCCGCTGGCGGTGATGAAGCTAAGACCGCTGGTGGGACTGGTAGCACCCAGGTTTGAAAACAGTGGAATCGTCGAACCGGTAGTACCACCGCCCGCAGTAGTGATGTAGGAGGGGTTAAGGATACCGGTAGTAATTGGTGACGTTCCCGCGCTCGACGACCCGCCGACCGCGGAACCGCTGTTGCCGAATCCGAAGCCAAGCTGGGTACCGATATCACGCGCGAAGCTGCGGGTTGCAGCTACGACGCGGGCTTCAATTTCCACTTCTTGGGTCTTACGATCAAGTTGGTTCAGCAACCGGTCTACTGCCGGCATCACTGCCGGAATGTCCGAGATGATGATGGCGTTGGTACGATCGTCCGAAATCACATCTCCGCGTTGCGAGAGGAATTTCTTGATCGTTGTCACCACATCGTGAGAGTGGGCGTAGCTCAGGAAACGTGTGATCGTGACTTTGTCGACAGCCAGGGCTTCGGCTTCCTGCGCCTTGCGACGCGATTCAGCTTCGCTGCGCAGGGTTTCCAGAGTCGCGATGCGGAGTACGTTGCCTTCAAGCTGACGGTCCAGATCGTTATTTTTCAGAACGATGTCCAGTGCCTGGTCCCACGGCACGTCATCCAGCACAATCGTCAGATTGCCCTTGACGTTGGGATCGAGCACTACGTTCAGTCCGCTGATCTCGTGGATCAAGCGAAAGAAATCTTTCAAATCCACATCTTTCAGGTTTACCGAGATTGGTTCGCCGGTGTATTTGGGACCCATTGCCGCGGGCTGTTGCTGCAACTGCGCCTTCTGTTCTGCAGCTAAATTTACCGCGGGCTGAAAAGTACCGGTGGCCGGTGCGGCTTGGGGCTGCATGGCGGCGCTGGCCGTCGGCAGTAAATTGGTGTCCGGCTTCTCCACAAACTTGGAGGCCGCTTCGATCACCCGCGCAGACGGACCGCTTGCGACAGGGGTGGTCTCGGACGAAGTCTTGGGCTTGAAGGTCGGCTCGACCACCACAAACGTGCTGGCGGCGGAAACAACCTGCGCCGATTTGCTGTCGCTTACCGGGGCAAGTACCGGCGCCGGTTCGCTGGCCACGGGCGCCTTCGACGCCGCGACAACGATTGGCGCTGGGACTGGCTTGGCAATTTTCGCCACGCTCATTCCAGAGTGCAACTTCAGGACGATCTTGTTGTCGTCGCTGGGCGCCAATTCATATTTGCAGGCGTGATCGAGGTCGATCACGATGCGGCTGGTCGGACTGGCCTGGCGGTCCGAACCAATGCGAACGTCCTGCACGCCATCGCGGGCCACATTGATGCGGCCGGTGGTCGTGGCAAGTGCCGTGTTCGGCAAATCGAGCACCAGGCGCGCTGGTGAAGTCAGCGTGCTCAGTTTGGGCGTCACTGCCCCTCGGGCAGTGATTTCCAGAGTGATTCCATCTTCACCCTGCACCACGTTTACCTTTTGCAGCGTGGCATGTTTGGTTTCCGTGCCCGTGCTCTGCGTCTCAGCCGCGGCCATCAGAACGACTAACAGCAGCGGTAGACTAACACCCAGCAGTTGCTTTCGCATTTCGCTTCTCCCCACGGGCTTGCATGTGCTCGCCCCGTGATCTCTTTCTAAAATTCTTTTGCCGGTAAACCCGGCCCCGCGCCCTGGCCTAAACCGCCGGGGTAGTAATTGTCTTCGTTACTTCACGTGTGGCTGGCTTGCCCAACTTGTCCTGCACCGTTTCCTTGAAAACAATCGAATCGCCGGTGATCCTGACCACATATCCGTTGAACACCGGATCGTTTTCATGCAGGAAATATGCCTTGTCGAGAGCATTCGTCACTACCGCAATCATGCCGGTATCCGACTTCACCACGCCTTTCAGCGCGATTTGATCGATGGCCAGGCAGCGTTTTCCGGTGCTGCAACCCGAACCGAGGATGGTGCGATTGACCACCGGGCTAATGAATGGATCCCGCCGGCCGGTCAGATTGATCTTCTTTTCTTCCTGTTTCTTGGGCTCCGCCGGATTCTTTTTATCTTCCACCGCGACGACCTGCTCGGCCTGGGCCGGCTTGTTTGCGGCTTTGGCGTGAGCTTTGGGCGCGGCGATCTTGGCCGCGACTTTGGGCGCAGTCGCAACGTGCGCTACCGGCACGACTTTCGGGGTGCGGACGATCGTGATCGTCGCTTCCTCAGACTTTGGCTTCGCAACCTTGCTGGCTGGTTTGGTCGCTTTCGCTACCTTGGCATCGCTGGCTGCTTTGGCCGCATAGGGCGTCGGCGCGGTTTGAACGCTCGGACTCGAAGTCTGCGCCTGCGAACTGTTCAGCGCAGCATTCTGGTCCATGACCTGCTTCTTCTGTAACGCATTCATGGTGTCGCGAGTATTCGTGATAGCGTCGGTGTTCTGCCCCAGGGCAGATCCCGCCACCAATCCCATTGCCAGAATTCCGATTGTCAGCTTCATTGGACCCTACCTTTGCCCGCCACGCTCGCCGGCGGCATCACATCATGACTAAAGAATGTCGTAGCCGTGCAAGTGGCCACGATGCTCTCATTGGGTGCGTATGCATAAGCGTGTCGCGCTTTCGCATCGCTTCCTCTTTTTGTATTCGCCACCAGCAGGTCCGATACGTTGACAATCCTCTCCAGTTTTCCCACCCGGTCGAAGAAGTCGAGCATGGAGTAGTAAGGGCCATCCAGTTCCATTTCAAACGGAACTTCTGTATAGAATTCTTTTGAGGTCACTGGCCTCGCCGTATAGCGCCGGAGTTCGATTCCCGACTTCGAAGCTTCGGCATCCATCATCTTCATGAAGCCGTCGACATCTTTTTCGTCTGGGACGATGCGCTGTTCGATCTCCAATTGCTGTTTCAGGCTCGCCAGTTGGGCTTCGATCTGCTTGAGTTTTGGCCGATAGGCTTCCAACTCCTGGTTCTCTTGCATCTTCGCCTGAAGGGCCGTCTGAGCTGTGGCATTGGCTTCCCGTTGGCTCTTGAAAACCGTGAAATACAATGCGACAGTCAGCAGAGCCGCGCCAGCGACTAATGCGCCCCACTGTTTGACACCCGATATTTCGCTAAAGTTCGCCATATTCTCCTGCCCTCTTAGGACTTCGCCTTTTCACAAGTCAGAGTGAATTGGAACGCTTGCATTTCCTTGAATGTGTCGTCCTGAAAGGTCTCTTTGATTTCAATGTTCTTGAAGTAGCCCGTGCCCTGCAGGTTCTTGATCAGATTGGCCACCGCATCGGTGCTGAGTGCCATGCCCTCGATCGCCACCGAACCGCCCTGGTCTTTCATGGTGCTCAACCAGACCGCTTCGGTACCGTTGATGGTGTCTCCGATGGTGTTCATCAGATTCACCGGACCCGCCTGGCCGGCCCGCAACGAATCGATGACATCCACGCGGCGCTTGTAGCCATCCGCCTGACGTTGCCGCTCGAGATATTGGGCCTTCACATCAGCCAGTTCCCGATTCTTCTGTTCCGCGGCTGCCATCTTGGTGGCGATGTTTTTCGCCTCTTTATTGAGAGACGAGTAGTAGACATAGTTGCCGGCTCCGGCAATCAGGACCACCGCCAGAATTTTTACCAGCGGCGAGCCGACATTCCCCACGTCCATGGAAGGCGCCGAAGACGTATTCCCGCCTCCTCCGCCCTTCCGCTTCGCTTTCGATGACGCCAGCAAATTAATTCGGATCATAGGTTTTCAAAACTCCTCAGGGCCAAACCTACCGCGACTGCAAGCTGGCCAGCGTTATTCTCGATCAACTCCACTCCCGGTCCGTCGGTGGGTGGCGTGATCTTCTGGAACGGATTGAAAATTTCAACCGGCAACGAGAACTCCTGCCGCAACGCTTCGACCAGTCCAGGGACCTTCGAAGATCCGCCCGCCAGATAAATCTTCTCGATGTGCTCTCCCGCCGCACTGGCGCGGAAGAAGTCGAAAGTCTTCTGAATTTCCAGCACGATGATTTCAGTCACCTGCTGCAGGATCGGCGTTTTCGCGTCTTCGCTCACCGTGCCCACCTTCTGGCCCAGCTTGAGCGATTCCGCGTCGTCGAAGCTCAAATCCAATTCCTTCTGCAACGAATCCGTGTACTGATGTCCGCCTACGCTGACGTCGCGCGGGAACAACGGGGTCGTGCCCTTCACGATGTTGATGTTCATTACGCTCGCGCCCAGGTTCAAAAGAGCCACCACTTGTCCCGGCGCGGGTTCGTAGTTGTACTCGTAGCAGTTCTGCAACGCCAGCGCGTCGATGTCCACAATAGCCGGAGTCTTCCCGGACATCGAGAGTACGTTGGTGTAGTTCAGGATCTTGTCCTTCTTGACGGCGACCAGCAAAACGTCCATTTGCGGGTTGCCGGCGTCCTCGGAAAGAATCTGGTAGTCAAGATTCACGTCCGCGAGGTCGAAGGGAATGTGCTGTGCCGCTTCCTTCTGGATGGTTTCGGCCAATTCCTGGTCGCTCATCGAAGGCAGCGAAATCTTCTTGACGATGACGGAGTGTCCGCTCACCGCGGTGGCCACGCTCTTGGTCTTGATGGCATTGTCAGCGAACAATTTCGAAATCGCGCTCGACACCGTGCCCGAGTCGACGATCATCGAGTCGACAACGATATCTGGAGCCAGTGGTTCCAGGCCCAGGTGCGCCACTTCGATCTGTGAGCCCTTCTTCCTCAGCTCAACGGCTTTAATGCTGGAGGAGCCCACATCTAAACCAACAATCGTCTTCGATCCCATTCCAAACATGTGCCCGCCTTTTACGATTGCCCGGCAGCTTTGGCAGCCGCCTTCGTTTTCTTCTTGCTCTTCACTTCCACCTGGCTGGACTTCTCTTCCATCCACTGATCGAGTCTGGATTTCTTAAACCGCCAGCGGTTGCCTAACTTGAACGCGGGGATCTTTTGTTCCCCGACGTACTTGTAAAGCGTGTCCGGACTCACGCCCAGGTATTGCGACGCCTGGCGGATGTTCATAACTTCTCGTGAGTCAGCCATAGTTTCTGTGCCTGAAAAGCGCTTTCATGTGTATTCAGGTGGACTGAGCATATCAATGCCCCCCTTTGCAGCAGGTCAAAGTGAAATACCGCGTTTTGCTGGGTTTTATGGGGTTTTCCTGGAAAGTAACCAAAATGGAATTGCAGATGATGCCTGTATATTGTGGCTTGGTGTAATGACAGATCGATATGTGGTGGTTTTAGTCCCGGAGTGTCTGGCGACTTCCCGTAAACGTAACCAAAGTACCATAGACGGTACCAAGGGTCAGGTACGAGCGCGGGAGCGGCACTCGTGGGATAATCGGTTTCTTTTCAGTTTCATAAGTTCAGGAGAAGCTTCTTGCGAACTCTCGATCGCGTTCAACCCTTTGCTTTGTTTGTATTGCGGATCGTGCTCGGCGTCATCATGGTCGCCCACGGTTATGGCAAGATTTTCGGCGGCTTGTCGCATCACGTCGAATTGGTACGAAGCGTCGGCCTCCCGGGATGGCTCGCCTACCTTTCCGCCATCGCGGAATTCTTCGGAGGGATTGCTGTCATAGTCGGACTATTCACCCGTTTCGCCGCCTTCCTCATCACCATCGATCTGGCGGTCGCCATCTGGAAAGTTGACTGGAAAAGCGGACTCCTG
The DNA here is from genome assembly GCA_036271275.1 of Terriglobales bacterium. Classification (GTDB taxonomy): domain Bacteria; phylum Acidobacteriota; class Terriglobia; order Terriglobales; family Acidobacteriaceae; genus DATBAX01. The sequence continues at coordinate 8,504 of DATBAX010000457.1, forward strand.
GGGGACCACGGCTTCCAATTCCCCTTAGCTCTCGCCGCCATCGCATTCGCCCTGATTTTCTTCGACGCCGGCCCAATCGCTTTGGATCACGTTCGCGGCGGCGGTGGAAAGAAATTTAAGTCCGCATAGAATTAGACATCAGGCTGCCAGAGTCATCATCTCGTCGTTGTTAACTCTGTCCGACAGGCTAATCTTTTCCCGCCGCCAATCGCAATTACACTTGTTAACAAGTCCCCAAGGGACCCGAGGGAGTGGCTGCACGATGGTGGTGGAGAACGACGACAAGAAGACAGTGCAGCCAAGAGGCCCGGTATTTGTAATTTTGCTCGGCCCGCCCGGCTGCGGCAAAGGTACCCATGCCCGCGAACTTTCAAACACTGTTGGATTGGCCCACATTTCGACCGGCGACATCCTGCGCAAGGCCGCGAAAGAAAATACTGAACTGGGTCGCATGATCCAAACGAAAATGACAGCCGGCGAGCTCGTTCCCGACAGCCTGGTATGCCAGACAGTCGTCTACCGCACCAGCCAGCCAGATTGCGAACGCGGCGCGATTCTCGACGGCTTTCCCCGAACCTTAGATCAGGCCATTTTCCTGTGCCCCAAGCTGCCCCTCCGGCAAACGCTTGTACTGAACCTGCAAATCGATCGCACCGTTCTCATGCAACGCATCCTGGGACGCAGAACGTGTCCGGCATGTGGAGAGATCTACAACATCCACTTCAAGCCACCACGCATGACCGGATATTGTGATCGCGACTCAGTGCCCCTGGAGCGCCGTACCGATGACAACGAAGTCACCGTGCAACAACGACTGATCGAATACGACCAGCAGATTCAGCCGCTGGCCAGCTTCTTCAAAGACATGAATATCCGGCAAGACATCAACGCCGATGTGGAACCGGCAACGCTCACCGCGCAGCTCTGCTCGTTGGTGGAAGCCGCCATGAAGGCAGCGGGCAAGAATTCTCAGTGATGAAAGATAAAGTCAGAGTTCCGCACGATACGCGGTAAGGGAGCAGTTTGCGCAAAAACAACCTCAAGACTCCATCTTCAACCCTTGCAAAGTTGCGTCGCGAGCGCCGTTAATGCTACCGTTCGTCGTTCAATCGAATAAACATGTCAGCCACCAAAACGCTTAGCGCTCTTCGCATCGCGGTCGGCATTCTTTTTCTCATTCTCAGCGAATACAAAGTGTTCGGAACGGCGTTCACGCTGGGCGGAGGATTTCAGTATTGGATCAACCGCTTTATCGCCGATGGCGCATATCCGTTCATGCTGCCCATTCTGAGGAATTTCGTTCTTCCCCACGCCACGCCCATCGCATTCCTGGTCGCTTACGGCGAGTTAGCCATCGGACTTTCTCTTGTTTTGGGACTACTGACGAGAGCAGCCAGCACTTGCGGCGCGATCTACATGCTCAGCTTATTGTTCTCCGCGAACTATCCCGGCCCCAATGCAGCGTTTTGGCAATACTTTGGAGGTTCGCTGGAACATCTTGTCCTCGCGCTGTGCTTCGCTGCCTTCGCGGCGACCAGACTCGAGGAACTTTGGTCAATTCGTAGTTATTTCCGAAAGACTTAAACTCAACGAGAGGGCGTCGATCCCGATAGCAACGCGGCATTGTGCCACTGGCTGATCTGCTCGACCGCCTGCGCCAGAGACGACACCACTTTATCGGGTTGTGAGCTTCCGAAACGCTCCGCCGCTTTGGCGAGATCGCCGTCAAATCCCCAAACTCCCGCAAGGATTTTGATCTCAGGAAGATGCATGCGAATCCTTTGGCACAGGGCCAGGGATTGCGCAAAAGCGAAAGGAGGGAGCGCGGAAATGCAGACTACATCCTGTGGTTCGGGCGGAAGATAAGTCCAGATTTCTTCAAATGAAGACCCAAGTGGCAGCGAAACTACGCCGTGGCCGGCACGCTCCAATAGTTGCGACAGCATG
>DATBAX010000458.1:0-5677 GCA_036271275.1 Terriglobales bacterium
GGCCCGATCTCCAGATTGCCATGCTCCGCTTCGACTCCGTCCACCTTCCCCAGCAGCAGATCCAGAGCGCTTTCTCCGTCGCCAACCACCTGCACCGAATGCCCCTCGGCCTCAAGATTAAAACGCAATCCTTTCGCCAGATGGGCTTCATCTTCGACGATCAATACGCGGCTCATGCGCGATTCTCCGGCGTGAGCTTTCGCGGCAACTGAAAAACCACCGTCGTCCCATGGCCCTCTCCGGCGCTTTCCGCGGACACTTTGCCGCCGTGTTTTTTGGCGATGGAGCGCACGATAAATAATCCCAGGCCAGTGCCTTTCACATGCGCCAAGGATCGGTTCGGCACGCGGTAGAAGCGCTTGAAGATTCGCTTCAATTCCGCCGCTGGAACGCCGACGCCGTTATCACGCACGCTCAGGCGAACATACTTCTCGTCGGGGATTTCAACCCGCACCGAGATATCTACCTTTTCTTTGGAATACTTGATGGCATTGTCGAGCAGATTCGAAACTGCGGTTCGCAGCTCTTCGGAATCTCCATTCACGTCGGCGCCGTTCTTCGTTTCCTGCTCATAGCGCAGCGCCTCCGGCTGAAGATGGTGCCCAGTGCGGGCCGTGTCCACACACTGCTTTACCAGGTCCGCAAAATCCAGCGGCTCGTACCGCGATTTTCGGACCGCTGCCTCTCCAGCTTTCAGCACCTGGTCGACGGTGCCCATCAGCCGGTCGGTGTCGTCCAGCATGAGCCGGTAAAATTCCCGCCGCTTGGCTTCGTCCACATCGCGGCGCTGCAAAGTTTGCAGATAAAGACGAATCGACGCGATGGGAGTTTTTAGTTCGTGCGTGACCGCATTGATAAAGCTGTCATGCTGCTCGTTGCGCTTGATTTCGCGCACCAGGAAGATCGTATTCAGGATCAACCCGGCAGCAATCACACCAAAAAAAACAATCCCGAAGATGACTTTCACATCGAAGCGCCAGTTCAGGATGATCCAGCCAAAACCGACAGCCACAGCCAGCGCGGCCAGACACACGCCCAGCGATAGGAATGTGATAATCGCTCGTCGCCGGCTGGTGATGCGCATATGCGAGAATTCTACCGCGTTCTCTTGCGATCCCGGTTAAAGTCCGCGCGCCCGCCGTTTTCCGGCGTTACCTCAAGTAAACTGTTAGCGATTCGAAGGAGACTTTCCATGCGCTGGACACCGGGCGGCAATAGCGACGACGTCGAAGATCGCCGTGACGATAGCGGTTCTGGAGGAATGCAATTTGGGGGCATTCATCTCGGACTCGGCGGCACCGTCCTGCTGATCGTCCTTAGCCTGATTTTTCATCGCAACTTTCTCGCCTTGCTCGGCAATGGCGGCCCGTCAGTTTCGACCAGCCAGTCGCAGCGCGCCGAAGGCGGTCCGGTCAACCGTGCTCAGGACCAGGCCGAACAGCCGCTGGTGCAGTTTGTAACATTCGTGCTCAACGACACGCAATCCACGTGGGGGAAGATTCTTTCTTCCACGGAGAATGTTCCGTACCGCCACGCCAAGCTGGTGTTGTTTCGCCACTCGATCAACTCCGCATGTGGCATGGCCGAATCCGCGACCGGGCCTTTTTACTGTCCAGAAAACGAAAAAGTTTATATCGATCTGGCTTTTTACGATGAACTGAAACGGCGTTTTGGCGCGCCCGGCGAATTCGCCGAAGCTTACGTCCTGGCCCACGAAATCGGGCACCACGTGCAAAAACTATTGGGGATCGAAGCTAAGGTGCGCGCCGCTCAGGAGCGCAATCCGTCCATGGCGAAGGCTTATTCGGTGCGCCTTGAACTGCAGGCTGATTGCTTTGCAGGAGTGTGGGCGCACACCACCGATCAGCGCCATCTGCTCGAGGCTGGCGATGTCGACCAGGCTTTAAAGGCTGCATCGGCAGTTGGCGACGACAATCTGCAACGCATGTCCACCGGCCACGTGAATCCCGATACCTTCACGCATGGCAGTTCCGCTCAGCGGACCCATTGGTTCCAGCAAGGTTTCACCGGAGGAACCATCGAGTCCTGCAACACATTCCAAAATTGATGGTTGATCGAAAACTGGCGATCATCCTGATGCTCTCAGCAAAATAAAAAGGCCCGGCTATTCCGCCGGGCCCATCCTAATTTCAAGCTCAAACCTACGCCAACTCCGGCTCCGGAACTCCCGCCGCAATTCGCGCCTGCAACTCTTCTTCTTTCTTCTTCAACTCATCCAGCTTCACTTGATAAATCTGCTTGGCCAATCCCAGCTTGCTCAATGCCCAGATGCCGTACCAGTTGAAATCCACTTCGTACCAGCGCAAGCCGTGCCGCGCCGAAACCGGATGCGCATGATGATTGTTGTGCCAGCCTTCGCCGAAAGTCAGAATCGCTACCCACCAGCTATTGGTCGAATCGTCTTTCGTGACAAAACGCCGCGTTCCCCAGCTATGCGTAGCCGAATTCACCAGCCAGGTTGCGTGCAGGCCGACAACTGTCCGCACAAAAATTCCCCATAACATCAACGGCAGTCCGCCGATGGCCAGCAGAATTACGCCGAGCACAATCATGGGGACGTAGTGATATTTCGTGATCCAAACGTGAAATTTATCTTTGGCGAGATCGGGAACGTAACGCGCCAGGGTGGTCGTATCGTGGTGCATCGATTTGCCCATCAGGATCCAGCCCATGTGCGCCCACCATTTGCCGTCGCGCGGAGAATGCGGATCGCCGTCATGGTCGGAATATTGATGATGAATGCGGTGCGTGGCCACCCAGAAAATCGGTCCGCCTTCGAGCGCCAGCGTGGAACAAGTCGTCAGAACGTACTCAACCCACTTGGGAGTTTTGTATCCGCGATGCGTGAGCAGGCGATGGTAGCCCATGCCAATTCCCAGACTTCCCGAGACCCACCATAAAAAACATGCTACGAAAAGTGCTTTCCAGGTAAAAAAGAAAAGTGCGACAACTGCGCCGATATGAAACAGGATCATGAACGTTGCCGTGACCCAGTTAATTTCGCCGTCCGCGGCGGCCCTGCGATTGAGAGCTTCTAATTCCATTGGCTGGCCTTCCCTGTGCTCGGTATTAAAGTTTCTATTGGTTAAGTTACCAGCGCAAATTACGTTCGTCTGTAATAGTTGTGTAATAGCAGCGGGAAGAAGTTGTTACCAGGGTAACTCTGGGAACAGCGGCCAGATCGGGAATTCCAGGGAATGCCCGCAGTTAAGACACTTTTTGTGACAAGTTCCCTTTGACTTCCACGCCCGCCCATTTTTCCAGAAGAGTCAAAGTCGCGGCATAGTCGAGTTCCGCCTGCCCTTCTTCAGCGGCCATGTCGTAGATTTCCTCGACGGTTTCGAGTGCCGGCAATTTCACCCGGACTTCTTTGGCGGCGTCCAGCGCAAGCCGCAAGTCTTTCAGCATCAACCGCAGCGGGAAGTTCGGAGAAAAGTCACGTTTCATGACAAATGGCGCTTTATATTCCACCACTCCGGATCGAACCATGGACGCATTGATCAAAGGCATCAGTGCATCCAGCTCGACTCCAAGTTTGGCCCCCAGCGTGACGGCTTCGGCAAAGCCTTCATAAATCAACGCAATTTGCAGATTCATCACCAGCTTCGCCGCATGACCCTTGCCTGTTTCGCCCATGCGGAAGACTTTTTTGCCCATCGCATCAAACAACGGCTTCAATTTTTCGAGGACGGCTTCTTCGCCTCCGGCCATAAAAATAAGATTCGCGGCTTCGGCCCCAACCTTTGATCCAGTCACCGGCGCATCGACGTAGTCCACGCCCCGCGAAGTCAATCGTTTGGCAAAAGAAAGTGTAGCCGAGGGCGCGATGGTGCTCGAATCCACCACGATCATGCCCTCCGTCAGCGATCCCTCGACGCCCTTAGGGCCAAACAACACGCCTTCCACAGCTTTTGTGTCGGACACGCACATCCAAACCACTTCCGCGCCAGACGAGGCTTCGGCCGCTGAGACGGCCCGCCGCGCACCTTCCACATCCTTGCCCGCACTGCGATTCCAGACCGCAACTTCATGACCAGCCTTGACTAAGTTCGCGGCCATTGGCCGTCCCATGATTCCCAAGCCTAAAAATGCAACGCGCATGTGGATTTGTTACTCCTATGGATGATGTGAGGCACTGGATTTATTAGAACTGACATGGATGGCTCGGTCAAGCAATTCGCACTCCGCGACGGAAGCCCGACGCGAGCACGACAGGAGAAGATAAGCTCCGGAGGAGTGGCCAAGCTTAGCCCAGGACGTAATCATATATTTTGACAGTCCCTTAACCTTGTCGAAGACTCTTGGGTGGAGCAATCGCTTCAGCCAAGCCAGCATGCGCGATAGATTATTATCTCAAAGCTATATTTTTGCGCTACGGCGTTTTGCTTCACGCTTAAGCGGCGACGGCGCACGGCTGGCACCTAAGACCACCCAACAAGAGATCGGCCGCTGTATCCGTGTTTACGCTTCATAGAGCGGCATTCTACGGGATGCCCGAAGTCGAGCTTTCGCTTTTCCCGCCATCCCCCATCTTAGCTTGTAGCTTTGATTTAATAAGCCAGAAGAATGCGCAAGTCCCTCAGATTGTTTCCGGTAGGGCCGGTGACGACGGCATCTCCTGTCATTGCAAAAAAAGAGTGGGCGTCGAAGTCCTTTAGATACTTCGCGGGGTCGAGTGCGCGAGCGCGCGTGAGAGTCGTCCCATCGACGATGGCCCCGGCGGCCGGGCTGTTCCCGTCAATGCCGTCCGTCCCTGCGCTGAGGACGGTAATGTTCTCGCCGCCGATCTTAGTGGCGCAATGGAGAGCGAACTGTTGATTGCGTCCGCCCACTCCTCCGTCAATGACCTTCACCGTCACTTCACCGCCGGAGATCAAACAAACTCTTTGGGATTTCGTGTGCAGCTCGCGCAGTCGACCTAAAAGATAGTCGGCGGCGCGTGCGTAGTCCCAATCGTCACATCTGTTGTCGATTTCGACGACGAAGCCGTGGCGTATGGCCTCGGCCTCGGTTGCGTCGATCAGCGAGCTGTTCGACAAGACGGTCCACCAGCGTGATCGATGAAAAGCGACGTCATCCGATTTCGGCGTTTCCTCCAAAGCGTGACGCTGGAATAATTCGCGGACGGACCCCGGAAATTGTTCGAGCATGTTGTACTTCGCGGCGATGGCATAGCAATCTTCCACCGACGTGGAATCTGGCATAGTCGGGCCCGAGGCCAAGGCATCCGGCATATTGTCGGGAACATCGGAGACGAGAATTGAAACCTGCTGGGCGGGAGAGGCCGCGAGCGCCATGCGTCCGCCCTTTACCGCGGAAAGATGTTTGCGAATGGCGTTGATCTCGCTGATCGGCGCGCCGGAGTGGACGAGCACGCGATAGGTAGCGATCAAGTCTTCCAGCGAAATTTCGTCATCGATAGGCTTTTCCGCCATGGCCGAGCCGCCGCCACTCATTAGATAAATCACCAGCGACGCTGCATTCTGCGCGTTCAGCGATTTCAGGATCGAGTCGGCGGCGCGAATCGACTCCTGATTGGGCAACGGATGTCCGCCCAGAAAATATCGGAAGCCGCGTAATTGTGTCGCCGGCGTTTCCGAGCTAACGATAATTCCTTCGAAGCGATCGCCTGCACGCATTTCTAATGCATTGGCCA
>DATBAX010000459.1:0-3430 GCA_036271275.1 Terriglobales bacterium
ATAAAACTTCTGCGCGACATATCCAGCAGTTTGGGATCGTCTGGCGAAGGGTTCTTCGCTTTTTCCGTCTGCTCCCAAAAGAGGTCTTCGTCTTGCATCGGACAACGAGGACTCATGGCAACCCCCTGAATTTGGTTATAGCCAGTCAGTCTGATAAAGAATTAAGCTGCAATTGGATGCCGGAAATATCAAACGCGGCTACATCGGTCGGTGGAATCCTTTTGGCGGCTGGATACTCGACAAGGTTTCATGGCGATAAACAACTTGCATTATTTCAAGGAACGCCTCTGATCGTCCGAGCCGCGAAAGCTCTTCAAACGTCGGGAGCCGATCCAATCGTCGGCATCATCCGGCCACAAATGCGCGTTCACGAGCAATTGCTGTCGCAGGTGGGAATGCCATTCGCAACGAATCAGAATTCCGCAGAGGGATTAGCCTCGTCTGTGCGTGCCGGCCTCGAATTTCACAAAGGATTCGGACTTGGAGCAGTTCTGGTGTCGAGTTGCGACCAGCCCCTGGTCACCGGAAAACATCTTCGCGAATTGATTGAACTTTGGCGGAATTGTCGTGGTGCTGCAGTTGCGTCTGCATACTCGAATACGATCGGCATTCCTGCAGTCTTTGGATCAGAGCTCTTCTCTCAGATGTCCGAACTGCGCGGGGATCGAGGGGCTGGTCAACTGCTTCGGCATCTCCCCAACATCGCAACGCTTGTTTTGCCTGAAGCCGCGTTTGATATAGACACACCCGAAGAACTTGGTCAGTTGGAATCTCGTAATCCCCTTTAAGTTCTTGTAGGATCTTACGGACGTTTCGGCTTTATAGGGAACGATACGAAGGCGCAGGAACGAGGGCAACTTGTACCGTTTTTGTACCGCACGCTTTCCCCCGGTATACGGATGTTGATTGACGTGACGCCAGTCTTACTTCGTTCAAACAGCGCCGCTGTCAGGGTGACAGGCTCGATTAAGGAGTATCGAAATGTGGCTTCATCGGGATGTCAGAACAAAATATTTCGTACAATAAACGTACGATGGATTGGGCAATGGCGCCTTTTAGCCCTTGTGCCAGTTCCTAGAATCAATAACTTATGTACTATTAACACCCCGAATAGTTCGGATGGAACCTCGATCCTCCGTGCGATGCGCATGGTAAGAAGAGCAGTCGGCCAACACGCTAGAATCGAAGCTCGAAGCACAGGGTAAGTTCTTGGCGCTACTGCTCAGAGACAAGGCCCATTTGCTCACGGAGACGACTCAGGAATACATCCTGGGCTGAACCTTGGGCTGACCGAAGCGATCAAAAGTGCTCAAGTCCTTTGGAATGTGGTGGCCAGGGACGGAGTTGAACCGCCGACGCCAGCCTTTTCAGGGCTGCGCTCTACCACCTGAGCTACCTGGCCACGTTTTGGATTCACTGCTTGGTCGCCAACGCAGTGCGCGTCATGTGAGGCTCGCAAATACTTTCGCGGACTCCGGCAAAAACAAGCGGTCAAACGCTGGAAGCGTGTGGAACAGCCAAGATTATAGCAACCATCCGCGATTCACTCAACGCGGGAAGCCCTCTCTGCGCGTTCGTCCTTGCGTTGTTGGCGAATACGCCCGGGATCGAGATTGCGCGTTCACTCGACTCAGCGGTCTGAAATCACTCTGGCGGCGGACACAATAGTTCCATTCAGAACTGTGAATACGCATCGATTGGTGGCGAACCAGTAGGGGATTTCGCGATAGTCTTTGGCCTCGAATATCGCGAGATCTGCACTCTTCCCGGGTTCGATCGAACCTTTCGAATCTTGCAGGCGAAGCGCCCACGCTCCGTTGATGGTCGAGGCCGCAATCGCTTCTGCTGGAGACATCTTCATGTGCGTGCAGGCTAGCGACATCGCAAACGGCATGCTTGGCGTAGGCGACGACCCGGGATTGTAGTCAGTGGCTAAAGCGACAGGCACGCCGGACTCGATCAGCTTTCGCGCCGGCGGATATTTTTCCAGACCGAGGAAATAATTCGCTCCCGGCACCAGCGTGGCAACCGTGTTTTTTTTCGCCAACAGCGGGAGCTCGTCATCGGATACATGGTCCAAATGGTCGAAAGACGCCGGATCGAAATGCAATAAAGATTTCAGCGATGTTCTGCTCAATTGGCATACATGCGCCCGCACTCCCAGACCGTGTTTTCTTGCTGCGCTAAAAATCTTTTCTGTGTCTTCCGCGGTGAAGGCACCGCGCTCCGTGAAAACATCCACAAATTGCGCGAGCGTTCGCTTGGCCACTCGGGGAATCATTTCGTCGCAAACAAGGTCGACATATGTTTCGGGACGATCACGGAATTCTTTCGGCACCACGTGTGCTCCGAGCAAAGTTGTCACCACGGTGCCGGGCCATTGGTCCGCCGCTTCGCGAATCGCCTCCAGCGACTTCAACTCCGATTCCAGCGTCAACCCGTAGCCTGATTTCGCTTCCGCAGTCGTGGTTCCCTGTCCGGCCATTTCGTTGAGTGCGCGCAGAACGTTCTGCGCCAGCAACTTCTTGGTTGCTTTCCGCACGCCTTCGGCGCTCGAACGAATGCCTCCACCTGCTTCTGCAATTTCTTCGTACGATGCACCGGTGATTCGTTTTTCGAAATCTATCAGCCGTGGTGCGACGAAGGCCGGGTGAGTATGCGAATCGACAAATCCGGGCAGCACAACTTGACCACCACAATCGATCTCGATGACTTTCTTGCGGTTCTTCTTGAACCAGGAATCGCGGAGAGCGTCTCTGGTTTTGCCAACAGAAACAATCTTCCCGCCGACGCACAACACCGCGCCATCTTCAATGATCCCCAGTTCGCTGAGTTCTCGACCACGGCGCGGCCCGAGATTTGGGGATAAAGAGCGTAGGGTGAGAAGCTGGCCGATGTTTATCAGGAGCGTGCTTCTACCGGTTCGAGGTGATTTTGCTTTGAGTGAGCTCACGGAACTTGTAGTTTAGCAGTGCTCGCGTGGCGGCGGACGCCTTCGCCTGCCAGCCGTGCATGGCAGGGATATGGCGAGCTTAAGCTCGCGGGCGCGACGGCGACGTCCGCGCCCTCGTGGTTTTTGCCTCCATCAACCAGTTAGCGGTTAGCCGCCCATCGGAATCTTCACACCTTTATCTTTTGCAAACGTTTTCGCCTCGTCATACCCGGCATCCACATGCCGAATAATGCCCATCCCCGGATCGGTTGTCAGCACACGCTCAATGCGTTTTGCCATTTCATCGGTACCGTCGGCAACGATGACTTGTCCAGCGTGCAACGAGTAACCAATACCAACCCCGCCGCCGTTGTGGATCGACACCCATGACGCGCCTGCCGCGGTGTTCAACATTGCGTTCAACAGAGGCCAGTCGGCCACGGCGTCGCTGCCGTCTTTCATGCTTTCGGTTTCGCGGAAGGGAGACGCGACCGAACC
>DATBAX010000460.1:0-4618 GCA_036271275.1 Terriglobales bacterium
AGCTCTTCTAAAACAACGAACTCTGCTTCCGATTCGGCGTAATCCCAAAATGCTCATATGCGAGCTGAGTCGCCACCCGTCCGCGAGGAGTCCGATTTAAGAATCCAATCTGAATCAGAAACGGCTCATAGATTTCTTCAATTGCATCCGCTTCTTCCGCGAGTCCGGCGGCCAGCGTACTCAGACCAACTGGGCCGCCTTGATATTTTTCGATAATCGTCAGCAACAGCTTGCGATCCACCTCATCGAAACCATGTCGATCAACTTCCAGCATCTGCAGCGCGGCTTGTGCCGTCGCCAAATCGATCTTCCCTGCTCCACGCACCTGGGCATAATCCCGCACTCGCCGCAGCAATCGATTCGCAATACGCGGCGTCCCTCGCGACCGGCTGGCGAGTTCCAACGCCCCGGCATGGTCAATCTCGACTCCTAGAATTTCCGCCGACCGCTCCACAATCACCCGCAAATCTTCATGTCCATAAAATTCCAGCCGCAGCACAATTCCGAAACGCGATCGCAGAGGCGCCGAGAGCAAGCCCGCACGGGTAGTCGCTCCAATAAACGTGAATGGCTTCACGTCCATGGTATGGGTTCGCGCCGCCGGCCCCTGCCCAATGATGATGTCCAGCTTGTAATCCTCGAGCGCGGAATAGAGAATTTCTTCAAGTGCTGGTTGCAGCCGGTGCACTTCGTCAATAAACAAAACCTGCTTGTCGCGGACATTGGTCAGAATCGCAGTCAGATCGCCCTTGATCTGCAACGTCGGCCCGGAAGTCTGCTGGAATGGCGCCCCCAATTCATTCGCGATGATGGTCGCCAGAGTCGTCTTCCCCAACCCCGGAGGCCCATACAGCAGCACATGGTCTAACGCCTCGCCGCGCGACTTCGCCGCCTCGATCGCAACCGCCAGATTCTCTTTGACCTTCGCCTGCCCAATAAACTCCACCAACTTCTGAGGACGAAGCTTCAGCTCAAACGACGAATCGTCCTCAACCGGGGCGCCGGACACAATACGCTCACGATCCTGCGAAAGTTTGGGAGTGTTCTTGAGAGTCGCCACTGGCCGGATATTAGCACGAAAGTCTGGCCGCTATCCCAGCCGCCGTATCAGCAGCATCGTCTGATCGTCAGTTTGTTTCCCGAACTTCATCGTCTCCGCTCTTAGCTCGCCATAAATCTCCGGCAAAGGTTTTGCTGCCCGGCTCAACAGCATCGACTTGAACTCTTCCATTCCAATTTCTTTTTCCTTGGAATCGAATACCTCAGTAAATCCGTCGGTGATGACGGCCAGAAAATCTCCCGGCAAAAGTGAAAGCTGCGAAATTTTAAAGCTCTGATTCTTAAAAAGGCCGATAGGAACGTTCGAGTCCGAGTGTTCGATGATCGTTTTGGATTCCGCCTGATAATGCAAAATCGGCAGATGGCCACCCAGTGCAAAATTGAGCGGGCCGTTCCCGTTGCCGCCCACATAGGCGAATGTAAGATAATTTGCCGGCGCGGTAAATGGCTGCATTACGTCATTCAGATCGGTAAGCAGTTCAGCCGGCTTCTTCAGCTTGGTCAACTGCATAAACGCCGCGCTCTTGGTCATGGACATCAGAATTCCCGACGCCACTCCATGTCCCGAAATGTCTGCGACATAAGCGTGCCAGCTCCCATCACTTTGTACGATGTCGAATAAATCCCCGCCCACTTCGCTGCTGGGAATGGACGTACCAAACAATTCGATATTGCCAATCGTCTCGTGTCTCGCCGGTACCAGACTGCGATGGATTTCGCCAGCTACCCGCACTTCCGTTTGTGTCCTGAAAAATCGTGCGCCTTCGCGATTAAAGAAAAGAATGAAAGAACAATACCCGCCGACAATGAGCGCGATCTCGATGACGCCGTGCAGCGCCAGCTTGCTACGCATTTCGTCCACGCTAAGCGTGTACCGGGGCGGGAGAAACCGTTGCAGAAAAGAATTTGCCCCAAATTGCACGATCGGTACTACCGCGAACATCCAGAAAATTCGGCGCGTACCGGCGAACGCCCACGCAATGGCGAATGCCCCGCCAATCGTGGCGCCGCCAATCATTTCAAGTCGCGATTCGGATTGAAAACTGATGCCAGTTCCGACCAATACTAGAGTCGAAAACAAGCAGAAAACGCCGGCAAAAAAAGTTACCGAAGACGTAACCGGCAGCATCTTCCACGTCTGCGCTTTTTCTTCCCAGCCATTCATAGGATTCTGAAGAGGATACCAATTTACAGTGAGAGGGGCTGAGGCGGGAATTTTATTGGAGGAAGATTTATTTAATTGTGGGTTTCATGTCATCTTGAGCGAAGAGGAACTTCGCCCAAGCGAAGTTCCTCGCAGTCGAAAGACCCCTACGTCAGGCAAGACACTTTCAGCCTTACTTTGGATACCACTCCAGCAGCCGCACCTCAATCCCGGTTCCCGCCAACGCCTTTTGAAATACAGAAAGATCCGACCCACGATAATGATACGGAATCACAATCTTGGGATGAAATGCTTTCACAGCATCCGCTGCTTCCTCGGGAGGCATGGTGTAGGGCAGATTCATGCACACGAACGCCACATCAATGTTCTTTAGCGCCCGCATCTCCGGCACGCCTTCTGTATCGCCAGAAAAATAAAATCGCTTTCCGCCATAGGTAAGAACGTAGCCATTTCCGCGTCCCTTATCATGAAAAAGCTTACCCGCCTCCGGCCCGCGCTTGATGTTGTACGCCGGAATCGCTTCGATCTTCCAACCCTGCCACGATTTTGTTTCTCCATTAGGCAGAGGCTTGGCGCTGATCACAGTCTGCACCACAGCCGGAGGCGCGAAAATATTCGTATCCGCCTTGCTGATTTCCTTGATCGAATCCGGATCCATGTGATCGCCATGAATATCGGTGATCAAAATCAAATCCGCTTTCGGCAATCCCGACAATTTCGCAGGCTTTGCCGGATCCAAATAAATCGTCTTCCCGCCAGCCTCAATCAAAGTGCTGGCGTGAAACAGAGGAGTGATCTTGACCGGTCCATCCGAGGTTGGAAAAGTTTGTGTTTCGGCGGCATGGCCAAGCATCGACAATCCAAGAACAACCCCAATCACAACTAGAAATAGTTTCATCTTTCCCTCGAAACTGAACATTAAGAGCGCTCGCATTTATTAGTATCAAAAAAACCCAAAAAACTTGTCATCCTGAACGAAGCGTTTTCGCGCAGTGAAGGACCCGTGCATTCCTGCTTCGTAATTTGACAATGTGACACATAATGTGTCACATTACAATCATGCCATCCTTAAACCTGCGCCAGCTGCGCAACACCCGCCTACTGAAAACCTGGTTGCGCGCCGGCAACACCGTCGAACTCAAGGAACGCGACCGCGTAATCGCCCGCATCGTTCCAGAAAATCAGCCTGCGGCCCCACCGAAATATCCCGACTTCGCAGCCCGCAGCAAAAAGATTTTCGGGGGACGTGTGTTGACCATAGTCGACGATTTCATCAAAGATCGCGGCCGCTATTGACGATCTATGCTGACAGCAGCTTCATGGTTTCGCTGTACGCGCAGGATGGGCATTCCGCAACTGCGCAAGAGTTAATGAATTCGAATCCGCGGCTCTGGTTTAGTCCCCTTCATTTAGCAGAATGCTTTCACGCAATCGCCCAGCAAGTCTTTTACCGTCGGATTTCCGCAGCAGACGCCCAGGCCGTCTATCGCCATCTAAAAAATGATCAAACCTCTGGATTGTGGGCCGAAACTTCGATGCCAGAAAATGCTTTCGCACTCTGCGCAGACCTCGCCCGCCGCTACGGCCCCAAACTAGGCATCCGCACCCTGGACAGTCTGCACGTCGCCTGCGCCCTCGAACTCAAAGCCGAACAATTCTGGACCTTCGACGAACGCCAAGTGAAATTAGCCAAAGCAGTGGGATTAAAGACGACCTGATGAAGCACTTGGCAATTGGCATTTAGCATTTGGCCGGGAACCCTCGGTTCCAATTGAGCCAATAACCCTCTGTCAGGGCCAAATGCCAATTGCTAAATGCTAAATGCCGCCAGCTCAAGACGCCTTATCCTCCTCCTCATGCACATCCCCTCTAGCCGCCCGCGCCTTCTCCACAATCTTGTCCTGCAATTGCCCCGGCACCACGTCGTAGTGGTGCATCTCCATATTGAAACTCGCGCGCCCCTGGGTCATCGCTGTGAGATCGACGCCATAAGTCAGCATCTCCGACATCGGCACTTCGGCCTTCACAATTGTGTTGCCACCCTTGTTGTCCATCCCCTGGATGCGTCCACGCCGGCTGTTCAGGTCGCCCATGATCGATCCGGCGAATTCGTCAGGTGCAGTGATCTCGGCCAGCATCACGGGCTCGAGTAGCGCAGGCTTGGCTTGTTCCATAGCTTTTCGGAATGCAATGCGTCCAGCCATCTGAAATGACATGTCGTTGGAATCCACATCGTGATACGAACCGTCATAAAGGATGACCCGGAAATCCACCATCGGAAATCCCGCAAGATGCCCGCGTGCAGCAGCGTCTCTAATTCCCTTTTCAATCGCCGGAATGTAGTTCTTGGGAATCGATCCGCCAAAAATGTCGTTTACGAATTCAAACTCTCCG
>DATBAX010000461.1:0-3398 GCA_036271275.1 Terriglobales bacterium
GAGGCGGGATCGCATGAACTCTACTGGGAAGATCCGCGGGTGACCGGCGGTAGCGATCCCCTCGCGCTGGGCGCGAATAATTGCGGGAAGGGTGTGGGCGGGGGATCCGTGCATTGGGCTGCCTTTACACCGCGGCTGCATCCATCGGATTTTGAGGTTCATACCCGCGACGGCGTAGGCGTCGACTGGCCCATCCGTTACGAAGATATCCGTCCTTATTATGAGCAGTTGGAACTGGAGATGCCGGTCGCAGGACCAGCCTATTATCCCTGGGGCCATCCCCACGGCTACGCGTACGGACCTCATCCCATGGGCGGCGTCGGCAATGCTCTCATTCGCGGCTGCTCTGCTCTGAATATACCCGTCTCAATTGGCGGACCGGTCGCGATCTTGTCCGGTTCGCACGGGGACCGGCCGCACTGCATCTATCGTGGCTTCTGTATTCAGGGATGCAAGGTGGGGGCCAAGGCCAGTACGCTGATCACACACGTTCCCGATGCTCTGAAGCAAGGCGCCGAGATCCGCGATCATTGTATGGCCTCGCGTATTGAGTTGGGGAAGGAAGGTCGAGTTACTGGCGTTCATTACTTTGATCGCGAAGGAAGAGCGCACTTCCAGCAATCGAAAGCGGTAATCGTCTCTGGATATGCGATCGAAACCCCGAGGCTGCTCTTAAACTCCGCGTGCCCCGGTTTCGAGAACGGCCTCGCCAACTCCAGCGGCACGGTCGGCCGATATCTGATGGCACAGGCGGGAAACGTGGTGCTTGGCCGCTTCGATCAGCCCGTCCGAATGTACAAAGCTCCTCCGGCGCATGCGCTAACGGAAGAGTTTTATGAGACCGATTCTAGAAATGATTTTGCTCGAGGATTCGCTATCCAGACGGTCGGCCCCCTGCCCATCGCCTTCGGAAAGCAGATGTTGGCCTCCAAAAAGGTATGGGGATGGGGATTGCGGCGCGAGATGATGGATTACAACCACTGGGCTGCATTCGGCCTTCTCGGCGAAATACTTCCCTGGCCGGAGAATCGTGTGACCCTTGCCGATGAAAAAGACCGTTTCGGACTTGCCGTAGCGCATGTGAGTTTTAATCTGCACGAGAACGACAAGAAGTTAATCAAATTTGCCAAAGAAAAAACAATGGAAATAATGTCCGCCGCAGGCGCAAATGAAGTTGTGCAGGAGGCCCGCTATGCACACCTTGTCGGCGCGGCGCGCATGGGATCTGATCCTAAAACTTCGGTCGTGGATAAATTTGGCCGGTCTCACGACATCACCAATCTCTTCGTGTGTGACGGCAGCATCATGCCCACGCAGGGTTCAGCCAATCCCGGATTGACGATTCAAGCACTCGCTGCTCGCACCGCTGATTATCTGATTTCCCAGGGCACACGCATATTCCATTCGAAGGATCGCGATTTGACAACTCCGCCGATCCGGAAAGACCTCGCGCCCCCGGAGACTTGGGGCAAGGGAGTTCCTCGGTTGAAGTAACCGAGGGGCGACTATGCGGCACCTCTCTTGCCTGCAAGAGAAAATATGTATTTCATTCTCGCCCTCATTCCACTTCAGAAAAATGTCTCTGGTACAAGAACCAGTGAATCAGAAGTGATTCACCGCCGTGGTTCCCATTGCCAGATCGACTCACCGCGAGTACGCGGATATTTCGCGCTCCCATTTGACCCTCTGTGTTAGATCGGGGCTGTCGCGGCGCGAGGTAACTTAATGGACCGCGTTGACGAACGTATCAATTCGAGCTCTTGCCCGCTCAAGTCGGCGGCCCGATTCGTGCCATTGACTCTAATGGCGGCGGTTTGATACCGTCCCGCTGATTGGAGACAGCGTGAAACCAGTACTGCGGGCTCTGTTGATCATTCTCTTGACATCACTCGCGGCTGCGCAGACCGCGACACAGACGCAAATATCCGGTCAAGGCGACGTTGGATAAACCTTTGAAACCGGACAAAGACGTTTGGGCTTGGGACTTCACATGCCGTCTCGACTCGTACAAGTCTGCGACCTATCACGTCAGTACCCCCCAAAATAAACAATCTGGTTTCACGGAGTCGTCGGTTGTCCGAAAGATTCGGATTAGAGTAGACTTTCGACCGATGGAATTCCAAATAGACCGAACCTAGGGGGATACATGAACATCGATGCAATCATTCAGTCATTGAAGGAAGAACGCAGCCGGATCGACGCAGCACTCAAAGCACTCGGTGCAGTAAGTCAGGTAGAGAGTCGCGGAACGAGCGATGGTGGGGGCAAGCGGACGGTGTCTCTCAAGAGTCGCCGTAGGATGGCAGCAGCACAGAAGGCTAGATGGGCGAAGCGTAAAGCCGCAGGAAAGTAGGTCACCGATGTGTTCATCGATTAACTGGGCGGGGTGGGTTCCAATCTGTACTCACCCTTCCCATTATTTATTTCACCGGTCGTTCGCTCATGGTGTTGAAGGACTATGCGAAGGATACCAAGGAGATTGCGAACGCGAGTACGGAGCAAGTCGAGAACGCCCAGAGACCATTCATAGTGCTTCTTACTAAACCTCACCAACTTAATGTTTACGGGAGCGGTTGGTTTCTCGAAAATCAAGGTGTCGCCCCAGCATTGGCAGATGGATGCACGAGATCAACAACAATCCTCGGTAGCCGACTTCGTCAAACAGCCTCAGACGAGCGCAATCAACTTTGGGGAATCATTCCCTGGCGGGTCGAAAGTCTTCGCTCCCTTGAGATCGATTTCGTGTCGGTAACAGAAGCAGTGGACACGTCTGTCCAGCCGGAGAGATGTTGTTCCAGATGATCGCAGCGGTGGCGCAATCCGAAAGATCGTTGATTGCGGAACGGTTAAAGGCTGGATTGGATAATGCTCGCAAGAACGGAGTCGTGTTGGGAAGACCAGCGCTACGAACACTCACAAGCAAAAAAATTGTCCAACTCAGCCTCGCGATTCCACAACAAACGGACGCCGCCGCCCTGATGGCAGAGGCTTGTCCATGGAGATCACACTTGCACGGGCTGACGCAACTCGCCCAACCGCGCTGTCAGGAATTCTAGATATTCGTCCATTCCCTTGTCCGTTTTGGCGGATAGTCTGAAGACCAGCATGCCCGGACGCACCGCCTCGATGTTTTCCAGCATGGTGTCCCAATTGAATTCGACTGCAGCGGCCAAGTCAAGCTTGGTGACGATGGCAACATCGGCGCTGTTAAAAATGGTCGGATATTTTAGTGGTTTGTCTTCTCCCTCCGTGACGGAAATGAGAACGAAACGCAGATCTTCTCCTAAATCATAAGAAGATGGACATACCAGGTTGCCTACGTTTTCAATGAAGAGAAAATCCAATTGGTTCAAGTCCCAATCTTCGAGCGCTTTTTCGACCATGGCGGCTTCGAGATG
>DATBAX010000462.1:0-15496 GCA_036271275.1 Terriglobales bacterium
ACATTCGTGGCGTCTTTCAAAATTACTGGGATTTCCAATCGCGCTGGAACGCCGTGAAGCCGAAAGCGCAACATGGCATGGTTGCCAATTTCATGGCTCCGTTCGATGCCCCAGCCGAGCGTTCCGGCAAAGATTGGCAAATATTTCCCGCGTATTCACAGGCACCGCTACTGGCGTGGGGCATGGATCGTGTTTATCTGCGCAACCGGGACCGCGAGTTGCTCAGCTCAGGTCTGGCGGCGCTGGAAAGTTTCCACGATTGGTATTGGCGTGAGCGCGACGTCACTGGAGTGGGCATGATCGGCGTCGGGACCTATTCTGGCGACGTGCAGCACGCCCGCTACGAAACCTATGACCACGAAGTGGACTTAGACGATCTGAAGCTCACGCCGCATCCCAGCCGCCCGTCCGGCGCGGAAAATGGACCCTGGTACGGTGACATTTTGATCCCCGCGAACACCTCCTACCTTTTACTTTCGGAACTCTCGTTAGCTCGTATGGCGACGTCGCTCGGCGATCACGCCATGGCGGGCCGGCGCAGGGCGCGATATTCAAAAGGGGCGCTGGCCATGCGCACCCACATGTGGTCGCAGCAACAGGGATGTTTCCTCTCGGTCCATCGCGATACTTTGAGACAGATCCCATCTGCCACTGTCGGCGGATTCATGCCGCTCATGGCACGGATTCCGGCCATTGCACAAGCCCGAACCATGGCCTCAACGCTAAAGAGTTTTGCATGGGCGACACCTTTTCCGATCCCGACGGTTGCTCGCACCAATACTAAGTTCGTGTCTTCGGAATTCTGGCGCGGAGACGCCTGGCCCGCTCCCACGTATCAGGTAGCAACCGGCCTCTCGATGTATGGTCATCACACGCTGGCTGCGCATATCGCCGATGCAACCTTAGCCAATGCTTTGAAGGCCGGCATCTCAGAGCGTTACGATTCGATCAACGGCGATCCTCTCGGTGTCCGCGGCCTGGGTATGTCAGCAACAACACTGACAATGGCTTTGGATGGCCTCACCAGCCGATACCATCTGCGCGTCCGCAAATAACCTTTTGCTACGTTGAGACGATTTACTCGCCTGTGGGAATAGAACTTCCCCGAGCCGCTCGCGCTTCCGCCCCCGCCAACCATTAATTAAAAATTCAAACGCCGTTCATGTCTCATTAATCACCAAGAGGCAAGGTGGAATGGTGTGGAAAGTACCTCGGGAGAAAACTGGGGGCAACCACCAACTTGGAGAATGCACAATGCCTATTGGAGATTTGCAGAGAGCGACTTGGCGGTACATCGGTTTGGGCGCAGCTTTAATGTCGACCATGGTCAACTTGATTGACCCGCCCAGCCTGGCCGCACAAAACCCATCCGTCAGCCCCATTCAGCATGTGATCGTGATCATCGGTGAAAACCGCAGCTTTGATCACGTTTACGCGACCTACAAACCCAAACGCAAACAGACGGTTTCCAATCTGCTCTCGCGCGGCATTATCAATGCCGATGGCACTCCCGGAGAAAATTATTCTTTGTCCGCGCAATACAGCGCGGTAGACAGCAGCGTGTTTCAAATCGCCCCAACCGGCAAAGCAGTGTACGGAAATATTCCGGCTCCCGAAGCAGGCGGCGCCAAGACTGCGAGCGACGCCCATCCAGCCCCGTTCTTAACTTTGTCCCTGGCGAAACTGGCCGAACCGGGTCTGGTTCCTGCCTATAACAAGTTCCTGACGACCGGCGCTACTGGCCTCGCATCGGGCACACCGGACACTCGTATTCCCAACGTAAACAATCTTGGCCAGGGCGCATTTCAACTGACTCCTGGCGTCAAGTACGACGATTATGCTGCGAGCCCGGTGCACCGCTTTTATCAAATGTGGCAGCAGTTGGATTGCAATGTGGCAAACTCGACAGCTTTCAACACAAGTGGATGCCTGGCCGATCTTTTTCCCTGGGTGGAAGTCTCGGTCGGAGCAGGCACCAACGGAAGTCCTTTACCAACCACCCTCAACACCGGTGAAGGTTCAACTGCAATGGCGTTCTACAACGTACAGCAGGGCGACGCTCCCTACATGAAGAAGCTCGCCGATGAATACACTCTGAGCGACAACTTCCATCAATCAGTGATGGGTGGAACCGGAGCCAACCACATTATGTTTGGCTATGCTGACGCGCTTCCCTTTAGCAACGGAAGAGGCAAACTCGCCACTCCGCCTACCAACCAGATCGAAAATCCTGATCCGCAGGCCGGGACCAACAATTGGTACGACCAGGATGGTTACAGTGGCGGAAGCTACAGCAACTGTGCCGATCTAAGCCAGCCTGGAGTTCCCGCGGTCGTCAACTATTTACAATCCCTGCCGCGGCCAATCAGCGCGAATTGCGCTAAGCACGCTTACTATCTTCTCAACAATTACAACCCCGGATACGTGGGCGATGGCACTCTCGATAGCCAGTACACAACCTTCACCATTCCTCCGACTTCTCAAAAACATATCGGAGATTCACTGAGTGCAGCCGGTCTTTCCTACACCTATTTCGGCGAAGGCTGGGACTTGTATACCGCCGACCCGACTGGAGCCAACCCTTACGACAAGTATTGCAACATTTGCAACCCGTTCCAGTATGCGAAGGACATCATGACTGTTCCTGCGCAGCGTGAAGCCCACATCCAGGACACACGGGCTTTATATGAAGACTTGGTCGA
Organism: Terriglobales bacterium; assembly: GCA_036271275.1. Lineage (GTDB taxonomy): Bacteria > Acidobacteriota > Terriglobia > Terriglobales > Acidobacteriaceae > DATBAX01. The sequence goes on from DATBAX010000462.1 coordinate 2,703, forward strand.
CGGAAATCTGCCGGCGGTTTCGATTGTGAAACCAAGCGGATTCACCGACGGTCATCCGGCGTCTTCGAAGCTCGACCTGTTCGAAGGATTCGTAAAGAAGATCATTACTGGATTGCAGGCGAACCCAACTCTCTGGGCCAGCACGGCGGTGTTCATCACCTTCGACGAAGGCGGCGGCTACTACGATTCAGGTTACGTCCAACCAGTCGACTTCTTCGGCGACGGGACACGGATTCCACTGCTCATCGTTTCGCCTTACTCGACGGGCGGTGTTATGAACCACAGTTACGGGGACCACGTTTCGCTCATCAAGTTCATCGAGAGAAACTGGAATCTCAAACCCATTACCACTCGTAGCCGTGACAACTTCCCGAATCCTGTCACGACTGCGAACAACCCGTACGTGCCGACCAACAGCCCGGCTCTCGACGATTTATTCGACGCATTTAACTTCAATCAGTAGGACACTTACAAGTCACAAAGCAGCTGGCCAAGGACAAAATCCTTGGCCAGTTGTCTTTCTGGAGCGGATTGCGTCGCCATTTTTAACAGGACTTTCACCTTGGCCCGTTTGATTCGTAGTCCAATTGAGGAAAGAAATTTCTGGATTTTGTGAAACCCCATGAATAAAAATCTTCTTGCCATTCCGTTCTTAGTGCTTCTGCAAATCACCTGTCTGGCAGCTTTTGCGCAAAGCCAGTCATCGCCCAAGCCTTCCCTAAACGTCGAAGGTAAATGGCAACTTTCCTGGCAGGCTCGCATCGGCACAGAGAGAGGCGGCTTATCCCTCCAACGAAACGGGACCAAACTCAATGGCAGCTTCCACAGTGAGCTAGGGTCCCCCGCCGTCTCGGGCACGATCGAAGATGAGAATATTTCTTTCAAGCTGCAATTTGAAGGGGTCCATCCTTTTGCAATCGTCTTCACCGGCAAAGTAGAGCAGAACAAGATGAATGGAAAATTCGCGATTGACGGGATGATGGATGGTTACGATCAGCACGGAGAAAATGTCCAGCCTACCAATTATTCCTGGTCAGCGATCCGCCCAGAAATCAAAGCTGCCCAGACAGATAACCACGCTGTTCAAACTCCCTGAGCGGGCGCGAAAGCCGCGCCGCATTTGTCCGAACGTGGAATAAATTTTTTCAAGCAAGACGTCGTGCGCATTTGCCGATCTTCTTTGTCGAAATCAAAAAACGGCCCCGCATTTCTGCGGGGCCGCCATTTGCATCGTTAATATTACCGCCCGGTTCCCTTGAGCGGAATGGTCTGCGGGCTGGTATTTGCGCCATCGCTTAGGTTCAACGTGGCTGTTCGCGCGCCTTTCGCTTGTGGAGTGAACGTGACCGAGATGGTGCATTTGCCTTTCGCCGGCACGCTGCTGCCGCAGGTATTGGTCTGGGCGAACTCACCCGGATTCGTACCCGTGAAACTGGCGCCACTGAAGTTCAAGGCCGTCGACAGGTTATTGGTAAAGGTTGCGACCTTAGCAGCGCTCCTGGTTCCCACGGTTTGAGCGGCAAAGGCCATGGTAGTGGGCGTCAATTTCACCTGAACTTCGCCGGTTCCTTTGAGAGGAATGATTTGCGGGCTATTGGCTGCGACTTCGTTGACGATCATCGTCGCTGTTCGCGCTCCTATTGCCTGCGGATTAAACGTCACTGAGATGGTGCAATGTCCGCTCCCCGCCACGCTGCTGCCGCAGGTATCAGTCTCGGTGAAATCGCCTGGGTTCGCACCCGCGAAGTTGATACCCCTGAAGCTTAACGGTGTGGGCATGTGGTTGGTAAGGGTGACGATTTTAGCTGGGCTCGTGGAGAAAACGGGTTGGATGGCAAACGCGAGAGTCACAGGTGTCAAAGTTACTTGAACCGTTCCTGTTCCCGTCAGCGAAACCGTTTGCGGACTATTGGCGGCACTATCCACAAAAGTGAGGGTCCCCGTAAATGAACCCAGCGCCGGTGGTTGGAACGTAACGCTCACCGTGCAGTGCGCTCTCGCCGCCAGCGTGCCTCCGCACGTTGTCGAAGATACTTCGAAATTGGAACTCGGGGAGATGCTGCTGATGGTAAGCACTGCGGTCCCGGTATTGGTCAACGTCAGTGTCTTAGGCGCACTGATCGTGCTGATGGGTACATTGGCGAAACTTAGCGCAGTGTGCGACAGAGTGACGGTCGTCGTAACAGACGAAGTCTGCAGCATAATATCGACGCCATCATGCGTGCCAGCGGCAAGGTCCATCTTTCCGTCTCCATTGAAGTCGGCAGCCAGCAGGCCAACCGGCGATGAACTTGCCCCCAGTGTAGTCAAGCTCTGGAGAGTGCCATCCCCCACTCCGGCGAGAATCGTGACCTGAGAAGAATCCAGATCGCTCACCGCTACATCAAGCTTGCCATCGCCGTTGAAATCGCCGGCGACTATTGTGTATGGGAAAGAACCCGCGGGATAGTCCGTGTGGTGTTCAAAGGTGCCGTCTCCGTTGCCCAGCAGGATCGAAACCGATCCCGGCCTTCCGCAAGGAGTTGAACTGCCGCAACTGTTCGCGACAGCGAGGTCGAGCTTGCCGTCACCATTGAAGTCGGCAGCCACAATCGAGAGAGGCGCAAGACTGACGTCATAATCCACTTTGGGTTTGAACGTTCCATTGCCATTTCCGAGAAATACCGAAACTGTATCGCCCGTGAAGCTGCCGAAATTGGCGACTGCCAGATCGAGAATGCCGTCGCCGTTGAAATCACCAACCGTAATTTGTGCCGGAGCGGCGTTGGTCGAAAGGGTGGCGGGCGGCTGGAAGAAACCTTCTCCATTGAAGGTCGCATCTCCATTGCCAAGAAAAATAGAGATCGTGTTGTCCGTCTGATTCACGCAAGCGAGGTCGAGCCTGCCGTCTCCGTTGAAGTCACCTACGGCGAGGTCCCAGGGCCCGGCTCCGGCTACGCTAATGATGGAATCCACATGAAAGGTGCCATTTCCATTGCCCTGGAGCACATAGATACCGCCGTCGCTGTCGCCCACCGCGATGTCGAGTTTGCCGTCTTTGTCAAAGTCGCCAGCGATAAGAGTCGACGGATTTTTACCGACCCCATAAGTCACCGGAGACTGAAACGTTCCACCGCCGTTGCCCAGCATGACTAAGACTTGATTGTTGGCGCCGTCGACCGCTGCCAGATCCATGATGCCATCGCGGTTGAAGTCTGCGGCGATGTTCCTTTGCGGCGAAGAACCTGCAGTCACAGTTGAGACGTCGAAAGCGGGTGTCCCGATAGGACTCGTAATCTGAAAGAACCGGGTGTTGGAGCTTCCGCCACCAGGAGCTGGGTTCACGACCGTCACCACTGCTGTGCCCGCTGTGGCGACATCCGCGGCGCTGATCGTCGCGGTGAGCTTTTCGCTGTTTTGAAAGGCCGTCGTCCGGTGACTTCCATTCCAATTCACTGCGGCCCCGGAAACAAATCCCGTGCCCTCCACAGTGAGTGTGAATCCCCCGCTGCCGGGCACGGCGGTATTGGGAACCAGTGGGTGATTGATGAACGGCACGGCATTGCGCGCGGCAGGATTGCGCAGAAAGCCGATTTGCCCAGGCTGTCCGACGGTACCTGGGGTTTCGCCGACGATCTGACCGAAATCGTTAATATGGTTGGCCTGGTTGTTGTGATTAATGCGGCTGGGATTGTCGTCGATTTGGGTGAAAACTCCGCCGCTACGGAGGATCGCATGCACCAGCATCGTCGAGTCGATGCCGCCGCCCACCATGTCTCCGACCGTATTCACACTATTCCAGCCCGTGGAAAAACCGGGGACGTCAATCATGGTGTAGCTTGAAAAATTGTAAGAGAAACCATGTATGACGCCACCCTGATCGGCGAAACGCCCAACGATCTGAAAGGCGTCGCTGAATCCGTTCGACAAGGTGCTCTTGCTGGACGATCCTGGAAAAGTGATGGCGGTGGGCTGACTGGTGGGAGTCTGGAGAAATCCACCACTCCCGACGGGAATGAAGTCAAAGTTATTGACATCCGATCCCACGCCAGCCGTCGTTGTGAATGTGCCCCCTTTGTAGAAAAACGGCACCAGGAAGTCGTGAAAGCCGACCATGTCGCCGGCATTGTTGATCCCGTAGAGGGCGGTGGTGCTGGCTCCTGGGTAATCGAACGAAGTGTAGGTGCCAGCGCTGTAGATAAACCCATGCTGGACGCCACCGGAATCCTGGTACTCACCGACGATTTGCCCGAGGGCGTTGTTCCCGCGCGCTATGGTTTCGATCGATCCCGGAAAAATGATGGGCGTGTAAGTTTGGGCCTTCATTTGTGCGGCGCAGGCCAGCAATAGAGTGAGCATGATCGCTGCTGTCCCAGCCCGCCGGACTCTCATGGTTAACGTTTGAAGGATGTTCGACGGAAGTGATGTTTGTGGCATGACATCTCCTTAGGCGCGTAAATCTGATTTAGGAAGCCTCGAGCAACCACGGGAGAAAGTCACCGTCCAGAAACTTGAGTGTTCCCTACACTTGCTAAAACGGAAGAATGGGAAGAATCGGCTCACGATAATTTCGAAAGGCGGCCGGTCACGGGTGTAGATCCCGATAACTCCAATGAAATCAGGCGACTTCAAGCTCTTTTCGCGCTGTTGACTTCACACCTGATCGGGGATAGGCTCTTTGCCCAAGAGTCGAAGTACAGCGGGTTGCTTGGGGGAAATGTGGGCGATAGGGATCCTGGTCACGACGTCACTGAACTGCTCGTTCGCTGGAATCATGGCGAGATTGCGGCCCGAGATGCCTTGATGCCGCTCGTTTACGATGAATTGCGCCGGGTGGCGAGAAGGAATCTCGCTGGGCAGCCCAGCGGCCACACTTTGCAGGCCACCGCTCTTGTCCACGAGGCCTACCTGCGTCTGGTTCGACGCGATTCAGCAAACTTTCAAGGCCGGATACACTTTTTCGCGATGGCTGCCCAAATGATGCGGCAGATTCTAATCGACCATGCCCGTAAAGCGCTTGCCGCCAAACGAGGCGGCCATGCGGTAACCGTCACCCTTGAAGAATCCAATGTCGCAAATCCGGAAAATACTTCAGATATTGATCTGATTGCCTTGGACGACGCCATGAAACAACTGGCTGCCTTAGATCCCCGCCAATCCAGAATCGTCGAGTTACGATTTTTCGGGGGACTTTCGATCGAGGAGACTGCCGAAGCAGTTGATATCTCTCCTGCAACCGCAAAACGGGAGTGGGCAACGGCACGCGTGTGGCTGCACCGAACCATTGAGATGGGCACGGCGTCGTGACGCCCGAAGGCTGGCAAAAAGTCAAAGAAGTTCTCGCCACGGTTTTAGAAGCGACTCCTGAGGACCGCGCTGCTTGCCTCGCCCAATGCTGTGCCGGCGACGATCCTCTTCGTCACGAAGTCGAAAAGCTGCTCGAACATGAACCCCAGGTCGGTACAGGTTTTCTGGACGAGACATCTTTAGCCGAAGTAACAACCGCCCTGCTGTCCGCTGACGACAAAGCCTGGTTTGGCCGTCACGTCGGTGCTTACAAGATAATCGCCCAGCTTGGAGTCGGTGGCATGGGCGAGGTGTATCGTGCTGTCCGCGCCGATGGACAGTATACGAAGGAGGTCGCAGTCAAATTTGTACGAAGCGGCCTCGATACCGCATCGGTCATCGAGCGATTCCGCAATGAACGGCAAATTTTGGCATCGCTTGACCATCCTAATATCGCTCAGCTTGTAGATGGCGGCACTTCCGAAGAAGGCATTCCGTTTCTGGTGATGGAATTGATTGACGGCGAACCCATCGACGCTTACTGCAATCGGCGCAAGCTAACCGTTACTGAACGCCTGAAACTTTTCCAGCAAGCCTGTTCGGCAGTCCAATATGCTCACCAGCGCCTGGTGATTCATCGCGACATCAAGCCAGGCAACATTCTCGTCACCAAAGACGGGTTGCTAAAGTTGCTGGATTTCGGGATCGCAAAAATCCTGGCTCCAAGCGATGACGCCCAGACGGCGTTCACCCTGACTCAGGCGATGACGCCTGAGTATGCGAGTCCGGAACAGATACGAGGCGAGACGATCACGACGACCACGGATGTGTATTCACTCGGCGTGGTGCTGTATCGATTGATGACTGGACATTCGCCCTACTCGGCAGACACCCGCAGTCCGCACAAGCTGGCGCTGGCAGTGTGCGAAACCGAACCAGACCGTCCAAGTGCATCGATCTCGCCGCAAGCTGCGCAGAGCAGCGGCGATGTGGAGCGTTCCGCGCGTCTCGATTTTGTGAAGCGCACAGGCGAGAGTACGCCGGCTGGACTTCAGCGGCGTCTGGCTGGCGACATCGACAATATCGTGCTGATGGCATTGCGTAAGGAGCCGGAACGGCGCTACCCATCGGCGGAACGGCTGGCGGAAGATTTACGTCGTCATCTGGACGGACTGCCTATCTTGGCGACGAAAGGATCCTGGAGTTACCGGACAGGAAAATTTGTCAGGAGACATAAGGTGGCAATGGCGGCATCGTTGGCCGTGCTGCTGGCGCTTGGCATAGGAATTGTTTTGACGGTCCGCGAAGCCAGGATCGCCCGTCAACAGGCTGCAATAGCCGACACGCAAAGACAGCGGGCGGAAAAGCGTTTTGAGGATGTGCGTAAGCTTTCAGATTCATTCATTTTCGAAATTCACGATGCCATCCAAAACCTGCCCGGCTCGACGCCTGCCCGCAAGCTGGTTTTGGATCGGGCATTGGAGTATCTGGACAGCGCCTCAAAAGATGCGAGCGGAAATCCCGATCTTGAGCGTGAACTGGCGAAAGGCTATCAGCGGCTCGCCGTGGTACAGGGCAATGCGGCAGAGTCGAACCTAGGTGAAGCGGACGCCGGGTTGGCGAGCGATCAAAAAGCCCTGACGCTATTCGAGGATGTAGCCAAAACGAACCCTAACAATCTGCAGGATCAACTCAATGTTGCGATGATGTACCGCATCCGGTCCTTCTCCGCGTTGAATGACGCTACCGGACAAAAAGATCTTGAACATGCAATCGCCATTACCGATCACGTGCTGCAAATCGACCCAACCCATCCGGTGGCGCTGAGCGAAAGCGCCGTTCAGCAGCAGAACGTCGCTTTCATGTTGGACGCCGCCGGAGAACGGGCCCGCGCCATCGATGCCTACCGCAAAAACTATGAAGTGAGGCAGGGCTTATGGAAACTCAAGCCCGGCATGAGAAGTAACCGGCAAGGTATGGGTATGTCTCAGGTCCTATTAGGCGAAGCAATGGCGCACATGGATTCTCGGGAAGAGGGCTTGAAGTTTATCGATCAAGGAATTGGTTTTTACGAATCGTTGGTGAAGGACGTCCCTGGAATTAATGAGAAGCGTGAACTCACAATTTCGCGGCAAAAGCGCGGCGACGTATTGTTCCTGAACGGAGACGCGGCTGGCGCATTGGCGATCTATCGAGGCGCCCATGACTCTCTGGAAGAGATGGCAAAGACCGACCCAAAAAATACGATGCTGCAGATCGACCTGGCAAACATGAATTACTACCAGGGAAGAACTTTGGCGGTCATGGGCCGCAATGGTGAGGCCACGAACTTCCTGCAACGCTCTCTCGCAATGTTCGAAAGAGTTCGTGACGCCGCGATTGCTTCCGAGGAATACCCGAAGGGCCCGGCCGGAATTAATATTTGGCTGGGAGACGTGTCCGTCCGGCAATCAAATTTTCCTCGTGCGCTGCAAAACTTCAAGAGCGCGATCGCCGTGCTCGAGTCTAAAAAAGATCCTCTGGACGACGATGATCGTTGTGAAATGGCAACCGCGTTAGTGAGAGTTGGCCAGGCCTATATGAAGATGAACAATCCGCGGGAAGCATCGGTAGCTTTCCAAAAAGCACTCGACATTGCGAACCCTTCAGTCGCGTTGCAACATAAAGATGTGCCTGCACTCTACCCGATTGGAGAAGGCCAGGCAGGCAAAGCACAAGCAGCAAACGCCCTGGCCCAGCTTGCGCAGAATCCAGAAGAGCGCTCCCGTTTCACTGAAGAAGCACTCGCTGCCCACCAGGCGAGCATGGATACCTGGGGCCACATCCCAAACCCATCCCACTTCAGTCCAAGCTTGTTTTTGTCGAATGGTCCTGTGCCCGTGAAGCCAGGCAATAGTGAGTGAGCGAACGCGGGATCACGATGGGTCGATATCCAAAGCGCCGACCGTCGGCTTACTCCACATAAATTATGGCTGCGCTTCAACCAGATGACGGATCGCAGGGACAATCACAATCATCATCTCGGCATGCGGCGCGGAACTTGCTTCGACGATTGCGAGTTGCTGACTCCGTTTCTCTTGGGCCATCGGCTGCCCGGATTCGATTGTGTCCAGTGCTTCCAGCCCAACCGATCCCAATGCGGAAAGATCGTGAGACAAAGGCGCGAGGTCGGAGAGAAATACAGAACCCGGAAGAAAGGATTGCAATTTTGCGTCATTGTCACGCCACTGCAAGAGTTGTTTGCGTAACTCCGGCCGCAAGGACGGATCGTGGACGGCGCTCGCTGTCAGTTCTGTGAATCGGCGTGCCGGATCGCTCTCCGGAGGAATCGCATCCACCAGGCGGTTCAGCGGAATTTGCGTACTGAACGACTCTGTTCTTCCGCGGCCATATTCTTTGACCGGTTCCAGTGCGCTCGCAAGTGTTTCCAGCAGATCCACCGGTGCATCTCCGGCGATTCGATCGATCATTCGCTGGCTGTTTGTGCGATGCGTCAAATCCAGCCACTCGAGGTCGCGATTCACAACGGCAAGACGGCGATACATGGAAGCCTGATCGGTCACTGAAGCGGGCGACCAGAGCCTTTCCGCGATGGCAGCGAGGCGCGGCCAAAGACGATTATCGAGAATCTCCGGCGTCACATATTCGGCCCACTGCGCGGCTTCGCCACCGATGATTCGAGCTTGTTCCGCCTGGGCCAGCGACGCACTTTCGCCGCTTAACGGTTCCACCGCGTAATGCTGAGACGCTGGGTACATCAGATCCAAATACCAGCCTGCCGAGAGTAGTGTTTGAAATCCCATTTTTGCCGCGCTCGCCAGGGTTTCAGGCCCGCGCCATGATTGCACCAGCGTGTCCTGCGGCAAATCCGGCGACAGAATTTCGTCCCAGCCTTCCATGCGTTTGCCGTGTTTCGCGAGTATCGCCTGTACGCGCTTGTTGAAGTAGGCTTGCAGCGCATGGTCGTCTTTGATGTTGTGGGCGTGCATCCATGCCTGGATGCGCTCATTCTTGTCCCAATATTTGCCGTCGACCTCATCTCCGCCGATATGGAAATATTTGTCTGGAAAGAGCGCCGTCATTTCACCGAAAAACTTTCCCAGAAGTTTGTAGGTGCTCTCGAGAGTTGGATCAAGCGGAGGGCGATCATGATCGGTATCGTCCCGTACCAAGCGGGACGGCAGCGGCAAAGAAGAAAGTTCCGGATAGGCGACTTGCCAACTCACCGAATGGCCCGGCACATCGAACTCTGGAACGATGCGGATTCCTCGCTCGCGCGCATATGCGATCAGATCGCGAATTTGGCTCTGAGTGTAAAAAGCTCCATCGGATGCAAGCGCCTGAAATTTGCGGCAACGCCGGCTTTCGACACGAAAGCCCTCATCGTCCGAAAGGTGCAAATGAAGGATGTTCAGCTTCACGGCTGCCATGCCGTCAATGTTTCGCTTCAGAATCTCTACTGGCATAAAATGCCGCGAGGTGTCGATCATGAGCCCGCGCCATGCAAAACGTGGATGGTCATTGATCTGGACATCGGGAATCGTCCAACCCTGAACTCCCGGTTGCACCAGTTGCAGTAGAGTTTCGACGCCCCGCAGGATTCCAAGAGGATTGTCCGCGGTCAACTCGATTTTCTTTTCGTCTACGTTGAGTTGATAACTTTCATCCTCACCCAAAGTCTGGATTTTCGCGCCAGAGCTCTTGCAGTGAATGACGAAAGGCGGACCTCCATTCCCTGAACGAAGCGGAACCCCAGTTCGCGCACTCAACTGCTCCGAAAAGTGGCGTACAGCATAGGTGACGCGTTCGTCCGCGCCCGAGACTTCAAATTGGGGAGGCTGATTAAGGTTGAGAAAGCCGGGACGCTGCTCTAATTGCGCAGGCCATGGCATAAGATGCAATTCTGCCGCGTTACAACACAACACAGAACTAAGTAAAAGAATTGCGACACGAAATGTCTTTGCCTTCATACCAATCTCTCTCATTGAACCGCACCTCGAATGGCCCTTTCGATTTAGGAAGCTTAAGCCAGCTTGCGAGCAAATTCCATGTCCTGACGCATGTCTTCGGTGACGTCGCCTTCTTTTTCGTACTCCACTGCGACCAGTTTTGCGAAATTCTGCCGATGCAATTCCCGCATCACTTCGGAAATTTTCGAAATCCCCTGCCCGAGCAGTACGTTTACTTCGCCGTCGGCGGCTTGGATGTCTTTCAAATGCACCAGCTTCAATCGCGGCCCCAATTTACGAAGCGCGTCCACGGGATCATGTCCGCAAGAGGCAAAATGTCCCACGTCGGCGGTGGCGCCGACTGTTCTCGAAAGCCCCTTCAGCGCGTTAAGAACATCTTCCGGACTTTCATAGGCAAACTTCTCGCCTTTGAAATAATGATTGTGAATGCCGAAAGTTAATTTTTCGCGCGTAAAGCGCTGGTCGATTCGATTCAGAATGCCGCCCGTCGCGTCACCCGTCACGTTGCTCACACCCAGTATTCGGGCAAATCGAACCGCATTTTCGAGGTCCGCATCTTCTTTAATGGTCGCCGTGTAATAAGATACGCACCGAATTCCAGCCTTATCGAACTTGGTACGCGCGGAATGAAACAAATCATCCGTAGGATGGTTCATCAGCATGAACTCCCCGCGCGACATTTCGATTTCTCGAACATGCAAATAGTTCAGCTGCACCATCATCTGGTCCATGGTGAGGTTGTGATAACTGTACGTACCGATGCCGACATTGAGCTTCGTCGAGGCATGCATAGGAATCGCCGTCGCTGCCAGTCCTGTTACAACCGTTTTCACAAAACCTCTTCTAGAAATCGAACCCATCTGGATCATGAACGCCTCTCGCTGATGAATCTCTCGCTGACTAGTTCGCCGGTAGCGGACGCGATGTCACATCCGCATTCTCTAATCCCATTGCCCACTTGATCGCTTCGGTCATCATCTTTTGAAATTCCGGCTTGTCCCAGTTTTCTTCCACATGCCCCAAAGTCGTGTAGTAAACACGCCCTTTGCCATACATTTTCGCCCAGGTCACGGCAAAATCGCCGTCTTTGCGATGCACATTCTTGTTCTTCATATCGAGCTTGTTCACATCGAGGCGCATCAATACCCGCACTTTGTCGCGCGAATAACTAGTCATCTGATAGATCTCGTCGCGTAATACAAACGAATGTGGAAATTGCTGCATGCCGGGAAAAGCCGGGTCCTCCACGATAATCGGTGCATCGAAAGTGATCCAGGGATGCTCGTCATAAGTGCCGCCGACCATGTCGACATATTCCGGCCAATCGACGAAAGTAATGGCGGCGCTATGCACGCCGACAAATCCCTTGCCTTCGTCGTGAATGAACGAAATGAAATCTGCCTTCTGCTGGGCATCCATCTCGAGATCACCCCCGGTATAAAAAAGCACCGCGTCAAAATCGTTCAAGTTCTTCGCGTTGTATTCGAGTTTCTTTTTAGTCAAAACTTCGGTGTCCGTGCGGAGCGTGGTGTCCCATAAACCACTCTCTTTGCCCAACCGCTCAATCGTACTCATGGCGTGAGAAACAGCTTCGTGCCGATAGCCTTTTTCCTCACCAATGAATAGCAAATGTTTTTTCGCTGGATTCGCGGCCAACTGCGCAGCGCAAATATGTCCAGCGGCGATAATAAAGATTAAAACTACAATCTGATTCTTCATTTATAGACGCCCTAGGCTTTCAGAAATCCCCGGGTTCAATGGGTGAAACGATCGCCGTCCACATGTTTTCAGATCGCTCGGCATTTGCGGATCTCCTGACGCCTGAGTGTTTGAAAAAATGTCCGCCCCGTGAAACCACAAACCACGGCGACTTGATTACTTGCTGTTCAACCAACTCGAAGAGAGTTTATCAAGATAGTCGGAACAACGGCCAAGAGATAGCATGTCGCACGGCGCGAAGGCCGATATAAACGCCAACGCCAATCGACAAAATGGGAGTCTGATTGTCCGTTACCGGACATCCTTCTTCGATATTGGACGGGCAGCTTCCTGGAGCCTTACCCCAACTTCAATTGTTCCAAACAAATCTATTGGCGAAGCGATTGCACCCTCAATTGCAGCGAAATACTCACTAGACATTGTCATTTGGTTCAGTTATGGCAATCGACGCAGTGAACTTCAGGACTGACGTTAGCGTAGATGTTTCGACAGCGAGGAAATTATGACGCCAATCACAACCGCTTTGCCAGCGACAGGCCATCGAATCGTTTCACTCATCGAGGCTCTTGCGCGCGATCTGCGCCGCACGTTTCGTAGCCTGTGGCGAAATCCCGGGTTCACTATCGTGGTAGTGCTCTCGCTCGCACTCGGAATTGGCGCAAACACTGCCATCTTCAGTCTGGTCGATGCGATCCTACTGCGGCCACTACCGGTGCCGAATTCTGACAAATTGATCTCAGTTGACGTGGCGGCATCACGCCTCACGCAATTCGGAAGCGCTTCCTATCTGGACCTGAAGGATTTCAGCAGCCGTAGCCGCGCTTTTGAAAGCTTGGAAAT
>DATBAX010000463.1:0-3411 GCA_036271275.1 Terriglobales bacterium
TATCGCGACGACTACGCGGCCGGCGGGATCAAAATGCTTCCAGTAGTAGAACCCGACGGCAAATCGACCATCCGCCAGATCCTGCTTTACTCTTTGGGATTAATTCCTATCAGTTTGCTGCCCAGATTTCTCGGGATGGCCGGCAACGTGTATTTCTTCGGCGCGGTAGCGATGGGCTGCGGTCTCTTCTATGTTGGTTTGCGTCTGGCAACCTTCAAATTGCCTCCTAATACTCCTCAATCAAAAAAGCGGGCGCGACAGCTCTTGCAGGCGACGGTAGCCTATCTGACGCTCCTGTTCGCGCTGATGATGCTCAATCCGATTTCCTAGAGTCTCTAAGCCATCGGGCCGTTGTGGTGGCCGCAAACTCAACTGTGGAAAACCTGAATGATGTTCATCCGTCACATCTCTGATCTGGCGTTTCTGTTATATTGACCATCGAACGCATCACCCCAGCCCCGGGGATTGCAGCAACGCAGGTTTCGGCTTCCGGTTTTTTCAGACTCCGCAAGCAACTTTCGGCGACAGGGGCGGAAGGAGCATCACTCATGGCAGGCAGAAGTCTCAACAAAGTCACCCTCATCGGCAATCTTGGCAAAGATCCTGAAATCAAGTACACGCCCAGTGGAACAGCTGTAGCGAAAATCACGCTGGCCACCAATGAGCGCTTCAAGGACAAGGCCGGCGCCTGGCAGGACCGCACTGAATGGCACAACGTCGTGCTCTGGCAGCGACTGGCGGAAATCGCCGGTGAGTATCTGAAAAAGGGATCCAAGGTTTACATCGAAGGACGGCTGCAGACCCGCTCGTGGGACGATAAAACTTCGGGACAAAAGAAGTACATGACGGAAGTTGTAGCCGCTGACATTATCATGCTTGGCGGACGCGGCGAAGGCGCGGGCGGCGGCGATTTCGCAAGCAAATCCCAGGGCGAATCCGGTGGAAACAATTTCGACCAGAGCAGCCACGAACCCGAGCCAGTAGGCGCCTCGCCGATCAGCGACGAAGATATACCGTTCTAAAAGTCAGACTCGGCGACGAGCTTTGCGGGCACCAACACTTGCGCCTAGTGCGTCCGATCTACATCCCAGGCCGTTCGAGACTCCACTCGGAGTCTTGGAGGAATTTCTCTTTGCTCGCGACTTTATCTTTCGCGACTCAGCGCATGCGGATGGACAATTCTTAATTTGCGCTTATAGCTTTGCTCGCTAGAGGACTACCGGCGGAACGCAGAGTAAGCCAATCGGTGCGGACGCGCTCCCACTCCTGGATCAACAAGCCGTGGGCTTCGAAGAATTCGCGGATGCGGAGACGGTCCCAGCCGACGACGTCTTCGAGAATCGGAGCGAGGACGGCGAGAGCGTTGCTGCTTAGGATCGTACGCTTCGCGATCTGGGAAATGTGTTTGGCTTCCGAGACGGCGATGGTAAACCCGTCACGCACGTTGACGTGCAACATGACGTGGACATCTGAGCTGCCGTCGCCGACATAGACGATATGGTCAGGCCCGGCTTCGCGGCGGGATTGTAATTGATCCAATACTGCGACTTTGCCGTAACCGGCGGTGGCGCGAACGATTTTTTCGATCTCGCCGGCATCGTTGTATTCGAAAACCGTGCCAAAAATGTGGTCTTCAGGAACGACGTCTTCCAGGGCCGACTGAATGACTTCGATCGGTGCCGCGGACAAAACATAAAAATCAAATTTATAGCCATCGATCTGATTGGAGAGGATCTGATAGAGCAGGTCGATATTATCCTTCAGGCGGATACGTTTCCCAACTTCGTAAAGATGCTCGCGCCGCACTTTGCTGCGAAATTCGGGATCGTGCAGAAGCAAGTAGGCAAGCTCCGCCCCTTGCTGTACCAAATTCAACTTCTGCATGCCTTTTATTTTGCGTTCGAACTCCGCGACTGGAATTCCGACCATCTCACTGAGGACGTAGCCGGAGTCATTGAAGGTCAGCGTCTGATCGAAATCACTGGCAAAGATGTAGCGTTTTAAAAGTTTGTCACTCATCTACCTATTAGAGTGATCTCTTGCGGAAAAGACCAATCAAAAACATTGATCGAAGCTATCAAGGCGCGTCTTCACTGGCTTTTTATGTGTGTTTAACCTCTTGTTAACACCGAGATAGAGTGAGTTTTGCGGTGGGCCATTCTGGATAACCCGCATCACTTAAGTAATGCGTTGGCAGTTGCGCCCATTCGCCCCGGGCTAACGTCAGGAGCATTTATTTCCTATTAAACATGCCGGATTGACTAGTTGACCTTGGTCACCTTTACTAAATCTCTCGCAGCCTTGAGAATGAAGAGGTGAAGTTTTTTGCCCACGTCGGGCTACAGGAGTAGGAAATTCTTATGGCAGCTACTGGAGAACTGATTCGCCTCACCAACTATGTCGACGACATCAATACGACCTTGCGGCGCATTACCGCGTTTGTAAGTGGACTGGAACCGGACGAGCGAAAACGTTTGGCGGATAGTTTGAAAGCTGCGGGGAGCAATTTGACCACTGCGGTCGCAGCACTGGAAAAGGGAGCGTAGTCTTGGACCAGGTGAAGACCGTCGCCGTTATTGGCGCCGGGACCATGGGCCGAGGTATTGCTCACGTGGCCGCGCTCGGCGGCTATCGAACTATTCTTGAAGACTTGTTGCCTACGTCTCTGCGCAAAGCGGAGAGCGAAATCCGCACCAATCTAGATAAAGCTGTGGAGCTGGGAAAAGTTACCGCAACCGATGCGGGCGCGGCGGTCGCGCGTCTGGAATACGCCGGGTCAGTGGAAGAGGCGGCGCGCGAAGCGGACTTGGTGATTGAGGCGGTTCCAGAAGAGATGGAATCGAAGATCGAGATATTTACCCTGCTTGATAAAATCTGCCGGCCCGAAACGATCCTGGCTTCCAACACTTCTTCTTTCAGTATCACGGAAATCGCTAGCGTCACGTATCGCGCCAAAAAATGCGTGGGGATGCACTTCTTCAATCCCGTCCACAAAATGAAATTGCTGGAGGTTGTGCGGGCGCTTGAAACTGATGACGCCACCATTGCGACCGTTGCCGATGTCGGGAAACGGATGGGCAAGGAAGTTGTGGTCATTAAAGAATCGCCGGGATTTATTACCAGCCGCGTCAATGCAATGATCGGAAATGAAGCTTTTTATATGTTGCAGGAAGGCGTGGCGTCGGCTGGGGATATCGATAAAGCTTTAAAGCTTGGGTTGAACCATCCCATGGGGCCGTTTGAGTTGGTGGATTTGGTGGGTTTGGATACCCGGCTGCATATTTTGGAGTATCTGCATAAGGCCTTGGGAGAGAAATATCGGCCTGCACCATTATTGGTGCAGTACGTAAAAGCCGGGCGGCTCGGACGAAAGAGCGGGCGCGGGGTGTTTGAGTATCCTGAGAAGGGATA
>DATBAX010000464.1:0-9003 GCA_036271275.1 Terriglobales bacterium
TGGGCATTGGCGCGAATATTGTTGTGTTTAGCGTGGTGAATACGCTTCTGCTGCGTCCGCTGCCGTTTCGAGATCCGCAACAACTGGTGTGGTTTGCCGGGAACAAGGGAGTGGGCGGCCTGTCGAACATTACATATCAAGTCGGTGCTTATGAGGAATTCCAGCGCGCCAACCGTTCCTTTCAAGACATGACCGCCTTCGTGCCTTTCTACTCGGCGTCTGACGGAAAACTGATTGGCCAGGGAGAGCCAAAACCTCTTGCCGGCGTGTGGGTGGCGGGAAACTTCTTTCAAATGCTGGGCGTCCAACCGGCGATCGGAAGATTGTTTACCGCGGAGGAATGTGTAAAGGGTGGCCGGCCTGCAGTGTTGCTGAGCTATCCATTCTGGCAGCGCCAGTTTAAAGCGGATCCTTCGATTGTCGGCCAGAACATCCAGATCAACAACGATTCGGTTACGGTGGTCGGAGTGCTTCCGCCGACATTTGATTTCGGGGCTGTATTCGCACCCGGAGCCAAGATGGACTATTTTGTTCCTGCAATGATGGACAGCTTTCGCACCTGGGGCCACATGCTGTCGGTGATTGGACGCCTCAAGCCGGGGATTACGGTGTCCCAGGCCCAGGCCGAAGCGAATGTCACGTTTCCACAACTCAAAGATGCGGGTAATCCCAACTGGGGTACCGATATCAATACAAGCATGATGGGATTGAAAGACTACGTGAGCGGAAAGCTGCGTAGTTCGTTGATCGTGCTGTGGTGTGCGGTAGGGATGATCATGTTGATCGTCTGCGTGAATCTTTCGAACCTGATGCTGGCGCGGACCGCTGCACGCAGCAAGGAGTTCGCCATGCGTAGCGCGCTCGGGGCGGGGCGCGCCCGGTTGATTCGTCAATTGTTGACGGAGAGTTTCGTTCTCTCGGGAGTAGGCGCTGTCTTCGGTCTAGGGTTCGCTGTCGCGGCATTATCTTATCTCGCGCATCAGGGCTCGATCGCGCTGCCTCTTTTAAGCAGCGTCAGTGTGGATCGCAGCGCACTGTTGTGGACATTATTGATCGCCGCATCCGCAGCAATTCTCTTTGGCATCGCGCCATCATTCCGAATGGCGGGAGTGAATTTGCAGGAGGCCCTCAAAGACAGTGGACACGGAATGAGCGACGGCAGAAAACACGACCGCTTGCGTTCTGCGCTGGTCATTTCCGAAGTCGCGCTGGCGTGTGTGTTGCTCGTCGGAGCAGGATTGTTGCTGCGCAGCTTTCTTCATGTTCTCGATGTCGACCTGGGATTCGAACCAACTCACGCTGCTGCTCTCAAAGTGGATTACGACGATGGCGGCAAAATGGAAAAGCGCGGCCCCGTTCTTGAGGAAATGCTGAGTCGAGTGAAGGCCATCCCCGGCGTTGAAACGGCGGGCATTACGGACATGCTTCCGCTCGACCGCAATCGGAGTTGGGGATTAGTGGCCAAGGAACAACCCTACGTCAAAGATAAGAATTACGATGTCTTCGTCTACATCGTCACGCCGGGATATCTCGACGCCATGGGCATGCGTTTGCTAAAGGGACGTGATTTTAATTGGGGAGATAAATCGAACAGCGAACCGGTGATCCTAATCAATGAAGCGGCCGCGCGGCGTGAGTGGCCGGGGCAGGATCCCATCGGACGTCTGGCCAAGGGGATAGGGCAAGGCGATACGCGGGTGGTCGGCATTTTTTCCGACGTCCGCGAGAGCAATGTTGAGGAAGCGTCAAGTCCCGAAGTGCTGGCGCCGGCTACGCAGAACGATCCATCGGGCGCCGAGCTCGTGATTCGCACCAAGCTTCCTCCGGGAACATTGTTGCCGAACGTCATGAGTACGCTGCGATCGTTGAATCCCGGACAGCCGGCATCGGAGTTTCGTCCCATTCAACAGTTGGTGGACCATGCAGTTTCTCCCCGGCGCTTCTTCGTAATGCTGGTGGGAATGTTTGCGGCACTGGGATTGATTTTGGCTTCGCTCGGAATTTATGGAGTGATCTCGTATTCCGTCACGCGGCAGACCCAGGAAATTGGTATTCGTATGGCGTTAGGCGCGACGGCGGGACGAGTACAGATGGGCGTGATTTCGAAGACGCTGCGAATGGCGCTGATCGGAATCGGAGTAGGAACAGTTGCGTCAATTGTCGTCGCCAGGGTGATTGCGTCGCTACTGTTCGCAACCGATCCCACGGATCCCCCAACATTTTTTGGGATGGTGATAATTTTGGCAATGGTCGCATTCATTGCCGGGTACATTCCCGCACGGCGGGCATCGCGAATTCATCCGATGATTGCATTGCGGAGCAATTGAGCGATTGCGGCCGTGGAGATTCCTCGCGGACTGAAGTCCGCTCGGAATGACAAGATCAGAGAGACCTGGCTCAATATTTTTTTGGTTTGTGGATGCGCATGGCTTTGTGGACCTTCTTCCATTTGGTTTTGTTTTCGCTGGCCAACCGGACATCCACTTTGCGTTCCTGAAATTGCAGCTCTGCCTGTAGTTTGTGATGATTGTCGAGTCGCTCGCGTTCGAACGCGCCAGTCTGGATTGCGGCTTCGACGTTGCATCCGGGCTCACCGCGATGAGTGCAATCGCGAAACTTGCAGCTTTCGGCCAATAGGGCGATGTCTTCAAAAGCCTGCTGCACGCCTTCGTTGGCATCCCAGAGTTGAAGTTCGCGAATTCCCGGCGTATCGATTACGATGCCGCCATCGGCGAGAAAAATCATTTGGCGCGACGTGGTGGTGTGTTTGCCTTGATCGTCGTCTTCGCGCACCGGCTGCACGCGCAGGGACTGGCCGCCCGCCAGCGCATTGATGATCGTAGATTTCCCGACTCCCGACGAACCTACAAACGCCGAGGTCTCTCCCGGCTTCAAATAAGCGCGCACGGTTTCAATGCCATCTCCGTGCACTGCGCTCAGCAGGTGAACCGGAGTGCCGAGTGCAATCTCTGCGACATCGGCAGCGAGCGCATCCGCAGTCGGGCAGAGGTCCGCTTTATTGAGAAGTACGACGGCACGGGCGCCGCTTTCCAGAATAGTTGTGAGATAGCGCTCAATCCGCCGCAGGTTGAATTCGCGATTCAGTGAGCTGACGACGAATACCGTGTCCAGATTGGTGGCGATGATTTGTTCGCTTTGCTCTCGTCCTGCGGCTTTGCGCGAGAGTTTGGTTTTTCGCGGAAGGATGTACTGAATGCGCGCGCGGCCTTCTTCCCGTGGCGCAATCGCCACCCAATCGCCGACTGCGGGAAGATCTTCCCGGTCCTCAGCTTCATAACGTATTTTGCCGGCGATCTCCGCCAGAAATTCACCGTCCGTGGAACGCACTCGCAGGAAGCGCTTCAGTTCTTCGATCACGCGAGCAGGATGGAGGGCTGGGCGATCAAGGGCGGCAAAGTGCCGCTCGAAAGTCGAATTCCAACCTAGATCGCTAAGCTGCATGTAGGGATGTTATCTGCTTGTTTGCACATGCCTCGCCAATTAAAAATAAAAAATTGTCGTCCTGAGCAAGCGCTCTTTGCGCCGCGAAGGACCTATGTATTTGGCACGCGCCGAAAGTGCAGGGTTCTTCGTTGGAAGTTCCCTGCTCCGCTCCTTCAACCGGCCAGCGACTCAATGGCTTGAACTACCTCAAGCGGGAGTTGTAATTCGATGCCTGCCAAGTCCTGCTCCATGTGCGTGGCGTTCGTCGTGCCAGTGAGCGGAAGCATTCCGATGCTGCGCGCGAAACTGAATACGATTTGAGCGGGAGTAGCTCCGGCCTGGGCTGCGAGACTGATGACGAAAGAATGTTGAAGCACTTCGGGATGCGCGGTGAGCAGCGAAAATCCCTGATAGACAATCTTGCGTTCACGGCAGAAAGCGCGCACCTCGCGGTCCCAACCGACACGGGCAAAGCAGCGATTCTGGACGAATGCAGGTGGCTCGGAATGAACGGCAGTCATCTGCTCGAGATGCCGCAACGAAACATTGCTCACGCCGAGGAGACGGGTGCGTCCGGCGTCGCGCTCTTTCATCATCGCCTGCCAAACTTCGGTGTCGGCTTCAGTCCAACCGTATCCGGACGCAGGGCCGTGGAGAACGTAACTGTCCACATAGTCCGTGCCAAGATGTTCGAGCGAGCTGGCCATCGACTGTGCAACCTGAACCGAGAGTGCGGCTGCGGGATCGTACGGCAGGCGATGGTCTTGGCCCGGTTGATAAGTGAATTTTGTCTGTAGAAAAAGCTCGGCGCGCGTTACAAATCCGTCGCGATAGGCATCGGCAATTCCCTGACCGACTCCTGCTTCGAAGTAGTGTCGCCGTTGGTTGGCTGTGTCGATGGCTCGAAAGCCCGTGTGCAGCGCGAGTTTCGTGAGCGCCGCGGTGCGATCTTCCTTCCACGCGGTGCCATAGAGGAAAGGAGGGAGCGGAGAAAGCATGGGTTATTGTGACACGGAAGCTTGTAGCTACTAGCCTCCAGTTAAATTCTGTTTGCGCCTAACCCAAGGCTCGGGAGCGAAGGCTGTCGCGGGAAGCTAGCTCACAGCAAACGCAATTGACGGCGCTCGAGCGCCAGCAATTTTTCTTTGCTGGGGAGACCACCGCCGTATCCGGTCAGTTTGCCGTTGCTGCCGATGACTCGATGACAGGGAATCACGATGGAGATCGGATTCGAGCCGTTGGCCAGACCAACCGCGCGTGAAGCCTTGGGATTGCCAATGCGCCGCGCTAATTCTCCGTAGGAAATCGTTTCGCCGAATGGGATCTTACGCAATTCGCTCCAAACATTGAGTTGGAACGACGTGCCCTCAGGAGAAAGTTGGAGATCGAAAGATTCCCGCGTGCCCGCGAAGTAAGCCCGCAGTTGCTCGATCACGGGTTGGAGAAGAGTGGAATCTTCCTGCCACGACGGATCGGATTTTATGGGATGGCGTCCATTCACAAACAGAATTTGACGAAGGCCTGAAGTGTCCGCGGTTAGCAGAAGCGGGCCAACGGGACTGTCGATTTCACTGTAGGCGATTGGGTGCACGCGAGTTCATTTTACATTCCGCGAAAAAGCGCGATGCATTCGAGACGGAATTGATCGACTTGGACAAGCCGCTCAGCGAACCCGCGTCCGCTGTTATAATCAAGAATTGTCCCCATGCCTACGAAGCGTCTGATCCGTTCTACTACCGTCCTCTGTGTTCGCCGCAATGGCAGTGTGGTCATGGCCGGCGACGGCCAAGTCACTCTTGGCGAAGGTGTTATTAAGCATTCAGCCAAGAAAATCCGTCGACTCTATCAAGACAAAATTCTTGCCGGATTTGCCGGCTCTACCGCTGACGCTTTTACTTTATTCAGCCGATTTGAATCCAAACTGGAGCAATATCACGGCAATCTTGGCCGCGGCGCGGTCGAGTTGGCAAAAGACTGGCGCACGGACAAATTTCTGCGGCATCTCGAAGCTCTGTTGCTGGTGTCCGACAAAGAGCAGACGTTTCTGCTGAGCGGACAAGGCGACGTCATCGAACCGGACGGCGGCATCGCCGCCATCGGCAGCGGCGGCCCGTATGCGCAAGCCGCAGCCCAAGCGCTTGCGGAACACACGGAGCTCACCGCGCGTCAGATTGCAGAAGAAGCGATGAAGATTGCCAGCAAAATGTGCATTTATACGAATGACAGAATTACGATCGAAGAACTATGAGAATGGTCTCAGGTCACGGGTGTTCGGTCTCAGAACCTGACACCCACGACCTGACACCCGAGACCCGATTTTATGGCTATCTATTTACCCGGAACCGTGGAAGAAGAACATATCGCACTCGACGAACTCACTCCGCGTGAGATCGTCGCTGAACTCGACAAGCACGTCATTGGCCAGAAAGACGCCAAGCGCGCCGTCGCGATCGCCCTGCGCAACCGCATGCGCCGCCAAAAGCTCGCTCCAGAATTAGCCGAAGACGTAATCCCCAAAAACATCATCATGATTGGGCCTACTGGGGTGGGGAAGACGGAGATTGCGCGGCGGTTGGCGAAGCTGGCGAATTCGCCGTTCATGAAAGTGGAGGCGTCGAAGTTTACTGAGGTTGGGTATGTTGGTCGCGATGTGGAGTCGATGATCCGCGATCTGGTGGAGATTGCGATTGAGAATGTTCGCGAAGAGAAGCTTGAAGACGTTGCTGATAAAGCTGAGTTAAATGCTGAAGAGCGGTTGCTGGATATTCTTCTGCCTCCGGTGACTGCGGCGCGTCCTGCGGAAGCTAATAATGGCGGCGTGGTGATTGATGCGAGCACTACGCTCACCGAATCCACCAGCCGCACTCGCGAAAAACTTCGACAACAATTGCGGGAAGGCAAACTCGACGACCGCACTGTCGAGATCGATGTGCGTGAGCGCAATTTCCCGTCGTTTGAGATCATCTCCAATCAAGGTGTTGAGGAGATGGACGTCAATCTGAAGGACATGCTGCCGAATCTTTTTGGGCAGCGTACCAAGAAACGGAAGATGAAGGTCAATGAGGCCTTCGAATATCTGATTCAGGAAGAAGAGCAGCGTCTGATCGATATGGACCAGGTGACGCGGATCGCGATCGATCGTGTCGAAGATTCCGGAATTATTTTTCTTGACGAAATCGACAAGATCGCCGGCCGCGAAGGTGGGCACGGGCCTGATGTTTCCCGCGAAGGCGTGCAGCGCGATATTTTGCCGATCGTTGAGGGAACTACCGTCAACACGCGCTACGGCATGGTTCGAACTGACCATATTCTGTTTATCGCGGCTGGAGCATTTCACGTTTCAAAGCCGAGTGATCTGATTCCTGAACTTCAAGGGCGCTTCCCAATTCGTGTTGAGTTGCAATCGCTCACCATGGAAGACTTCATCCGCATTCTTACAGAGCCGAAAGCTTCGCTGGTCAAGCAGTATGTGGCGTTGCTTGAAACGGAAGGCGTGAAGCTGGAATTCACCAAAGATTCTCTTGAAGAAATTGCCCGCTTTGCTTTTCGCGTAAATGAAGGGACCGAAAATATCGGCGCGCGGCGTCTGCATACCATCATGGAACGTGTCCTCGATCAAATCAGCTTTGATGCTCCCGACAAAAAAGGCGAGCAGGTGAAGATTGACGCCGACTACGTTCGATCGATGCTCGCCGACATCGTGAAAGACCAGGATTTGTCTCGGTACATTCTGTAATTCTTAACCACAGAGGACGCAGAGTTCCACAGAGGAAAACCCCAAAAGCTTTTTCTCTGTGAGCCTCTGTGTCCTCTGTGTTTTATAGATTCCTTCCGCCATCTGATACGCTGTGACTTCCATGAGGCCGGCCCACTCGAAGCTCTTTCTTTGTGTTCTGACGACAGCACTTCTTGCTGGTTGCGGCGCGCCGGGTATCCCGATTCCACCTTCGTTGGAACTCGCCAAACCGGTGACAGATTTGCGTGTGGTTCGTAAGGGCAACAAGGTTTATCTGGCGTGGAACATTCCCGTGGAAACCACAGAGCGGCGTGCCATCCGGCATCCCGGCCCTACGCGTATCTGCCGAAATTTGGGTGACACCATTGTGGAATGCGGAACTCCCGCCGGCGAAATTCCCGCCGGCCCGCCGCAAGCTAAACCGGCGGCTTCTAAGAAAAATGTTTCGACGGTCCCAAGATTGACTGCAAGCTATAGCGAAAATTTGCCGGTTGCGTTGCAGATTCATGCAACTGACCAAATCACCTATGCGGTTGAAGTCTTGAATAGCAGCGGGCGCAGTGGAGGACTTTCCAATCCCGCCCAGGTGCCTGCGGCGCCCGCGCTCGAGCCTCCGGGAAATTTCCAGGTCCAGGTCACCAGCGAAGGCGTCGTATTGAAGTGGGCGGAAGTTCCAGTTCCATCTGAGATAGCGGGATTGCGCTATCTTTATCGCGTGTACCGGCGAGAAAAGGGAACTGAGAAAAATAATCTGGCTGGGGAAATCCCGTTGGAGAGTCCGCCGATTCTCGAGTTTATCGATCGCACCTTTGAATGGGAGCAAACTTATTCTTATCGTGCGACCGTGGTGACGGTCATTAGCCGGCAGGGCAAGCCCGATCTCCAGGTGGAAGGTGAGGACACGCCGACTATGACGGTCTTCGCACATGATATTTTTCCGCCGGCGGTGCCTTCCGGGCTACAGGCGGTTTTCTCGGGAGCGGGCCAGGCGCCATTTGTAGATTTGGTTTGGGCGCCGGACACGGAGGCGGATTTTGCGGGGTATGACATCTTCCGGCGCGAAGATGGAGGGCAGCCGGTGAAAATGAACTCAGGTGCGATAAAAGCCCCAAGCTATCGTGATACCGGCGTGCAATCGGGCAAGACATATTTCTATTCCGTGTCCGCAGTGGATGTGCGGGGAAACGAAAGTGCGAGGTCGGATGAGGCGAGTGAGGCGATACCATAAGGCGGCAATTGGCATTTAGCCTTTAGCCTTTGGGGCTTCTCGTAGCTACTCGAGTGTTCAGGGCCAAGTGCCAAGTGCCAAGTGCCAAATGCTAAAAGCTGATGCTGAGAGCTGACAGCGAGGTTCCTATGAAATATTGTCGTTTTCAAATTGATGATCGTGCGCAGTATGGCCTGGTCGAATCTGTTGCGGGTGTGGAGACCATTACGCGGTTGCTGCTCGCGCCCCCTGAAAACGCCAGTGGCGACAAGGAAGACCTTCCCACCAAGCGGACCAATCATCTGCCCTTGAGCGGAGCCGCGCTGCTTGCGCCGGTTCGTCCATCGAAGATTGTTTGTGTGGGACGAAATTATCGAGAGCACGCGGCGGAACTCGGCAATGAGGTTCCCACTGAGCCGCTGATATTTCTTAAGCCGCCGTCCTCTATGTTGGCTCCTGGGGGAAATGTTCGGAGACCGAAACTTTCGCAGCGGGTGGATTTTGAAGGCGAACTTGGCGTCGTGATCGGACGAACTTGTTACAAGCTTGCCGACGGCGAAGATGTGCGTCCTTATATTCTTGGCTATACCTGCGTCAACGATGTGACTGCGCGTGA
>DATBAX010000465.1:0-11232 GCA_036271275.1 Terriglobales bacterium
GCAGACCCGAGAAGGTCAACCCAGTTACTTGCCAGGGTATGAAGAACACGGAGTGCAAAACTTAGAGCGAAGGGTGTTGCAATTTGCGCTCATCGTTCCGCCACCCGCTGAATACAATTAGCATTAACCCGAATCGTGAGTTGGCGAAAAATCGCAATTTCACCAACAACACTGTTTCCTAGAAAGTTGGTCAAAATTGCCTGTTTACGCCAACGATGCGAAACTTGCGCTCGACGCCGAAGAATTGTTCCCCTGCTGCTCAACGTAAATGAGCCGGCGTGGCGGGGGACCGCTGTTTATCTGTGCTGTTGATTTGAGCAAGCATTCTTTGAATTGCCAGCTCGAACATCTCCGGCGACCACACCTGAAAAACAGCCCCATGCAATCCCTTGGTCAATCTCTCCAAAGGATCAGGTGGACCACCGAATCGCGGGTAGTACTGCAAATAGAAAAACTGAATGTTTGAGAGATCCAGTCGCTTGACGGCATCCATTGGCGGTTTGTCCCATCCATTGCTTCTCCACGATCCAATAAAAACAACCACATCGGGCCGTTCTGCGGAACTGACTTCCTTCTGTGCCATGTCGAGCATAAATGTTCGCCATGCGCCACGGGCGAGCGACTCGTAAGGGATGGTCGCAAATTCCTGCCGTTCCATTGATTCTTTGAGCTTTACAAATCCGCCGCTATCGAGAGAGTCTTGGCGGAAAATCTCCTGCTGCCGGTCAAGGTTGAATGCGATGAGCTTGACTGATCGGCAGGGTAGCGCGGCAAGTAGCTCAGCAAGCGATTCTAGAATGTAGTTCTGTCCCTTGGCGAGTCCGGAGCCCTCCACACGCAATAGGATGGTCAGACGCAAACCATCAGTGGCAAGTTTGCCATTCCAATGCGCCTCCATCAGAGGTTCAACCGCATCGGGAGGAAGCGCTGGAAGGTCGTAAGCTTCGTATTTGGCTTTGGCCGTTTTCAGTTTCTTGTGCTTTCGACATGTCTGACCAAGTTGATCCGTAAGCACGACTTCCACCGAATACCGTCCCGAACCCGTAGCAAACCCTCCGCTCATCGCTAAAAGTAGCTGATCCATCGTAGCAGGAAGGAGCCGCTTATCTCTGGACATCTGCGACAAATCGAACTCTTCAGTCATGAGGACCGGCGGGCCGCGTTCGGGGGTGACTCGTATGAATGCAACAAGCTTCATACCGGGCTGAACGACGCCAAAATTGCAATCAATGGAAAATGTTGTGATATAGCGGAAAGCGTAGTCCAGGTTTGGCTTTTTAGGAATCTGGATGTTACAGCCTAGGGAATTCTTCGTGGGCGCGTTGTCCAGGGTACGGATCGCATCCGGGAAGTCTTTCGCGGAAATCACGATTTGAGTCTCTGCTGGTCTGGCAAATGCAAGCAAAAGAACAGCAGACAAGCCATTTTGCACGAGCCGAATGATTTTTCGGCGATCTCCCTGATGCAAGGAATTGATAATATCGAGCCACAAGAAGCACCTCGGATCGAGTGAGCCAACGGCTTGAAATCTGACTCACTCTAGTAGGAACTTGATCCTTTGTCAGAGAAAATATCAGAATAACTCTGCGTCCATCTTACGACGTGGCTAAAAGCAGATTCGGTGATTCGGACCACAATACCGACAATTGACGGAAAATCGCAATTACACCAACATTCTACTTTGGGTGATGGCAAGGGTGAATCCAACCAATCGTTGGAGCTGACGCCGATAGCCCAACGAACTCAGGGTACGATGGGCTACCATGACAAGCTCAAATGAGATCAATATCTAAGGAAAGCGCTCAACGCCAGACCACCGATGAGAAGAAAAAAACCACCGACCACGGTCATGAGGCAAGCACACACTAGCGTTACCACCCTTAAAAATCGTGCACCGCTCGACGCCAATTTGAAGTTTCGCAATATATTTAATGCGCTGTAAATCGGCACGCCCACCGCACAAGCGCCGACGGTAATTAGGATAATAGTCCCTGCAATGTTGCGCGGACCAGCACAGGGCCCCCCGCCGATCGCCCATAAGCCAATCGGTACCGTAAGCAGAGACAACCAGACCAGCCCCGTACCGCTCTTCAATTCGGTGCTAGTTGTAATGGCATCCATAACGATTTTCAAATTTATACTACAAAATAATCCCAAGGAGCTATTCGTATCTTTTTGCCCCTTTCCAAAATACAACCCTCCCAGTGGCAAGGTATGGCAACGGATGCCGTTGGGGTAACTGGCGAAAAATCGCAATTACACCAACAATTCGGGTTTCCTAGTAGTTGGTGAAATTGCCTCTGTGGGGTAGAAAAACTCCATTTTCGTCAAAACAGCGAAAATTTGAGGAGATACAAAATGTCCGGAAAAACCGAGAATGTCGTTTGTAAGGCTTTTATTGCAAATTTTTTTCAGCCAGTTTTCGGTGAACGAGTTTTCAACGGCCACGCCTGTTTACAATAGCGATCTGGTGATGGAAGACGGACCAAGTGAAACAGGCTATAGCAACCAATGCTATAGCCTGAGCCCACTCAGCCCGTTTATTGATGAACACAACATTCGTTACTTTCCGGCCGCTTTACGCGTCGCCCATCGAGCTTTCTGTGCCGCTGCCATCTTACGGCGACTCTTTAGAGAGACCTTGCGCTTCCCGGCTCCATCGTTCGTTCCGTCACCCGCGACGTGACTCATTCCACCGAGTGCCTTCAGTGCCGCGTCTATCCGTCCTCGTTCGTCTTTCAATGATTGAATGATTACGTCGATGTTCATGTTGCCCCCTTGGGTTCGGTCTTTGGTTGAGTTGACGACTACTTCAGTAAGTTTAACCAATCCAGCACAAGTAGTGTAGTTGGCAAGACCAAACGTTAGCTTGCGTGTAAGGTTGCAGCATGCCGCCAATCCAGCAGACCGCTCAGTGCCGAAGGACCTATAAAAATTGTTCTGTATAACGGGCATCAACTTACAAGCCACGACGCAACGAGCAACTCAGCAGAAAAGTTAGATTTCTGCAAGCAGTACGTCCGGTCGACGATGTCCACGAAAGAAGCCATTTCACCAACGTCAATCTCGACGCTGAGTTCACGTTCGTTCCACCCCGGACCCGTCACTGTGGTCAAGATTTCCCATATCCGGGAGTCAGAGTCTGGCGAATCAAGGTGTGTATTCAGACTGCAGGGCGTTGACGCGCTGATCAATCAACGGAAAAAAATTAACTGGATACGGCTCACCATGGTTGACTGGATCGTCCTTAATCCCCGCCGCCCGCAGCATCTCGTACAGTTTCACATGCCGCACGTAGCGCAATGACTCTTCTATTACTGCGGAATTTCCAGCGAGGTGAAGGTTAGCTTCAATAACGGCCATCGCTTCCTTATGACTGGGGAGAATAACGCCCGATTCTATCTGAAGGCTCAGCTTACTTTGAGAACTCTCCGGATCCTGGGGTGCGCTCCCTAAGTCGTTCCCAATACAAATTCTCTTTTTGCAGATGCAAATAAAGTGGCCAGTAGAATTGCGAAAGTTGTTGCTCCAGGAAGCGCACTCGCCTATCAAGGACAAACTTCCGCGCCTCCTCCCTTTGGCGGAGGTAGGAATCGAGTGCTCCTTTACTGGCAATGCCCGCCAGAAACGTCATGCCGCTCCGGGCGGCGGTGCCGAATGAACTTGCCAATAAGTCGTCATTTTCTGCAAACCTGCCTTATGGCTGTAGTCACAGGCCTGGCGTTCGACGCGACAAACATCCGGACGTCAGGATACTCGACTTCAAATCCGTTTCTCATCTTTCTCCTCTTCCGCTTGCTCTCAACAATCAGGGAATTATCCAATCCAATGACTTGGCCCGTGAACTCCAAGCGTTCCACTTACGACAGAGAAAAGGCGACCTGAGCTGAATGCATCAGAGCAAAAACACGGCCAATTGCCGCCGGTCGAACGGAGATCATGCGCATGATGCGGCTGATTCTAGCGGATTGGTATTCTAGTTGGCGAAAAATCGGAATTACAGCAACACTGCCCGCTTCGGATGGGTTGGCAAACTGGCCGCATTATGCCAATTTAAGAAATTCTCCATGGAGTATGTTCGGCCTGCAGGAGCTGTTTTTGCTCGTGCGTGCTGGCATGCAGGAAAGGAACAATGCGTGAACCGGTCCGCGTTGCCGTGCGTGCTCAGCAAAACTTGGCAGTCAACGCTTCTCCAACTCCATCATCATTCCGTATTTTGAGCGAAGGGTACTCGACCATGCTGCGCAGTTCTGGCACCGATATAAAAGTGCAACAGGAACTGCTGCGACACGCCAACATCCAGACCACGCTGAACACTTACACACAGGCGGTCTCGGATCAGAAGCGGGTGGCGAACAGCAAGGTGGTCGAAATGGTGATCACAGGCGAAAAAATAGCAGCCCGGCCGAAGCGTTTTGCGAATGGGAGCTTAACGGGAGCCGATTAGAAACTCAGAGGTTTCCCGCAGTCAGCATCAAGTGATTGAGTTCGAAGAACTTGAGGTTGGTTGCGGGGGTAGGATTTGAACCTACGACCTTTGGGTTATGAGCCCAACGAGCTACCAGACTGCTCCACCCCGCGTGATCATCATAACAACGTCGTTAGAGAGCGTCAAACTTGTGCGCGGTGTATGGTTGCCTAACGCGATGTGAACCAGTACATTTCTTTGCGGGGACAACGAATTCTCTCGAATGAATCTGCAAACTCTCAACGACATTTTTTTCGCCATCATCGAGCGGAATTTATCGCAAGTGATGCTGCATCGCGAGGCTGATCGATGGGTCTCGATCTCTTCGCAGGAATTACGCGGACGAGTGATCGCAGTCGCACATGCTCTCCAGGGATGGGGTATTTCGCGTGGGGATCGCGTTGCGATTCTCAGCGAGAATCGTCCGGAGTGGACCATCGTCGACTTCGCTTGTCTGCTGCTCGGTGTTGTGGTCGTTCCGATTTACACGACGCTGACCGGCGAGCAGACGGCTTACATCCTCAATGATTCCGGGGCGCGGGCGATTTTTGTTTCCAACGAAAAACAGTTGCAGAAAATTGTCTCGATACAAAATCAGACGGCGATAAAACAAATTGCGGTCATGGATGCGGTCGACGATACGCCTGCGGCCAGCCTTCCACTTTTGCTGCGTGACGTCTCGCAGCTACACGATCCGCAACTTGAAACTGTGGCGCGTACGGTGGCTCCAGACGATCTGGCAACAATTATTTATACGTCGGGCACGACTGGGACGCCCAAAGGCGCCATGCTTACCCATGGGAACATGGCGTCGAATATTGCATGTTCGCTAAATTGTTTTGACGTTCATCCCGGTCAAACCAGTATTTCGTTTCTTCCTTTGTCACATGTCACGGCCCGGCACGTGGATTTCGCCATGTTGTATCACGGCATCACGCTGGCCTACGTTCCCTTCGTGGACCAACTTTCGCGAGCGCTTTTGGAAGTGCATCCCGCAATTTTCGTTGCAGTGCCGCGGGTCTACGAAAAGATTTATTCGCAGGTGGACCATAAGGCGACAGGTTTCCCGAAGAGACTGATTTATCAGTGGGCACTTTCGGTGGGGAAAGCTCACAAAGCGGAAATCCTCAGTGGCAAGAATCCGACAGCTCTTTCCTGGAAAATCGCCAACCAGTTGGTTTATTCAAAGGTGCGGCACGGGATGGGCGGACGCGCGGAAACTTTTATCTCCGGCGGCGCGCCGCTGGGGCGGGAGCTCGCCGAATGGTACGTCACGATTGGCATTCGCATCGATGAAGGCTATGGGCTAACGGAAACTTCTCCCGTGATTGCGGTCAACAATCCGGATGCTCACAAATTGGGGACGGTGGGCAAGCCTTTATCGAACGTCGAAGTGCGCATCGCCGAGGATGGCGAGATTCTGGTGCGGGGGCCATCGGTTTTTAAAGGTTATTGGAATAAAGATGAAGAGACGCGAAATGCAATCGTCGACGGCTGGTTCAAGACCGGCGACATCGGAAATCTGGATGCCGATGGATTCTTGTCGATCACCGACCGCAAGAAAGATTTGATCAAGACATCCGGCGGGAAGTTCATTGCACCCCAGCCGATCGAGAATTCGCTGAAGCACAACGCGTTGATCGCCGAAGCAGTGGTGCTCGGAGATAAGCACAAGTTCCCTGCTGTCCTGATCGCTCCGGCTTTTGTTTTACTGGAAGAGTGGGCTCGCGATAAACAAGTGCGTTGTTCTTCACGTGCAGAACTCGTGGCTACGCCCGCGGTCCAAGAGCTCTACGAAAAGATCGTCGCCGACTGCAATCAAAAGCTGGCCCGTTTCGAAAAGCTCAAGAAAGTCATTTTAGTCGCGGACGAGTTTTCGGCCGAAAATGGGACGCTCACCGCCAGCATGAAATTGCGGCGACGGGTGGTGGAAGAAAGATATCGCCGGGAGATTGAGGAGATGTATGCCAAGGCGGAGGCAGCGGGGCCGGTGGAGCAGGGGGAGTAGAACTGCCAGTATCCAAAAAGCGCATCGTTCATCCGCCTAAATAGTTGATAATAATACGACATACTGCCATCTTCGCAAAACGCTAAGTTTCTCTTGGCGCTTCGCAATTTGCTAAGTATAATCACAGCAGATTAAGGAGCGCTTAAGCCAGCTAGCGTGCATGTCATTAGCAAAAGCGCTTGGCGAGCGGTAGTCGCTGTCGATCCGGCTTTAGAATCCTCGATCAACGCGTGGCACAAAATCGCTACGGCTGCCTCGTGGGGCAGCATCGTGGAAGTTAGAGATGCTTACCCGCACGCCGATTTTGTTGATCCTTATACGGTATTCAACATCAAGGGCAATGCATACCGGTTGATCGTTAAGATCGAATACAAGTGGCAAATCATTTTCGTCAAGCATCTGCTCAGCCACGACGAATACGACCAAGGGGGTTGGAAATGAACTCTGCCGCAGTCGATTATGGAACTTTACTTTCCGAGATAAAACCCGAAGTCGTACATGACGAAGTCCAGAACCAAATTTACATTCGACAACTTGAGCAGTTGACTAGCAAGACTATGGTTTCGCCTGCTGAGGAAAAACTCATTCAACTACTGATTGTGTTGGTTGAGGAATACGAAAGTAAGCAGCACCCCGTCCCCGTTACCGGCCCATTAGATATCCTCCGCCACCTCATGGAAGTGCATGAATTGCGACAAAAAGATTTGGTGGATGTTTTCGGCGCTGAAAGTACCGTTTCGGATGTTTTGAATGGGAAACGCGACATCACAAAAGACCAGGTACGGCGCTTGAGCAGCCGCTTTCATGTGTCTCCGGCGGTATTTTTTTAGGACTGTTTCTTTGTTTTGATGTGACCGCCGTTGTTTGGCGACATTGTTAGCTTTGTCTGGTAGTGGTGCAGTTTGAAATGAGACTCGTGTCAGGGCACGGCTTCCGCCGTGCCGAAACAGAGTCAATAGGACGGGCTTTATCCCCTGAGCGCGCGGCGTTTCAAGACGCTGCGCTACGCGCGTGATCGAAACTCCGCGTTTGCCGGCACGCCTGAAGGCGATGCCCTGACACGGATCTTTTTCAAACTGCACCACTAGCAGCCTTTGGCATTTGGCCGTACGGATTTCCTGGAGCTCATTACAAAATCGTAAAGACGAAATGCTAATTGCTAATTGCGGTCCTACGTTATTCCATGTCGAACGGCAAATATTGGAGCCCGCCGTTTCTTTCGATCTGGAGAACCACCGCGTCGCCGGGCTTGAGCGCTCGCACTGCTGTTCGCAATGTTTGCACGGAGTCGATTGGAGTGCGATTCAGGCTGTGAATCACGTCGCCGGCTTGCAGGCCGCTTTCAGCGCTGTTGAATTCGGCGGCACGACCTACTACGACCACGCCCGAGGAGATGCGGAGGTCGCCGATCACGGACCGCAACTGATCGTTCAAATCCAAAACCAAAATTCCGAGTCGTCCTACCAGGTTGTTCTGCGAGTTGGCCAGGCTGGTGATGGCGTCCATGGGTTCGACCATCTCCAGTACGGGGACGTTTAAGGTTAATTTCTCTTTGCCTCGAAGGATCTCAAGTTTGAGCACGTGATCCAGGGGATGCAGATAAAGTGACGCGGTAAACGCAGGCAGGGCGTTGATGGGACGATCGTCGGCGGTCAAAATAATGTCCTCGACTTTCAGGCCGGCGGATTCCGCGGGGCCGCCGGGAATGATGTCATCGACAATGACTCCCCAATCCTGCGCAAGTCCCAAGCCTTCCGCCAGCGTGGGCGTGATGTTCTGTGCGCCGGCTTTTACCTCTACGCGATGCACGTGTCCATACTTACGCAGGCTGCGATAAACGAAATCGACGACGCGCGCGGGAATGGCAAAGCCCAGCCCTTCGCTGCCGCCGCCCTGCGAGAGGATGAAAGTGTTCAAGCCAATTACATATCCATCGGCATCGACCAGCGGGCCGCCGCTGTTGCCGGGATTGATGGGCGCATCAGTTTGAATATAAAGGAGCGGCTTGTTCGGGTCCGCTTGCCGGGCCACCGAACTGACCACGCCCATGGTCACGGAATTCTGCAAGCCTTCGGGACTGCCGAGAGCAAATACGAGTTCGCCTTGATGCACTGCGCGGGTTGCTCCCAGCATCAGCGTGGGAAGGTTGGCTTTGTCGATCTTCAACAATGCCAGATCGCTTTCCTGATGAATGCCGATCAGTTTGGCGTCGACCATGCGCTCAACCCCCGGCGCAAACTGGCTCGAGGAATCCGTGGGCCGCATGGGCAGCGCGACGTGAATTCGCTGTGCGCCTTCGACTACGTGGGCGTTGGTCATGATGTATCCGTCGGCATCGACGATTACGCCGGAACCGACTGCGTGCTGGCGGGCGATCAATGCCGTGTCATTGCGGTTCCGGCCTTCCACCGGGCCATATCCGGTGACCACAATCTGCACAACGGCAGGGGAGATTCTGGCGGACAATTCTTCCAGCGCGGAGTTGAGTTGTTGCAGGACTGGCGGTGGCTCGGCGGGACGCGTGCTTTTTTGCTTTTGATTGGCGGTCTCCGTCGGCGGAGTTTGCTGCGACTGGGCGCTTATGGCTATCAGCAAGCAGATGCTCAAGGTTGCAAGTTGGACGACTGAACAAAAGCTCTTTGCCGGAATCGCCGGGGGTTGGCCGAGTATCTTCCACTTGGTCA
Source organism: Terriglobales bacterium (assembly GCA_036271275.1). GTDB lineage: Bacteria > Acidobacteriota > Terriglobia > Terriglobales > Acidobacteriaceae > DATBAX01. The sequence goes on from DATBAX010000465.1 coordinate 9,161, forward strand.
CAGGATGTTCTCCTCAGAAACTAGGGATCGAGAACCAGTTTAGATGATCCCGCGGGTGTGGAGACTCATACGTTGATTAGCGAGTGAATTCGCGATCTCGCTTGCCGCCGCTAACAAATGCCGGAGGCGTGCGGGAAGTCTTATAATGCCTCGGGTGAAAATACATGCGAATCTTGGCGTACAACGTGAAGCTAAGTATCTGGGCGTTCTGTGTTTTCGTTCTCTTTCAAACTAGCCTGTCTCAGCTGACGTATGCGGAGGACAGGAAGCCGGAGGATGTCGTTGCCAAACATCTGGATTCGATCGGAACGGCTGAAGCGCGCGCCGCAGTCAAATCACGGGTGGTACAAGGCAAGCTGACATTTAAGTTGATGGTAGGGGGCGGCGGTGGGTCGTTCGCGGGTACATGGGGCCGCGTTTCCGAGGGGAGCAAGTCCAACTTTGTAATGAAGTTTGGCGGGGGCAATTATCGCGGCGAACAATTCGTATATGACGAAAATAAGGTCTACGTCGCCGCCGATACTTCCACTCTAAGACGATCTCGTTTCGGCGAGTTTGTACACAGCCAGGATTACCTCGTCAAAGAAGGTGTGCTGGGAGGGGAATTTTCCACCGGCTGGGCCCTGCAAGCGCTGGACCGGAACCATCCCCGCCTCGTCTACGCGGGACTCAAAAAAGTTGACGGCCGGCAGGTAATCGATCTGGAGTACCACTCGAAGAAGGGCTCCGACACGAAGATCGACATCTACCTGGATCCCGAAACCTATCATCACGTGAAGACCACCTACGCCATGTCGATTTCCGCTGGAATGGGAACAACTATCACCAACAGCGTTAAGCAGCAGGACATCCGGTACACGATTGAGGAACGCTTTGCGGATTTCAAGGCCCAGGATGGAATTACTCTTCCTACAACTTATTCAATCGAATATACCGAGGAGCTACAGAATGGCAATACCGAGATCTATCACTGGGACATGACGGCGGACAAGATCAACGAGAACATCGGTCTGGATCCGAAAAACTTCGATACTAAGTAGGGTAGGCACAGCATTCTCGCAGTTGGGCGTCCGCAATTTCCCACGGTTGATAGGGCCAGCAAGCGCTCCCAAGGCCGGGGGAACCTAGTTCCTACCGTCAAATAGGCCGTGATCGGGCTTTTACGGAGGGTGGCATCCGTGATATAAACGCCTCTAAGTTATAGTAGTCAGTAGATCGTAGTCATACAGACTCAATCACTCCATAGGGAGATCAGCCAAATGGAGCTGGCTTTTGCGCGTAAAGCGAGCCAGGAAGGTGGAGGTCTTGTGTCCGAAGCACGGACGGGAAAACGTTTCCCTTTAGAACTGCCGATTAAGATCCACCGCGAGGGGGAAAGCTCGGAATCCACCGGCACGACCGGAGATCTGAGTGCCGCCGGAGTGTACATCCGGGCCGACGCCACGCTGGAAGTTGGGTCTAACGTCGAATTTGAAATCGCTTTGCCGCCGGAAGTAACGGGGGCGAAGGAACCGGTAATGGTGAAGTGCAAAGGGCGGGTCGTTCGCAAGGATGAACCCACCGGCAATGGTGCATCGGACACGCGGGGCGTGGCCTGTGTAATCGATTCCTACGACTTCGTTCGCCGCTCGTAAAGCTCGAGGAGCTGACGCAATGCTCAAATTAATTCTGGCCGATAACCAGGCAATTTTTCGCGCGGGAATCGCCAAAGTTCTGGCAGTAGAAGACGAAATGCGCATCGTGGCGCAGGCCCAAACCCAGGAACAGATGTTCATGGCCCTGGATAAATTCCGCGCTGCCGTACTGGTGGTTGCCGGCGGGTTTCAATCCGACTTCAATCCTGTAGTTCAGGCCGCGACCAAAGCCAAAACAAGAATCGTCGTGCTCGCCGACACTGGCGAAAGCGCCCAACGCTACATGGGTGGCGGAGCACATGGGGTTGTCTACCGCAACGTGACCAGCGCCGCGCTTGTAGATTGCGTCCGCAAAGTCGCTCGCGGAGAGACTTGGGTGCAGGACATCGCCGTACCCAGCGAACTGACCGAAAACGATATGGTTGGATTGCGGGTGCG
>DATBAX010000466.1:0-12070 GCA_036271275.1 Terriglobales bacterium
CACCCGGCACAAAAGCTGGCATCCCCCAATAATCTGTCATTCTGAGCGTAGCGAAGAACCCATGCATTCTGCATGCAGCAAGAGAATACATAGGTCCTTCGCCGCCCTCAGAATGACAATCACTGGTTTTTGTTCTTCTTCCCGGTTAAAAGCTCGCACCGTTCCCACAATTGCTACTTCTTCTCTTTGCCAACATCTGGAATGGTGGTCTCGAATGTCGCCATACCATACAGATGGTTGACGGGGCCGGTTCCTCGTCCTAGCGGAAACGCATTGCGAATCGCCGCCGTCACATAGCTCTTCGCCAGACGAACGGATTCGGTGAGATCTTTACCCAGAGCGAGATGACACGCAATCGAAGTTGCAAAGGCGCATCCGGTTCCGTGGGTGGACTTGGATTTCTGCTTTGGCGCCCGAAACACTTCCTCATTTCCTGCCAAACTCAGCAGATCGACAGCTTCTTCCAGATGGCCGCCCGTGATCACAACCCCAGAGGCGTTCAGCTCGTGAAATTTGGTTGCAGCCTCCCGCATTTGATCGAGATTGCTGACGTTGAGTCCGGTCAGAAGCGCCGCTTCGTCGATGTTGGGAGTAACGACGGTGGCCAGAGGCAATAAGTTCTTCACAAGCCCCCGAATGCCAGCTTCGCTTAATAACTCTGCCCCTGAAGATGACCGGATAACGGGATCCACCACAATGTTAGGCAGCTTCTGGGTTGCCAGGAAGCTCGAAACCGCCTCGACCACCGCCTTAGAACCCAGCATCCCAACGTGAACCGAGGCAATTTCGACGTCTTGGGCCAACTCCTCCAACGTCTCAGTCACAAGCTTAGGGCTTACAGGATCGATCCTCCAGACCCCCGCCGTCGACTGTACCGTCAGGGCCGTGATGCAGGCCACCCCATAGCAGCCGTGAGCGGCGATCGTCTTAATATCGGCCGTCACCCCTGCCCCAGAGGAGGGATCGAAGCCAGCGATGGTCAGGACGACGGGTGGCGTAGGCACAAGCGCAATCTATCCCAAACCAGCCGTATCGCCAAACTGGGCGCATTTAGAACATCGGGAAGGTTCTCTTTGCGTTCTTGTGGTCAAAGGCTCCGAAAGCCCTTAACCGCGGAGAACGCAAAGAAAAACCGTCGCCCCCGATCTGACTCGGAATCGTCTCCCATGCACTAACTATTTTTTCGTAAATCCTAGCTCGAATTGCCCCTAAGTCATTGGATTAAAAGAGAAAAAATCTCTATTCCGGTCTAAGCAATTGAAAACAATCACCGAGCATATATTGCACTCGCCCTCCTCCGCCGGTTATTTACTACTATGCCAACATCTAAGTACAAGCGAATACAACGATATCAGTAGTAACAGTCAAGATATACAATGAGTTACGTAAGCTATCTATAACTGCCTGATTATCTTCCTAAGGGTAATTCCCGGTTGACAGCGCCGCTCCAGCCCCTTACGATTTCAGAACTAACTCGATAAGTCAGCTTAGGAGGGCTGCGGTTCATACGACAACTTTAGAGATGAGAGGTGACTGAATGCGACAACGTATAGCTTACGGACTGGCGGTCTTTTTACTCGTCAGCCTGGGAGCGGCTCAGGGGCCAAACAGCTCAGTGTCAGTAAACAGCCAAAGCCAGAAGAATCAATTCAGTGCGGCTTCGAAAAAGCCACACGCCAAACCGTACCAAGTGGGGACTGCGTCCTGGTATGGCGACTATTTCGAGGGGAAAGCCACTGCCAGCGGCGAGCCCTATAACATGTACGACCTCACGGCCGCGCATCCGACCTTGCCCTTGGGCAGCTTTGTTAAGGTCACGAACCTGCGCAACCGCAAAGTGGTCGTAGTCCGGGTCAACGACCGCGGACCCATCGTCCCAGGACGGATCATCGATCTTTCCTACGGTGCAGCTCAGGCTCTTCAGTTCAACGGTAAGGGACTTCAACCCGTTCGGCTCGATGTCATCCAGCCGCGCGAACTCGCCGATCTTGAACGTGTAGCCTACCAGCAGTAAATTCCTTTACACTCATGAGCGATGTCCGATCCGCGTGAGCGGTTGATTGTCGCTTTGGATGTATCGTCCGCGGCCGCCGCGCAGAAGATTGTGGCGGCCGTGGGCGACTCCGCTTTGACCTACAAAGTGGGGATGCAGCTTTACACTGCCGAAGGCCCTCAGGTGGTTCGCGATCTAGTCGCCTCAGGCCGACAAGTGTTTCTAGATCTCAAATACCACGACATTCCGAATACCGTCGCTTCGGCTGTGCGAGAAGCGGCAACGCTAGGCGTGAGCCTGCTGACCATTCATGCCGGCGGCGGAGGCAAGATGACGCGGGCCGCAGTTGAAGCTGCTGGAACTTCATCGACGAAGATACTTGCGGTCACGGTTCTCACTAGCCTGGACGAAAACGACCTCAACTCGACCGGCGTGCCAGGACGCGTGATCGACCAGGTTTTGCGGCTAGCGGCGCTCGCGATTTCCTCGGGATGCGATGGCGTGGTTTCGTCGGCGCACGAAACGCCAGAATTGCGCCGCGAGTTAGGCAATGACTTTCTGATCGTGAATCCCGGAGTGCGTCCATTGGGCAGCGATCATGGCGACCAGGCTCGGGTGGTTACGCCGGCGCAGGCGATTGCCTGTGGCGCGACTCATATCGTGGTTGGACGGCCGATCACGGGCGCGAAAGATCCGGCCGGCGAGGCTAGAGCAATCTTGGGGCAGATGAGCGCGGCTCCGAACTAAACCGTTATTAATCCCATGGCGTTGTTCATCGCCCAGCCACTCGGTTCGCCACCCATTCCCCCACTTCGCTCGTCCCTAGCGCCCCGCCCACGTCGTGGGTAGTTCTGTTCTGCTGTACCGCTTCCAGGACGGCGGTTTCAATCTTCCGACTTTCCTCTCCGAATCCCAGATGCGCCAGCATCATCGCGGCGGTCAAAATTGCGCCGAGGGGATTCGCAATGTTCTTTCCAGCAATCGGAGGAGCGGAACCATGCACCGGCTCAAACATGGAAGTCTTTCCGGGATGAACATTCCCGCTGGCCGCCATGCCCAATCCGCCCTGTAGTCCGGCAGCTAAGTCGGTGATGATGTCGCCAAACATATTGTTGGTGACGATCACATCGAATTGCCGCGGATCGCGCACCATCTGCATGCAGAGTGCGTCGACATACATGTGCTGGGCCGCGATCTGCGGATATTCCTGGCCTACTTCCTTAAATACACGCTGCCACAAACCCCCGGCATGGGTCATCGCGTTGGATTTGTCGCACATCAAAACGCGCTTACGAGGTGAGCCATCCTGCTTAGTATGGCGCTCGCAATATTCGAAGGCGAAACGAATGACACGCTCCACGCCTTTGCGAGTATTGATGTCTTCCTGAATGGCGACTTCATCCGGCGTGTCCTGTTTGAACACGCCGCCGGCATCGGTGTAAGAACCCTCGGTATTTTCCCGGACCACGACGAAGTCAATATCCTTGGGATCGACTCCCTTCAACGGACAGAGCGCCGCATCCAGCAATCGCACTGGGCGGACATTCGCGTAAAGGTCCATCTTGAAACGCATGCCCAGAAGAATTTCCTTAGCGTGAATGTTGTTGGTCACACGTGGATCGCCGAAAGCGCCGACCAGGACAGCATCGAAATCACGGCCGAGCATGGCAAATCCATCGGGAGGGACGGTGATACCGTCAGCCAAAAAGCGGTCCGCGCCCCAGTCAAAATGACTCAGTTCAACATCGGCGCCTGAGGCGGCAATTACTTTGACAGCTTCAGGAATAACTTCCTTCCCAATGCCATCGCCTGGAATCACAGCAATGCGTTTTTTCTGACTCACGAGGAGAGCTTATCAACTAACTTGAAGCATTGTCATGCAGGCAGTGATCGAGGATATTCCCGTGGTTACTCCGCTATAATCAATGCATAGCGACATGTGTCCAATACCCCTGAATTCGAGCCCGGAAGCTCCGGTGGAACATTTCCAGACGCAGGTTCCAGGCGACTATGGCGACGTTCGCGCTGAGTTCGCGGCTTTGACTTCGGGCTGCGGCATTTACGATCTTGGCGGGCGGGCCAAGATCAAGTTAACGGGCAGCGACCAGGTGCGCTGGCTGAATGGCATGGTCACAAATAATATTCGCGATCTGGCTGTGAATCACGGAGTTTATGCGTTCCTGCTTAATCCGCAAGGGCGGATTCTTGGCGATCTTTACGCTTTCAATCGAGGCGGGTCGCTGTTACTCGATACCGATCAATCGCAGCTTGAAAAGCTGCTGGCCATTTTCGATAAATACATCATCATGGATGACGTGGAAGTAGCGAACGTCAGTGATCAGCTGACTGCGATTGGAATTGCCGGTCCGAACACCAGAGAAGTATTGAAAGCCGCGGCAATAGAATTGCCCGAATTGAAACCATTACAGTTCGTAGATTTGATCTGGCAGAACCTCCAATTGACGATTGTTCGCACCGACCATCCCAGTGTGGAAGCATACGAATTCTGGCTTGGTCCGGAAAATGTCAGCGTCGTTTGGGATGCGCTCGCAAAGGCTGGAGCGAAACCTGCAGGCTCAGCCGCCGTGGAATTGCTGCGCATTACTGCTGGCCTCCCGCGGTACGGGCAGGATATTCGTGAGCGCGATTTGCCGCCGGAGACGGGTCAGGACCGCGCATTGCATTTCGCCAAAGGTTGCTACGTCGGACAGGAAATCGTCGAGCGCATTCGTTCACGGGGCGCCGTCCACCGCCAGTTCGCGGGATTTGAAGCGTCCGAAAATTCGGCCGCACTGCCCGCACCCGGAACAAAAATTCAAGTGGATGGCAAAGACGTAGGTGAGATCACGAGCGCGGCTTCCCTTCCCACCGCGAACGGTGGACGATCAGTGGCTCTGGGATACATTCGCCGCGAAGTTGGAACGATTGGCAAGCAGGTAAATGCCGGCGAGACGGAGTTCATCGTCGCCAAACTACCGTTTATAAATCTTTGAATACCCGAAATCTTAAAATACTGAAGGATCATCAATGTCTGAAAAGAAACAAGAAACTTTCACCGTAACCGACCGCCGCTCGTTCACCACCGAAGGCGAATCGCGCCAGGAAGCGTCGGAAGAAATCTCTACCTCCGCCGCCGCAACCGCGACTTCCGAACCCGTTGCTCCAGCCCAAACAGAGCCGGCTGCCGGGACATCACAGCAGGAAATTCCTCCTGCGCCTACGGCTGCAGAGCAAAAACAGACGGCTGACGCCTATCGTGAGTCCGCGAAGGACATGGACGCACGCGTCGAACTCAGCGGCCATTCCGCCAAAGAGCTTGAGATGACATTCGAGCGTTTCATGGCTTCGCTCTACATGACGGCCATGATGCAGCTCGGCCTGATGCATGAGCAGGGCGGCGAACCTAGATTGGACGTCATCGGTGCCCGTCAGACCATCGACACGCTTACCTTGCTGGCGGTCAAGACCAAAGGCAATCTGACGGCTGTGGAAGATGCCTTCATCCAAAATTGCTTGTACGAGTTGCGCATGGCATACGTGGAAGTCACCAATGCACTTTCGCGTCCGCCATTGGCGACAGCTCCGGGAAGCGGGATCGCCAAGCCATGAAAGCGCGGCTCACGGTGCTGGGCAGTGGCACGTCGATGGGTGTGCCTACCATTGGCTGCGATTGCGCCGTGTGCCATTCTTCGGATCCCCACGACCGCCGCACCCGGCCTTCTGTGTTGATCGAATATGAAGGTCACGGAGTGCTGATCGATACCACTCCCGATTTTCGCGAGCAAGCAATACGGGAAAGCATTCGCCACCTGGATGCGGTGCTGTACACGCATACCCATGCCGACCACATTCTTGGCATCGACGACCTGCGGCCAATCAGTTTTCTGCACATGCCGAACAAGCTGCCTCTGTATGCCCGTCCTGATGCCGCCGAATTCATCCGCAACATGTTCCTCTATATCTTCGAAGCAAAATATAAGTTCGGAAGTCTGCCACAGGTTGAACTTCGTCCGATGACAGAAACGCTTGACTTGTTCGGCGCCCACTTTGAGCCGGTGCCGGTGATCCACGGCGAGACCGAGATTTACGGCTTTCGCTTCGGGTCGGCTGCTTATCTCACCGACCATAGCGAGATTCCCGAGAGCTCCTATGCCAAGCTTATGGGACTCGATATTCTGTTCCTGGACGCGCTACGCCACAAGCCCCATCCGACGCACTCTACGGTCGAAAATTCGTTGCGAATCGTAGAACGAGTGAAACCGAAGAGAGCTTTTTTTACTCACATCTGTCATGACCTGCCGCATGAAGAGACCAATGCCATGCTGCCGCCGAACGTTCGGCTTTCCTACGACGGGATGAAACTGGATTTCGAAATTTGATGCAGGTCTTCCATAAACTCGCAGACATTCCCGCGGATTTCGGGCCCACAATAGTGAGCGTCGGCAACTTTGATGGCGTACATCGGGCTCACGCTTCCGTATTGAAGGAAATCGTCGATCGGGCGAAAAAGCAGGGCTTAAAATCTATTGCGGTCAGTTTCGAGCCGCATCCGATTCGAATCCTGCGGCCGGACTCTGGACTGAAGCTACTTACCCCGACTTCTGAACGGCTGCGCCTGCTGGAAGCCAGCGGCGTCGACGCAGTCCTATTGCTGCCCTTCACACGCGACCTGTCTCTGATGACACCCGAACAGTTCGCCCATGAAGTGCTTAGAGCTGGTTTGCGCGCCGTCGAAGTTCACGAGGGATACAACTTTCATTTCGGCCACAAGGCTGTTGGGGACATAAAGCTGCTCGCCAAATTCGGCATCGACATGGGATTCGACGTGAAGGTCTATCCGGAAATGCGGTTGCGGGGAGAACCTGTTTCAAGCAGCCACATTCGCAAGTTGCTCAAGGAGGGGCGAGTCAGCCGGGCGCGGCATCTGTTGGCGCGGCCGTTCAGCATTCGCTCGACCCCAGGGCGTGGCCGCGGATACGGCTCCAAATACACCGTCCCCACAATCAATCTAAGCCGCTATGAAGAACTTGTTCCAAAAGACGGCGTGTACATCACACGTACGCGAGTGGCGGAGGAATGCTTTGATTCGGTTACGAATATCGGAAATCGTCCAACTTTCGGCGCGGATTCCTATGCCATCGAAACCCATCTGCTGAATTTCCATCCCATCGAACTGGCGCCCGACACCGAAGTCGAGATTCATTTCCTGGATCGCCTGCGGGACGAAATTAAATTTCCATCGGTGGACGCGCTGCGCGAGCAAATCGGCAGCGATGTAAAGAAGTCACAACGCTATTTTCATTTATTGAAAATGGCGGAAGCCCGCCATCATTGATGAGGTAGGTATCCGGCTTCCAGAGGCAACTTCCCTCCCACTTTCACCACATTCACTCTATCGTTGATTTCTCGAACATCCACCAGTCCAACGGCTCCGGGCATGGAACCCACAAACTTGAGCACGTCCGCGTCGGAATCCACCTGGGTGATTCCACTATCGTGTGCAGCAATACGTGCCTTGAGTTCCGTGGCTGACATTTTCGTCAAACGCTCCAGAGTGAGCATTTCCCCAGGAGCATCCTTGTGGAGCACGATCACAATGTCCTTCCCATCCGGCCATTTTTTGACTTCAGACAAGAAGATCCTGGCCAAATGAGCGTTGGTTACATTGCCAACGGTATTGTCTTTGCCGACCACAACTGCCAGATGATGGGCAAAGCAAGGGGTCAGGAAAGACAGAAGAAAAACGAATAAAAAAGCAAAACGAGAAGATTTCATGGATGCACCTAACCGTATACGAACGGCATGACGATCATAGTGCTCCGGTGTCGGAGGCTGGAAGCTACTTCAGGATAAATTGACAACTAAAGTAACTATTACTCCGCACTCTGGTCATTCCAGAGGGGCCATGATCTCGGGCGCAACTTGATTTTGCTCGGAGATCTGTACGACCAGGATTGCCGCCAGCACCATCAGAATTCCCACAGTCTGCAATGGGCGCAACACTTCGCCCAAAACAATCGCCGCGATAACAATCGAAAATACCGGTTCCAGGCAGCTCACAATAATTGCTCTGGTCGGTTCCAAATGCTGCAGGCCCGCGAAATAGAACGAAAATGGGACCAGCATCGAAACCATCGAAAACAAAAAGAGGAAAGCCCACTGGTTCCCAGAATAGTGTGTAGCGATGATTTTCCAGGGCGGATTCACCACAATCCAAAACAGCGCGGCCGTAAAAGTCGTGTACAGCAGTACCATCCAGCGATCATAGCGCTTGAGTATGTCGTGGCCGCCCACGTTATAAAAGGCAAAAGAAAATGCCGCAAACAAGGCGGCCATCACCCCAACCGTATTCAAGCGCAAACCGCCGGACTCAAATATCCCGAGCACCATCGCGATTCCAGCGAGCGCCAAAGCCACTCCCGCCAAACGTTGCAGCGTTGGCTTCTGCCGGCCCCGCAGCACCATATATAGAAGGACCCAAACCGGCGCCGTATACTGAACAATGATCGCCGTCGCTACATTGGTTTTCTCGATAGCGAGATAATAGAAATAGTTGGACGCAGCAACTCCTAACACTCCCAAAACCAAAAGGCGTCCGAAGTCCGGATACGGCAAGCGTAATTTCTTCCAGCCTCTCCGCGGAACCAGAACCACCAAAAAAACAAAGAATGAAAACGTAGTCCGTGTCTGCGCCAGTATCAGCGGATCGATGAGGCCGACCGTGTGTCCGCCAGGATGTAAATGTCCGGTAAATGCGGCCCTCCCCAGCGTTGCCGAGAACCCCCAAAATAACGTGGCAGTCGCGATATAGAAGTATCCGCGGACGGGATGCGCTTGATTGGCCAAAGGAATGGGGGCTTCGAGGTTAGTCTGTGTATTCGATTTCGTAAGTGATCTTAGCCGTTTTCTGGAGCATGGCTGCGACCGAACAATATTTCTCTTCCGAGAGCCGCACTGCATCTTCAACCGCTTTATGTGAAACCTTTCCACCGACTTTATAAATTAACTTGATCGCGGTAAAAACCGTTGGTGGCTTCGTGGTCCGCTCTCCCTGCGCGGAAACTTCGAGGCTGGTAAAGGGCTCTCGTTTCTTCCGCAAGATGCTGGCGACGTCGTATCCGGTGCACCCACACAGGCCGATCAGCACTAATTCCATTGGGCTGTTGCCTTTTTCGCTGTCGCCGTCCACCACAATCGAGTGGCCGGAAGCGGCAACGGCAGTGAAGCACTGTTTTTCTTTCCATGTGGCTTGCGCAGTAATCACATTCACCTTCTGTTATCGGTCTGCGGTTCGGGATGAATCAGCACCCGGAACAACTCGGGCGCATGTTGTTTGATGCGAATCTCGAGTTCGGTCTGAACGTCATGGACTCGGGACAGCGGCAGCTCGTCGTCGAAAGTACAGTGACAGGAAATATAAAGCCGGTCTCTCACCCGCTTGACCTCGACATCGTGAATATCAAGAATTTCGGGAAAGTGCAGCGCTGCCGTCTTGAGTTGCTGTTCCAGTTTGGCATCTCGAACAATTTCGTCGCCGGTTTCGATCGTCGCCGGCTCGCTTTCGATGTGAGTGAGGATGGAAGAAATCTCCGGCACATCATCGCGAATCTCCGCTTCCAGCAAAGTCACGTGGTCGTGCGCTTCCTTAAGAGTAAGCCGCTCATCCAGTTCGAGGTGCTGCTCCACATGCAGACGCCCTTTCAAGTCCTGCACACTCACGTCGTGAACGTTAAAATTATGACGCGTAGCGACGGCGCGAACGCGGTCAAAAATGTTCTCCCCATAGGACGCGCGCGCCACCGAATGCACCACGACATCTGCGTTGGGCAAAACATTCTGTACGGCTGCGGTGACTGCATCCGCAACCTGTTCGGAACGCTGGAAGGTGACGTTGCGGGCAAGACCAATGGAAAGATCGGCAAAGTAACGGTTCCCAGCCCGGCGGATACGCACGCGATCGACTTCGAGCAGTCCATCCACGTTCCGCACGGCATTGATAATGTTGGTGCGTACCCCAGTAGGTGCGGCATCCAGAAGCGCGTCAACAGTCTTCCGGGCCAGCCGCGAACTCACATACACAACCACTCCCGCCACGAAAAGCGCGGCCACGGGATCGGCATCGCGCAGCCAGGAGATTCCAAGCCAGCGTCCCACCAGTACTAAAGTCAAACCGAGAACGACGACGCCACTCGACCAAACATCCGTGGAAAAATGCAGTGCATCGGCTTCGAGAGCCTGGCTGTCGTACTTCGTGGCAATCCTTCCCAATGCGCGGGAACGCCACCAATCCACGATCATGGAGAAAAACATCACCAGAAAAGCGGCGATTCCGGGCTCGATGTCTACGTGATGGAAAAACAACCGCTTGAACGCTTCAAATACGATCCAAACACAAGTCAGCAGGAGCAAGCCGGTCTCAATAAAGGCCGAAAAGTTTTCCACTTTGCCATGTCCGTACTGATGATCGGCATCCGCAGGTTTATCGGACACGCGAATCGAAAGCAGCGTAACAATCGCCGCGACCAGATCGAGGCCGGAGTGCGCCGCTTCGGAACGCAGGCCCAAACTGCGCGTGGTATAGCCAACGACAATTTTCAGTGCGGTAATAGCGAGTGCCGCGAACACCGAGTTCCAGGCCACGGCACGTTTTTCCGCGCGCATGGAATCAGAATCGTAAATCATCGGTGTCACGGACATGTTTGCATTATCGCTGTCCGTTAAGATTCCGCCAAGCAGCTTCTCTTGTTCGCAGTGCTCGGAAATGCGCCGGTGTCCGACTGCGGGCCACGCTGTGTGCTAGGATTTTCCCTGTCACTTCGATATTTTCTGGAGGAATTCTGAATATGCTTCAACGTGTCTTGGTCGGTATGCTCTTTGGAAGCTTGGCGTGGGGCCAGATGGCGCCCGCCGCGCCGCAGCCAACTCCGGCCGCGCCCACGGCACTCGACGCAAAATCATCCGAAGCTTCCAACCTGCCGCCCGACACACCTGTAATCACTATCCAAGGGATATGTGACCACCCAGCGGGCGACAAGAGCGCGGTCGCGGATTGCAAGATAGTCGTTACGAAGGCTGAATTCGATGCCATCATCCGCGCCATTGGTTCGAACATGCCAGCCACTGCCCGCCGGCAGCTCGCGACGCGTTACGGCAGCGCGCTTGTGATGGCACAAAAAGCCCACGAAATGGGGTTGGACCAGGGTCCGAAGTTTGAGGAAATGATGAAGCTCAAACGGCTGGAAATCTCCATGCAACTGGTTACACAAGCGGTGCAGCAAAAAGCTTCCGAAGTTCCCGACAAAGACATCGAAGATTATTACAATAAAAATCTCGCCTCTTACGAAGAAGCTACTTTTGAACGTCTCTTCATTCCTCGAAACAAACAATTGGACACGCCGAAAGTAAAACTGACACCGGCTGAAAACCAAAAACGGCAGGATGATGCGACGGCCGAGATGAAGAAGGAAACCGATACGCTGCGGGCACGGGCCGTTGCTGGTGAGGATTTCACGAAATTGCAGCTTGAGGCCTACACCTTTGCCGGTCTCAAAAGCACGCCTCCAACTCAGAAATTGAACAAGGCCCGCCGCAACAGTCTTCCTCCCGCGCAAGCCTCGATTTTTGAACTGAAGGCCGGCGAGGTTTCGCCGGTCATCACCGACATGAGCGGATACTTTGTCTATAAATTAGTGGACAAAGACGCGCTGCCATTGACTCAAGTACATGATGAAATCTTTGGCACGCTGAAATCGGAAAAAGTTCAGGAAGCAATGCAAGCCCTCCAGCATTCTGGAACTCCCGAACTCAACGACGGATATTTCGGTCCCGCCGACGCGACCCCAGCCCCGCCCATGAGCGGCCATACGCCGACTTCTCAACTTCCACGACCCGGCCCCAAACCGCCGACGCTCGGACCCAAGTAATGGAAGAAGTAAGACCCACAGTTGTTGTCACCGGAATTTCCGGCAATCTCGGATTGCGCTTACTGCCGCAGTTGGCGGGGTACCAAGTCATTGGCATTGATCTGGTACCGCCAAAGACGGAACGCCGCGTTCAATTTGTTCCCATGGATTTGGG
>DATBAX010000467.1:0-4330 GCA_036271275.1 Terriglobales bacterium
ACCCGTAATTCACTTCCTAATCCGCTTGCTCTCCGCCGCATTCGTCATCGGCGCCGCCGGATGCGCGCTTCTGATCCCTGTAGTCGCCTTCAAATTCGTCGCAGTCCTGTTCGAACCAGATCCCGAGCACGATCCCGCTACGTAAGGGTTGCACTGCTTATCAGGGCAAGACTACGGAAGCCTTTTTTCTAAGAACTACACTGTTGTTTTCATCCATGGCAATCGTGGCTTGCAACTTTAGCAGAGCACCATATTCGCGCGGATCGAGTTCCAATTCTTTCACCACCAACTCCCGCGTATAGCGCAGCACGCCAGCATCTGCTCTGACCGTGCTGTGGAAGGAAGCAAATCCAACATCAATGTTCATTGACGCTGGTAGTTCGTCAGCTTCATATCCGGCCGGAAGTTTCAGATCGAAGGCGTCTTTCCAAATTCCAGTCTTACCCATGTTAATCGGATAAACCCGCGCCTTATCTTTCAATGCCCACGAAAGTGTGCCCAATACGCTCGGACGCAGCAGCAAGAGGTCCGCGCCCGCCGCGGAGGCATAAGACTTGGCAGTCACGGCATAGTTCAGGACGAAAAGTTTGTCCAAATTCTTTGCGTTCTGCGCGGTTTGCGAATCCAAAGTGAAGTTGGAAAAAGAATTCCCGAGTGCGCTCTCGATCTCTTCGCGCTGCTTGACCTCGCCGAGTTCATTAAAGACCCTCCGCATATGCTCGGCTGAGGAACCAAAAAGACTCTCCGTCACTGCGCCTTTTAGTGTTCCGTCACCGGTCAATTCGAACTGCGCCGAACGCTGCACGGAATCTGAATCCGGTTTCAAGGTCGGAAGCTGGATTACCTGACTTTTCTGGCCGATCACCAATATCCCGTAGCCGCCTTGCAGGTAGTTGGGCAACAAACCGGCGGGGATGTATTGGTTTGTAGGGTCGAAGATAAGATATCGCTGGCCAGTCTTAGCCGTGACTATTGCCTGCATTTTCGGATCGTCGTATCCACGCGGCAATTCGATGGCAGCGATCGCATGGTTTCCCCGAATCGATGGCAGCTCGGGATCGACGAATCCCCGGTGCGTATCCACCAAAACATAGGTCGACCGCACCCCTACGGCGGCCAGCATGGAAATCATGAGGGTGACTTTGTCTTTGCAATCGCCATAGCGGTTGCGGAAAACATCGGCTGCCGAATGCGGCTGCAATCCGCCGATGCCGATTTCGATTCCCACATAGCGAATGTCTCGTTGCATAAACTCCGCAACCTTTTGGATCCGGGCGGTAAGGTCGGAACTGCCGCCGGTCAATTCTCTTGCCTTCGACGCGATCTCAATGGGACCTTCGGTGCGAGCAGACGCTAAAGCGTCGTACCAATCCCCGATCGCTGCCCAACGAGCATCTCCAGTGGGCAGTTCGTTGGCGGAATAGTGAACTACGAGCCGGCCGGCGAGGGCCATTTCCGCGGGAGCCATCGGTACATCTTCGAGGTCAAGTCCAGGAATGTTTTGTAATTCCCAGCGCCAATGATTCGGAGCAATTTCGGTTGGGACCGAAGCGTCACGCCGTATCCATGCAGAGTAGTGCTTCCAGGATGCGGGTAGGTCGACTTCAAAAGCCGAATGCAGGGTCGGCACTGGATTCTGAAAAAACCAGGTCTCCTCAGTCAAATAAGTGGGAAGCTCCTGCTCGCGCTCATAGGCGATGACTCCACCAGGATCGGCTCCCGGCGCCTCTACAACTTTAGCGCGCTCGTCCACATAGAGCATCCCTCCATAGAAGTTTCCGATCTCCCGGATCTGGTCTGCTTTGACCGTGTATTGATGGCCGTCCGGGCCGATCGACCAGACATGCAGAGAGTTCAATTTGTAATCGTTGCTGAAAGGGACAAAGACTCTGGCATATCCCCGGCCCTGTTGGCGCAGGATTTTGATGACTTCGCGGTAACGCTCGACCGACCGCCCGTCCGGCTGGACAGTTAAATGAAGGTCTTCCAGCAGCACGACAGCTTCTGCTCCCGGCGGATAGACTGGCAGCTTCGCATTCGCTGCGCTCAGGACCCAGTCCGGCAGGGCCGGGTTCCCCGCCCACGCCGAAGCGGCAACCGCGGACCACAGCAACAGACAAAACAAAAATCTCAAACGTCGCTTCACTGGGCGTTTCCCGAGGCTACATTCAACACCATCTGTTGCTGGTCCTGCGCCGTCATCTTCTGATAAAAATCCTTCAAGGTGCCATAGTCGTTCGTCTGATACAGGAAGTTCGCCAGGATGAAGCGCCGCATCAGGGTATAACTATTGTCTTTGACCGTGTATTGCGCCGCATAAAGAGCATTGTTTGGAAAAGGAATATTTGCGTCCTTGGGAACGCTTTCAACCGCGAAGTTTTTAGGAAACTCCACGGTCACAGAATCCTGAACCTGCGAAGCATATTGCAAATAGACTGCGGCCTCGCGCTTGTCGTGTACAAAGAGTGGACGGGCTCCAGCCTCGAACAGATTCGACGGCAGGAAGACCCGCTTCGCTGACATGGTCCCCACCGAACCTGAAACGTCGAGTTGCACCAGCAACAAAGTTTTCCAGTCCGCCAACCCCATAATATGGGTCACCTTCGCGTCGATACCACGGGGAAGGGTCTGGCGCAGGTCCTCCTCAAACTTCTTAGTCACTTCCGCTTCGTCACTCTCTAGGGCCAATTGGCGCCAGTACAGGGCCGGCACGCCGGTCATCTTGATGGCAATTGAGCCGTGGATACTTCCATCAGAATTTAGTTGAAGTTTCGCCACTCGCAAAGTCTGCGCCGCCGTGTAAACCGCTCCCGGCGTCTTCGCCACGGACGTACCGGCGTCGGTTTGCCGAACCCCGTCGGTGCCGGTGTGTTTCCATTCCAATTGGCCAAACCCGCAGTAGCGTTCGCCAGGATCGAAGTATTGCTCCTTGCCGTCTATTTGTACGATCGCAACCACATCGTCCAACTGATACATGCTGAGATAGTTTGTGTCGAAGATTTTCCAATCGCGATTCGTCACCTTCATGGCATAAGCTTTCATTCCAGCGGCCCGGGTCATGGCGACGAAAAGTAGTGCGATCTCTTCGGCGGTGCCGCGCTTCTGTTCCCAGATTTCGTCGGCAGTCTTGGTCTTGATCCCGGACGCCCGATTTTCGGCCTGGGTGTGCTCGCGGGTAAAATTTGTGTTCTCCAATTGCATGACGGCGTCGTAGATCTTGTTCGCTTTCTGCTGATCGGAATCCGCCGTGCCCACAATCTTTGACGCTTCATCTTTCAGCTTCGACGAGTACATAAACCGGTTCACATCTTTCGACCACTCCCTGCCCTCGTCCTCCCAGTAGTCTTTCGGCGAGTGATAGCCGGTGTAGTAAAACAAGACTCGAAACTTCAAACTGTTCAAGGGAAGCGAGAATTCCTCCGAAGGCACGGGAGAGATGCTGTGCACCTGCAACTCGTACGTGTTTCGAGAAGGAATGTATTTGACCTCCGCCCCCTTGGGCAGCATGTTGGTATAAGCGACGCCGGTGGAAAAATTACCCTTTCCGCTAACTGTATCGCCGCCATAAGCACGGAAACTGTAGTTTGCGTTGCGCACAAATATCTCCTGCTGGATATACCAGTCCGGAGCCAGGAGCAATCGGCCGTTGTAGCGCAGCACATATTTGTATTCCAGAATGCTGCCTACTTGTACGTCGGGCATGGTAAAAACCAGGCCATTTGCCTCGGTCGTTTTCGACTTTTCAACCGTCGACTTTATCGGCTTGTCAGTGAGCGGAACTACTGTTCCATCGCTGTGGATGGTTCGGCCTTCCACGTCGGCAACCGAAAAGGCCCGCCCTGGATACATGATTCTCACATCCGCATATTTCTTACCTGCTTCGGTCAGGACTTTCAGTCGAACATACAGTGTGTGAAAATTCTCCTGCAGGTCCATGGGGGCTTCCATGGCGCCTACCGAATTTCCGCGATCATCCGTCGTTTCTTCCCGGAAGAGATATACGGCATCTGCACCAGGCGCTTCTGCTTGCGACGTCATGCTCAACTCTTCCGGAGTGGGTTGCTGCCAGGACGGCGCGGCGAAGGCTGACGAAGGAAGAATGAACCAGGTGGACAGAATCGAAAAAGCAACGAGCAGAATCCATCGCGAACGAGTGGCCAAGCGAACCTCCAAAAACATCAAAGCTCTGCGGGCTACATTTTTACTGTGGAAATCAGCGATTCACAAGACAAATCGGGCCTGCCAAAACCGAGGGTTCCACAGGTGCAAACCCCTGCGTAAATCTTGTATAAAGGTGCATGTGGGGCTGTAGCTCAGCTGGATAGAGCAG
>DATBAX010000468.1:0-4667 GCA_036271275.1 Terriglobales bacterium
AAGGAGGTCGACTATGTCGAGATGACACCCGTGCAGGCGGCCAGCTTACCCGCGATTCTGGCAGGTCGCGACGTCGTCGCCCAGGCGCGTACCGGCAGCGGCAAGACAGCGGCGTTTGCACTGGGATTGCTGGCGGCTCTCGACGCCACGTCGGTCAAGCTGCAGGGCCTAGTGTTGTGTCCTACGCGCGAATTGGCTGACCAAGTCAGCCGCGAGATTCGGCGGATCGCAAGATTCATTCCCAATATCAAGGTGCTGACCCTGTGTGGCGGAGTGCCGCTGCGACCACACCTCGCCTCACTGTCCCATGAACCTCATATCGTCGTCGGCACGCCGGGCCGTATTCTCGAGCTGATCCAAAAGGGCGCGCTGCCGCTCAAGTCCGTCAAGGTGCTGGTGCTGGACGAAGCGGACCGCATGCTCGATATGGGCTTTGCGGACGATCTGCGCACCATTGTCGAGGCCATACCCACTCATCGCCAGACGTTACTGTTTTCCGCAACCATCCCACAGTCGATTCAGAAAATTAGTCGAGAGCTTCAACGCGATCCTCTCGACATTGCAGTTCGCGACGAGCCTGACGAGGCAACCATCGAGCAAATCTTTTTTGAAATCGACGATCAACAGAAGTTGGCGGCTCTTGAAATGCTGCTCCTGCGGTACCGTGCGGAATCCGCATTGGTGTTCTGCAATACTCGGCAGGCCGTCCGCTTAGTGACTGAGACGCTCGACGCTCGCGGTTTTGCTGTACTGGCGTTGCATGGGGAACTCGATCAGCGCGATCGCGAAGAAATGCTGGTGCGCTTTGCCAATCGCAGTTGCTCGGTTCTTGTCGCCTCCGACGTTGCCGCGCGCGGTCTCGACATCAGCTCGTTACCGATGGTTGTCAATTTCGATATCGCCTCGGACGCCGATACTCATCTGCATCGCATCGGGCGCACGGGTCGAGCTGGCCGCCACGGCGTAGCCTTTAGCCTCTGCCTGCCGCGAGAATCGAATCGCGCCAACTTGATCGAAGATCGTCTCGGCAAACCATTGCAATGGGGCAAGTTAACCTCCACCCCGGATAGCGCTCCGCTGCCTGCGCCTTTCATCACGATTGCGGTCGACGCCGGTCGCCAGGACAAACTGCGTCCCGGCGATCTGCTCGGTGCGCTCACAGGCAATGCAGAGCTTCCGGTCTCGGCCGTAGGAAAGATTGACGTATTCCCGACGCGCACCTATGTCGCGATCGCTCGCGAATGGCATGAAAAGGCATTGCGGCGCCTACGCGCAGGAAAGATCAAAGGCCGTACCTTCCGAATTCGCGAGATTGGTAGCCGGAAATGACCGCACGACAATAAGCCCGAAGTGCGTCCTGCTATTTCCTTTCCAAAGCGTAACTAGGGCCTCCGGACCCCCACTACGCTCCGTTTCTCCTGCGCCCTCTCCGCCTGAACTCGTTCATAGACTTCTTCCCTATGAACTTCGACATCCCTCGGCGCATTGATCCCAACTCTCACCTGATTTCCCGCAATGGCCACCACCGTCACAGTGACTCCATCCCCAATCATCAAGGTTTCGCCCACTCGTCGCGTCAAAATCAGCATGTTGGCCGTTCCAAGAAACCACTGATCGGTAAAATGTAGCACAAGCATTTTGCCGCCCCTGCGCTAAATGAGTGCACGCCCTTGGACAGACCTTACCTGGCATTGCAACGTCCCGGATTGCCACGCCATCGTGCGGACGAACCGCTGTCATCAACTCCTTATCGGGAAACCTTAGCCGCCAACACATCCACCTGCTCGATCTTCGGCGGCTGGGACAACAACTCTGAAGCGTTAGCCATCAGCGCCGCGGCAATCGGACCCGCGAGATGGGCTTTGCGTCCCGCATCGTTGGCAAAAGCATCGAAAATCGCAAAAGAAGACGGTCCGCTCTGCAGAGCGAACCAAACCACCGTGCCCGCCTCCTGATTCGCCAGCGCCAACGCGTCCGCGAGGAACTTCGCCACGACGGCCTCTTTTCCAGCCTTCGCCTGCAATTGAACTAACAATCCGACTTTAACCATGATCCTCTCCACAAATGGCTTGAGAAGGCGGCACTGTGCGACCGCGCTTTTTTCGACTTCCGGATTCTGACAGAACCGCAGCCACTCACTGCCAATGGCATGACCGAAGAATGAACGAGCGGCATGAATCACCCCGCCGCTGCTCACGGGCGCAACGCGCCCGCCGGCCTACTGGTTTCCGCGCTAATCCACCGCATCCGCGGGAGTGAAATAAAGCATCTTTTCCTTCGTTGCAACATACAGATGCAGTTTCGAGACCACATTTTGCCCGAGAGCGAGCGGATGTACTCCAAAACAGCCCTCGTACGACGCAGCACCTTGGTGACTGCTGAGATAGCAACCTGAAACGGCCGGGTCGACCAGAGAAATGCGCGCATTGAGGATATCGAGACCCTCGCCGCTCAACTTCATCGCACGATAGTGGGAGGTGGTATGTCCGGAGGGATCTGTTTGCGTCTCTATATCTTCTGAATGGCTATCGAAGTTGAATAACTTTCGCGTCGCATCCGTTCTCAATGTCGTCATGGTGTTGCTGGTGGCGAGTGTGGTCTCGAGCTTCTTGCCGTCCAACTCCATAGGAAAATAGAATTCCCCGAGAGATCCAAAACGTATCGGCGCAGAGTCGTACTTCGCGGACCAGTAAACAACGTGCCCCGGACAATGATCTTGAGAAAACAGATTCATTTTTCGATGCGCGACATCGAGTTCAATATCAACCTGTTTGAAAACGTCCATTCCCAGCACTCCGACCACTGGAGCGTCTGCCGCACTTGCGGGAAAACTCAACTGCGGGAATACCAGGAAATCTGCGCTATTGAATTGCAGTCCGCCGACCGCGAATGGAGTCGCTTTCGCCGTCACCTGAACTTCATTTTTCCCTGCGCGCACACCAATATTGAACGGAATCGCCTTCGTCGGCAGCGAAAACTCATGCACAGTTTTCTCCGTGACGCTGCTGAACGGACTCGCCATATTGAGAGCCATATAGACACGGGCGCCCTGAAAGGTAACCGGAACCAAGAGGTAGGTCTCGCCCACCACCACCAGGTTTAGCGACGCGTACCGCGCCAGGCCACACTTACATGAGTGCTGCGGAAATGAAACGGCGCATGCGCTTCCTGCTTCTTCGTTCGTTCGAGAACTTCACCGGTGCTAACGAAGCATTCTAGCGCAGCTCCCCGTCACCGGTTGCGCCGGGCTGGCTTTTGCCTTGAACCGCGAACCGGATGCTTGTATTGCTGCAAGGCTCGCCGTAACGTATCGCCATGCCAGGGACGTCTCCACTCGCAAGGATCGCGCGAATCTGCGCCAAAATCGCGCTAGGCCTGACTGCATTTGTACTTTTCCTCGTATTTACTCTCTTCATCATCAATTCCTTCGACGTCCGCTTGAACGATCAAGCCAAGGCTTTGCTGGCAATGCCACCGAACCCTTATAAATCCGAAGAGAATATCTATCTCGGCCTGGCCGGATTGGAAGGGCCGGGAGATCGCTCCATCGTCGAATTGGGTCGGGAGCGAATCGACGCATACAACAAAGCGCTCGATTCCGTAGGGCGAAATCCCGAGACGATCTTTAGCCTCGACGACCATTGGGGCGCTAACAGGCTCAAATTGAGCGGCAAGCTGGAAATAGGATCCCCACGATCGAGTTCGATTTGGGCGAGCACCAAAACCCACCGCGAAGAAATCGTGGCAATGCTCGGCGCCAACCAGCAACTCTACCAACGCTATCTGTCGCTGCATCACTTGCGCGGTTATTACGAAACCGCCCGCCCCAGCTATATGGCTCCTCTCGTGTTCTCGACACCACAAATCCGCACCGTTTTCTTATGCAGCGTCGCAAATCGGATCCAAACTGGTTTGCCGCAGCAACAACGCGAAGCGTTGAATGAACTAGAACAGGACCTGCAACTGTGGCGCAACGTGCTCAAAGGCGACGGCACGCTGATATCCAAAATGATCTCTGTGGCCTTCCTACACGGTGACATGATCCTGCTTGGGGATGCACTGACCGATCCGAGTTTCAACTCAATGCCTCTCGAGGACATCCTCGACTCGATGCTGCAACCCTTCGACGCCAAGCACTTCCGAATCGGCAATACCTTCGCCGCCGAATTTCGCAGTGCTGCGCCGACCTACAGAACAATTACCGGCGCTAACGAGATGGCCGACACGGCGGCACTGGGTTGGTGGTCGCGGGTGTGGAACGCCTTTCAAGCCCATTTCTTTAAGCTTAACGCCACAGAAAACATGAACGCCGACGTCGCAAGCCGCTGGGTCGCAGTCGGCGATTCGGAACCCAGCGAGTTCCTGGAATATCGCGACGCGCAGCGCGAATGGCTTGTTAAGGAAGGACCGCATCTGTCGCTGAACTACGTCTACAACCCCATCGGCAAGATTCTCGTCAGTATCGCCGGGCTGCGCTACGACGACTATTCCTTGCGCGCCTACGACGTCGCCGCCTACCAACGACTCGTCTACCTCGTATTTCAACTCAAACGCCAACACGTCGCCACTGCCGATGTCGCATCCTTCATGACAGCCCATCCGGACTGGTCGACACACCCCGTCGACCGCAAGCCGTTCCAATGGAGCCCAGAAACGGGAGAACTCGC
>DATBAX010000469.1:0-9425 GCA_036271275.1 Terriglobales bacterium
GATGGCCAGCCTTGGACAGTCCGCCGCGCCATGATGAGTTGCAGCGGCGTGATGGCGAGAGGATCCAATCCCGCTCCGACAATCAACAGCTTGCCATTCTTTCCCAATCCGTCGGTTAATGCCGCGATCGATTTCGAGTCAGGCGCAGTAGCAAGAGCTACGCGCGCGCCTCCAAGTTTTTGTAACGCCGCCGCGGGATCGCCAACGTTGGTATCGATGTAATGATGTGCGCCGAGTTTGCGGGCGAGCGCTTCTTTGTCCTGCCCACGGCCGATGGCGACAGTACGAAATCCCATCTGCCGCGCGTACTGAATTCCTAAATGACCCAGGCCGCCGATGCCTTGGACGGCAACCAAATCTCCCGGCCTCGCGCCCGCGTTTCGCAGCGAGTTGTAAACGGTGATGCCCGCGCATAGTAATGGTGCGGCTTCATCCGCCGGTAAATCTTCCGGAATGGCGGCAACCGCCTCGGAGGGTGCAATCATGTATTCGGCATAACCGCCATCGAAACTGATGCCGGTGATTTTTTCGACCACGCACAGATTGAAATCTCCACGGCGGCAGGGATCGCAAATGAAACAGTGACCTCCATGCCAACCCACGCCCACGCGTTGACCGGGCTTCCACTGAACGACGTCAGCACCGACCTTGTCGATGCGACCTGCGACCTCGTGTCCCGGAACGCGGGGATACTCGAGCCCCGGCCAATGGCCTTGCTTCACGATGGCGTCACTGTGGCAAACGCCGCAGGCTTCAACTTTGATGCGCACCTGCATGCGGCCGGGTTCAGGGATGGGACGTTCGACGACTTCGAAGTTTCCGCCAGCTTTGCTGATTTGCGCGACTTTCATGGAAGGCATATGGGTGAATCCTTGAACAATGGATTGGGATGTAGGTGCTCGTTCATGGATGAGAAAGCAGAGATGAGGGATGCACAAATTAAATCTGTGTCTGGTTTCGATCCTTATGGATCAAAAAAAGGGCCGGTCGGATGACCGGCCCCTTTCATTATTCTAAAAAGTTACTCCGGCAATTTCTGTTCGCCGCTGACGTCAAACGCCGCCTCAGCTTGCGGAGCATCCGTACCTGGTTGCCCACCTCCGACGGAGAGACGATAAGCGCCCGCGGAAATCATTCGGTCGCCGGCTTCGTTCACAGCGCTGAGATCCCGAGGATCCAGGGTGAAGCGAACGTGTTGCGTTTCTCCGGCTGCGAGATGCACTCGCTTGATTCCGCGAAGCGCATGAATTGGCGAGCTGGGAGATTTCGGAAAACTCAAATAAACTTCCACGACTTCATCGCCATCACGCTCGCTGGCGTTTTTCACATCGGCATCTACGGTGAGTGGATCGCCAGCGTTCAGTTTGGTTGCGGAGAGTGCGAGGTTGCTGTAAGTGAACTTCGAATAACTCAGACCGAATCCAAAGGGATAAAGTGGCGTTCCCTCAAAGTAGCGGTAGGTGCGGCCCTTCATCGCATAGTCTTCGAACGGCGGCAACTGGTCGACGCCTTTGTAGAAAGTTACCGGCAAGCGGCCCGCTGGATTGTTCCCGCCAGCAAGCGTTTCTGCGATAGCCGTCCCACCCTCCTCGCCCGAATACCAGGCATCGAGAATGGCGTTGGCGTGTTCGTTCGCCCAGTTCACGGAGAGTGCGCTGCCATTCATGAGGACAACAATCAGCGGCTTTCCGGTGGCCTTCAATGCTTCAAGCAATTCTTCTTCCGGCTTCGGCAGATCCAGGCTGGTGCGGTCGCCGCCTTTGAAACCTTCGACGTCCACCTTCATTTCTTCACCTTCCAGTTGGGAGGTGATGCCGACGACCGCTACAACGGCGTCCGCTTGTTTGGCGGCAGCTACCGCTTTTCCGGTGGGATCGGTGTCAACGGGAAGCCAGACAAGCTTCGTGCCTCGGCCACCTTGTCCGAGATCAAGCTTCACCGAATAACGGTGTCCTTTTTCCAGATTCATGGTGGTCATGGTTGGCTTTTCGTCGTGCAATACCATGTCGTCCGCTATTAATTTGCCATCGAGCCAGAGGCGATTGTAGGCGCCTACAAGTCCCACTTGATACGAACCTGATTTGGCAGGCGTGAGAAATCCCGTCCACCGAACCGAATATTTTTCCATTCCGGGGGGCAACGTCACAGCCGATGGTTCACGATGCCAGGGTTGGATATTCACGTACTCATCCACGCGAACTACGGTTGGAGTTCCCGTGAATTCGGTGTTTGCATAATATTCTCCGGTGAGTCCGGGCTTGCCATCTTTGGTCGAGAGGACGGAACTTGGGATGGTCTGCTCCTTTTGCAGGAAATTCGTGCCGGGATTGTAAGTAATTTCCGCGGACGGAAACTGTTTGCGAATTCCATCAAGCGCGGTTGTGGCGTGAGAAGCAGTTCCCGCATAGTTGCCATGCAACACGAGCGTAGATTCTGCGAGCGGACCGATCACCGCAATCTTCTTGATGTCCGCATGGAGTGGGAGTGTGCCATCGTTTTTCAGCAGCACAATAGATTCACGCGCAGCTTGCAGGGCGAGCTGACGATGCGGAGCGCTATCGATTTCCGATTCGGGGATCTGCGCATAAGCCACGGATTCGGGAGGATCGAACATTCCCAGCTTCATGCGAGCGGTGAATAAGCGCTTGAGCGAGATGTCCAATT
This sequence comes from Terriglobales bacterium, assembly GCA_036271275.1. GTDB lineage: Bacteria > Acidobacteriota > Terriglobia > Terriglobales > Acidobacteriaceae > DATBAX01. The sequence goes on from DATBAX010000469.1 coordinate 2,665, forward strand.
CCTTTTCGCTCAGCAGGCCTTGATGGACGGCGTCGATATATTTCACGTAGTCGGAATTGTCGGTCGCTTTGGTGAAGAAGTCGGCGCATTCGTTGTCCATGCCGGCTTTCATCGAAACTGCGGCGGCTTCGGCCAGGCTCTTGGTGAACGCATGACCATGGAAAACGTCCACGATGGCATCGCAATCCGAGACTACATAGCCATTAAATTTCCACGCACCGCGTAGCTGGTCTTGTAGCAAAAAAGTATTCGCGCAAGCCGGCTGGTCGTTCACGCGGTTATAAGCGCACATCACCGACTCGGCTTTACCTTCGGTCACTGCGGCGCGGAAGGCTGGAAGATAGGTATCTTCCATGTCATGTTTCGAGACCTGCACGTTCATATTGTGACGTGACGGTTCTGGACCGCTGTGCACGGCGAAATGTTTCGGAGTGGAAATAACTCGATAGTATTTTGGATCGTCGCCCTGTAACCCGGTCACGAATGCGACGCCCATGCGTCCGGTGAGAAATGGATCTTCACCGTAAGTTTCCTGGCCGCGGCCCCAACGCGGATCGCGAAAGATATTGATATTGGGTGACCAGAAATCCAGGCCTTCCATAATGTCATGCCGGCCTGCGCGTATCGCTTGATAATGTTTGGCGCGCGCTTCGGTGCCAATCACGATTGCCATGTTGTGAATCAAAGGCACATCAAAAGTCGCAGCCAGGCCCACCGGCTCCGGAAAGACCGTTGCAGTGCCGGCATTGGCGACCCCATGCAGCGCCTCGCTCCACCAGTCATAAGCCGGAATATGCAGTTCGGGAATGGCGCGCGCCTGGTTCACCACTTGCGACGCTTTTTGCTCCAGCGTCATTCTCGATACCAGATCATTGACGCGGACATCGATGGGTTGGGACGGATCCAGGTACGCCGGAGTAGTCGAAGTCGCGGTCTGTGCAACCAGATTGCTGGCGATCAAAAGCAAAACGGCCAGTCCATAAAAAAAAGTAGTTTGAATTCGGGATAATTTCATAAGAAATAACTCCTTAGAACAGCAATAACTGATAGGCCAGGACCAGGAAATATGGCAGACAGCGGTTTTTCGGAAACGCAATTGATCCCGATCGGAGGGCAAACTCGGGCAATGAATGATCGCTCCGTCTTGTGATGTGATCCGTAAGGTAAAGCCGAACGCTCGGCCCGATATTTGTTTTTGGCCATATTCATGGCAAACAGAAAAATACGGTTGCGATTTTCTAAATCGGTTTAGACCGTCGCTTGTAGCACAAAATAAATCCAAACTCAAGGCTTTAGTATTGACGGTTTGAATTCTAGAGATGAAAAATTCCGATTCAATCGGAGGCGATGCGCGATTCGGCGGAGCGAGAAGGTACGTTTTTTCTTCGCGCAGCGTGCTGCCGGGCGACAGCGGTGGTTCCCCGCACGATCAATTCCGCTTCGACCGTAATTTTCGGCGAGGCGTCGGATTTCTCCGTAGGACGCATGATGCAGCGGAGGACAGTCTCGGCTGCCATCCTCCCCATTTTTCTTAATGGCTGATGGACGGTCGTCAGCCCGGGACTTTGATAGGCCGCACTTTCGATGTCGTCGAATCCGACCACCGAAATATCTTCCGGCACCCTTAACCCCGCTTCGTGCAAAGCTCGAATCGCACCCATTGCAGAAATATCGTTGAAGGCAAACAGGGCGGTAAATTTTTCGCCGGAAGCCAATAGTTTCTGAGTGAGCACATAGCCGGGTTGGGGCGTAGGCGAGTTATCGGCGATTTGGAGCACCAATTTCTCGTCGATCGACAATTCCATTTGCGCGGCCGCGCCGAGAATCGAATTCCAGCGCACATCGGTGTCCGGCACGAACGCTTGTCCCTTGATGAAAGCGATTTTGCGATGTCCGAGATCGACCAGATGCCGCAATGCGACCTCGGCGGCGCGATAGTGGTCGAGCACGATACTGGTAACGCCTTTTACCGTATGGTGGCTGGACACCGTAACCACCGGTACCGGCAGGTCCAGATGCCAGGGTGTGTTGACTACTATGAGTCCGTCGACAGAACGATGCAGGAATAACTGAGGGTATTCGTCGATTAGATCTTGCTTGAATCTGTGGCTGGCAACGAAGTAGAAATATCCCTCCTGAAGCAGGTGGTCTTCAATGCCGCTGAGCACCGTGGCGTTATAGCCCTCGCTGACTTCCGACACCATTACGCCGATAGTGAAGCTGCGTTTGGTGCGCAGGCAGCGTGCGAAAAAATTGGGACGATAGTTAAATTTTTTGGCCGCATCGCGAATTAACTTCTTAGTTTCCGTGGAGATAGTGTCGGCCACGGCGGACCCGTTTAGTACCAGGGAGACGGTCGCGGGGGCGAATCCCAGATAATCGGCCAATTGTTTCAGGCCGAGCGGAGTTTCTGATTGTTGGGCCGACCGGAGGCCAGTAGATCCGGCTTTCTTACGGGACATCCCCGGCAGTTTGGCATACCGGCGCGTATCCAGCAAGAAAATTAGTAAGCGTTTACCGGCCTGCCTGTTTTACTAAATCGATATAGATTCGATTTAGATGGCATTTTTTCTGCTTGACAACCTCTGTCAAGTAAAGCTACAAAGTGTTCCGCCATACATATTCACGAAATTGATAGTTCCTATCAGTAAAAAGGTATAGGTGTGGAAATCTCGTTTCGGAGGCTGGCAATGAATTCTGCTTTATCAACGTACGCCGAACGTCTTGGCCTGAGTTTGAAGGGCCGTAGCGCGCGCCGTCTCATCCTATTCTGTGTTGTCCTCGTCGGTCTGGCGTCAGTCGCCTTCGGCCAGGAAGCAACCATAGTCGGAACCGTCACCGATCCCTCGGGATCAGTGATTGCCAACGTCTCGATTACGATTACCAACACCAATACCGGCCAAAGCCGCAGCATCAAGACCAACGAGGCCGGCCAGTACGTCGCGCCTGACCTCAATATCGGCAACTACACGGTCAAGGCGGAATCTTCAGGATTCAAGTCTGAAGAGAAGAAAGGCGTTGTGCTGAACGTCGGCGATCGCGACCGCCTCGACTTCGCCATGCAGGTAGGTTCGACCCAGGAAAGCATCACGGTTGAAGCTGACGCCGTGAAAGTGCAAGCCGATTCCGGCGACGTTAGCACGGTCATCACGGGCCAGCAGATCACCCAGCTCTCCACCAACGGACGCAGCTTGTACTCGTTATTTGCGCTGACTCCGGGTGCATCGAGTATTCAGGGTTCGCGCGTAGGCTTCACCCCAGTCAGCGGCGATAGCAACGTGAGCATCAACGGCGAACGCGCCGGCCACAACATGCAGCTCCTGGACGGCGGCGAAAACCTCGACCGCGGCGGCAGCAGCGGCAGCGTAATGCCTTCCATCGATTCCATCGCTGAGTTCCGCAACATTACTTCGAACTACAGCGCCGAATACGGCTTGTCCTCCGCGGCAACCATCACTACGGTCATCAAGTCCGGGACCAAGCAATTTCACGCTTCGGGTTGGGAATTCTTCCGCAACGACGCACTCAATGCCCGCAACTACTTCAACCCCGCCCCGGCGCCAGTCGCCGAATTGCGCTATAACGTTCGCGGTTTCAACCTCGGTGGACAAGTTCCCTTGTTCAAGTCGCACCCGACATTCTTCTTCTACAACATGGAATGGCGCGGTGAAATTGACGGCGGTCTGCTGAAGCAGCAGGTTCCGCTGGCTAGCACTTACGGCGGGCAGTTTCCTTCCACATTCACGAACTTGACCTTGCACACGCCTTGCACGAACCAGGTTTCGCCCGGAATTGCGGGGGATTTTGCGACGGCGGGACAGACTTTGAGCACGCCAAATTCGCAGGGTGGCGCCTGCACCGCAGATACGACGTTGGCTACGCCAGGTTCCAATCTGGTTGCGTTCACTAACAGCAACCAAATCCCTACTGGCTTACTCGACCCTAACGCTCAGGCACTTCTGACCGCAGGCGGCACGTATGGCGGCATTTTCCCGAAGCCCACCAGCGGCGCGTTCTTTGTGGGCGGAAATAACTCACCCACCAATCTGAGGGAAGAGATTGCCCGGGTCGATCACCAATTCAGCGATAAGTTTTCAGTCTTTGGACACTGGGTTTCCGAGCAGATTTCACAGACTTATGGGACCACGCAGTGGAGCGGAGACAACCTGCCTACGGTTGCGGACGTTTTCGGCAATCCCTCGTACAGCGCCGTCATCCACACTACTTACGTGATCAGCCCGACACTTCTTAACGAGGCAGCTTTTAACTACAACGGCAACCGCATTCACATTATTCCTAATGGGCTAGTGTCCGCTCCTGACCCCAGCACGGGTTTCACGGAAGGCGCTAACCGTCTGTTTACCGGCCCGAATGTCGATACGCGCATCCCATCGATCAATCTCGCAGGTGTAACCGGGGCCCAGTACACTTCCAACTGGACGCCGTGGAATAACAAAGCGGATGATTACCAACTGCGCGACGATCTTTCCTGGACCAAAGGAGCACACCAGCTTAAGTTTGGCTTTAGCTGGGCGCTCTATAAAAAAGCCCAGGATGCTTTCGCCAATACCCAAGGCAACTTCCGGTTCGACGGTTCGTTTACAGGGAATGATTTCGCTGACTATCTTCTCGGCTATGGCCAGCAATACACTGAAGATGCCGTCAAAATCACGGGGCAATGGAACAATGTGTCCACGGCTGCGTACGTTCAGGACAACTGGCGCGCGACTCATCGCCTAACTTTGAATCTTGGACTCCGTTGGGACGGCATTCCGCACACTTACGAAGCGAATCAACAGTCCTCGAACTTCTATCCCAATCTCTATGACCCGGCCAATGCCGCGACTTTCGACTCGGCTGGGAATATCTGTAGCTCCGCCGCCGATCCGAATTGCACTGCTCCCAGCCCAGGGTTAAGCACCAGCCCGAATCCGACCCTGGCAGGCTTGCAGTTCTATACCAACGGAATTGGTGTCGGCGGCAAAAACGGCATTCCTAAGGGCCTGGTGAACAATCACTGGCTCAACTTCGGTCCACGCATCGGCTTCGCTTATGACCTTACCGGTCAAGGCAAGACCATCGTGCGCGGCGGATTTGGCACCATGTACGAGCGCATCCAGGGCAACGACATGTACAACGGTGCCGTCAACCCTCCGGGCGATCTGAATCCCACTCTTAACAGCGTTTCGCTCTCAAATCCGGGCCTTAACATCAAGACCGGCGACGTGATCACCGCTGCGGCTTTGCCGGTTCTTCCTTTGGGCGTGACGGGCGTCAATGCGGATAATTACAACAATCCGGTGAGCTATCAGTTCAGTTTAGGTGTCCAGCAGGCGCTGGGAGCTAACTCCGTGTTGTCCGTGGCGTACGTAGGCAGTCAAGGACGGCACGAAAATGACTATAGGGCCGTCAATCTTCCGGCCGAAGCGGATCTACCGTTGCTGCTTGCGAACGGAAACGTTCTCGGGCTGGGTCTCAACCAGTTGGTGACATATCCCGGTTTCGGTGGAATTCGCCTGGCCGAGAACGAAGGTACTGCCCACTACAACTCGCTCCAGACCTCGTTGACCGGCAACTACAAGCACAACCTCCACCTGCAGGTGTCCTATACGTACTCGAAAGCAATTGATTCGACAACGAGCAATGGTAGCGGTGGCGATCTCAACAACGCTACGAATCCTTATGAGGGATACCGTTACGATATTGGGCCGTCGCAGTTCGATCGCACCAATGTCTTCTTCGCCAACTTCGTTTACGACCTCCCGTTGTTCAGGGACAACAGCAGCCGCCTGCTTAGATCAACCTTGGGCGGATGGCAATTCTCGGGAATCATCACCGAGGAATCGGGCGCGCCTCTGAACCTTGGAGTAAGCGGTAGCAATGTCTCTAACATCCTTAACAATACCGGTGATCGACCCGATGTGAACGGCAAGATCTCCTATCCTCATACTGTTGCCCAATGGTTTGATCCAGCGGCCTTCTCCGCGCCACCTTGCACGGTAGGTGGCTCGGGTGCGGACTGCTACGGCAACCTTGGCTTCGATGCTATCCGAGGCCCCGGTCGCAACAACTTTGACATCTCTCTGCTTAAGAACTTTGCCTTTACCGAGCGCTTCCATATGGAGTTCCGGGCGGAGGGTTTCAACGTTTGGAACCATACCCAGTTCAAAGGCGATGCCAACAACGGCGGAATCGGAACTAACGTTGGCGCTGGTAACTTTGGCCAGGTCACTTCGGCCTTTGATCCAAGAGAGTTCCAACTGGGAATCAAGCTGATTTACTAGCCGACATTCTTAACGTTGGTTCTTTGCCCCGCTCGCACTGGTTCCCCCGGTAGAGCGGGGCATTCTTCTGCCCGAAAGTCGGGCCGGTCATCTAAATAACCGGATGTTGCTTCGACGAACGCAACTGGCTATGCTGATCGCCTGTATGTATGACTCTCCTCAAATTATGTTTCGAGCATGAATAAAAAGGCCATTTTCTACCTGGCAATTGTTTTCTTCCTATCGGGCTTCGTATTTGCTCAGACGCCCAGCCCTGCAGAGGCCGTGGCACTCCAGCAGCAGGGGAAGTATCCGGAAGCTGCCGACGCGTGGCAGGCAATCACAAAGGCCAATCCTCGAGACGCAGCCGCATTTGCCAGTCTTGGCGTCGTGTTGTCGAAGCTGGAGAAATATGAAGATGCGAGTACCGCTTACCGCCGGGCAATCGCGCTAGATCGAAAATTGCCGGGGATGCAACTCAATCTTGGCCTCGCGGAA
>DATBAX010000470.1:0-2888 GCA_036271275.1 Terriglobales bacterium
ATGACTGGCACACGATCTTCACCAGCCTTGGAGTCTTGCAGCAGGACACCACGATTGCCGGCGTGATTCGCTTTCTCGGATGGTGCGGCATGATTGGAATCGTCGGCTGGATGACGTGGCAATCGCTGCGAAAGCTATCACAGAACCCTTAGCGCTATTTGCGGCTTTTCTTTGCGTTCTTTGCGGTTAAAGGCTGTAACCCGTCGTTTCTTAACCGCAAAGAACGCCAAGGAAAGCGATTTTATTTTTGAAAATGTTGAAGGATTGCTTCCGCCTGACCTCGTGTTACTACTGACGAGAGCGCTGCCACATCCGCCTGTTTTACTGCCTGCAAGCTGCCGAAATGTTGCAGTAACCTGCGCGTAGTGTTTTCGCCTACTCCGGGGATTTCCAAAAGTTCTGTCGAGCGGTCGCGCATCTGACGTCGCTTGCGATGAAAAGTCAGGGCAAAGCGGTGGGCTTCGTCGCGGATCAGTTGCACTAAATGAAGCACCGGCGAGTGATGATCGAGGACCACCGGCTCGCTCTCCTGCCCGAGCACATAGATAATTTCTTCGCGCTTGGCAATCGACGCGAGCGGTTGGTTGATTACCTCAATCGAGTCCAGCGCATCGGCGGCGGCGTGCAATTGCCCCAGGCCGCCGTCGATTAAGATCAGGCTGGGCATCTTCTTTTTTTCTTCCTGAATACGCTTATAGCGCCGCGTGACCACCTCGCGCATGGACGCAAAATCGTCCACACCTTCAACTGTCTTGATAATGAACTTGCGATAATCGGACTTCTTCATCTGTCCGTCTTCCCATACCACCATCGACGCGACGGTTTCGGCGCCCTGAATGTGCGAGATGTCGAAGCATTCTATGCGTTCCGGAAGATCGGGCAGCCCGAGTGCATCCTGCAAAGCTTCTTGAATGGCTTTTGTATTGGGCTTCATTACCCGGAAGCGCTGATCGTAAGATTGTTTTGCATTATTGCCGGCCAGATCGAGCAGGGAACGTTTGTCCCCACGCTGCGGTACGAGGATATTGACCCGCGTAGCGCGGCCTCCATCCGCTGCGAGCTGCTCGGACAACAACTCCTCCAGCATCTCTCGATCTTCGAACTCGACCGGTGCATAAATATTTCTTGGAACGTAAGGCTGGCCAATGTAGAGCTGCTTGAGCAACGCAGAGAGGAATTCTCCCGGATTGAACTCTTGCCCGTCGGCATTCGTCGGCAATTCCTCCCAGAAGAACTCGCGCCGATCCAATACGCGACCGCCTCGCACGTGAAACAGATTCACTGCCAACATCCCGTTTTCGTAGTGATATCCAAAGACGTCGGCGTCATCGCCTTCAATAGTCGCGATGCGCTGCTTCTCCTGCAACTGCTCGACGGTCGAAATTAGATCGCGATATTTTGCCGCCCGCTCAAATTCCTGCGAACTCGCGGCCTGTTCCATGCGTTCACGCAATGACCGCGCCAGATCATTCGGCCGCCCTTCGAGGAACAGTTTCACATCGCGCACCGCTTCCTGATAAATCTCGGCCGTAGTTTGGTTTTCCACGCACGGCCCCAGACAGCGCTTGATATAGAACTGCAAACAGGGACGCGGATGAAAGCGATTGAGGTCCACTTTGCATGACGGAACCAGAAAATTCCGATGAATCAGATCGACAAGCCGATAAGCCAGATTGGCAGGGAAGTACGGACCGTAGTACGCTGCGCCGTCTTTTCTTAAGCGGCGCGTCACATACACCCGCGGCCAACGCTCGCCCAAGGTCAGCTTCACGTAGGGATAAGTCTTGTCGTCCCGCAACAGGATGTTGAATCGCGGCTGCTTTTGTTTGATGAGATGGTTTTCGAGCGCCAGCGCTTCCTTAGTGTTGGCCACGACGATGTAATCGACATCGACGGCCTCGCGCACCAGCGTCCCGGTCTTTGCGTCGCCGATATGACGTCCTTCGTGAAAATAAGACGAAACTCGGCTCCGCAAATTATTGGCTTTGCCGACATAAATAATGTCTCCCTCGGCGTTTTTGTAGAGATACACGCCAGCGGAAGTGGGCAAAGTACGAATTTTCTGGAGCAGATCCATTCGGGAGACTCTATTTTAGATGATTGAGTGTTCGGGTTTGGTTCGTAGACCAGTGTGAGGATCAAACGAATCGCCGACTCAGCGTGCGTCTTTCCTCCGATCTTTTCGACAGGCTCAAGCAAACCTCGCTTCAGACAAGGAATGTCGATGGCGGAAATCGTGCGCCAACAATTGGAACTTCTCGTATCTGAGAGGAACGCGAATCCCCGTTTTCTGTCATTCGCTGGTGCGCTCTGCGGATCTCGTGATCTTTCGTCTCGAAAGGGCTTTTCCGGTATCTGACTAATCCACCGTATAAAATTTCCCCAGTTCGTATCGCTTTGCTCACGACAGATCGTCGCCGCCCTGATTTAGTTAACACCTAAGCATCACAAAATAAATGACTTATATCATCAACAGCCGCAATGGCAGGTTGGCAAGTCCCGTGCTCTTATAGAATACGAACGTTAGTAGCGAGACTGAAGATTGCAGCATCTAAGGTTCTGACGCTGGACTCGCACTTGAGATAGATAGAGGAAGGGAGCCCTCCACCAATGAATCGCACTTCGTTAACGATTTTACTGGCAGCAAGTATGGCCGCGACGGTAGGTTGCGCCAGCAAGAATTATGTCCGCCAAGAAACTACGCCGCTCATCAACAAGACGAATGAGCTCGACGATCTAACCGCGAAGAACACAAAGGATATCCGCGATGTTGACGCCCGCGCACAGGCCGGCATCCAGCAGGTCCAGGCGAAAGCCGCCGAGGTCGATCAGAAGGCCCAGGCAGCCGGTACTCAAGCTGCGCAGGCCCAGACCATGGCCGACACCGC
>DATBAX010000471.1:0-3685 GCA_036271275.1 Terriglobales bacterium
CTGTTGTCATCTCCACGGCGCACAGCATCACGGAAGGCGCGCGATGGAGAGAATTGGCTTATCGCATTACGGACCCACTGGCTGATTTGACGACCATTGTGAGCCATGCCGCGGCCGCTAGGTATGTCAGAGTGGGCGCAGTGCCGGAGCGAAAACTTAAGACGGTGCCTAACGGAGTAGAGCTCCAAGCTTTCAAACCAAATATCGAATATCGCAAGAGTTTGCGGACTGAACTTCGTCTTGATGGTCAGTTTGTCTGGCTAGCAGTCGGGCGATTAGATGAACCAAAAGACTATCCGAATCTTATGACTGCGTTTTCGCGACTTAGAAATCGTTGTCATGTCTTGTTGGTGGCTGGAGAAGGGCGCTTACGCGAGCCCATAGAGCATCTCGCCGCGCACCTCGGAATATCGAAGCAAGTGCGGTTTCTGGGAATCCGCAAAGACGTGCCTCAACTAATGGCTGCGACGGATGCGTACGTCATGTCGTCCGCATGGGAAGGATTGCCCATGGTGTTATTGGAGGCGGCGGCATCGGCCTTGCCTATTGTGACTACCGCGGTGGGGGGAACTGATGAAATTGTTAGCGAAGGAGTGAACGGGTTTCTAGTGCCAGCAAAGAATTCCGAAGCGCTTGCCGACGCTATGCAGCGTATGGAAGATCTATCCGACGCGTCGCGGCTAAACATGGGAACCGCTGGACGCGATCATGTCGCAAAACACTACAACCTGTCTTCAGTAGTGGACCAATGGGAAGAAATTTACCATTCGCTGTCGCGGCGAAAGTGTACCCGCATTTCCTACGCACAATCTGCCTCCCGAGCATAATCCTTGGACAAGCCTCCAATCCTATTTGCTGTCACTTCTACCCTGTCCTGCAATTTCTACAAGAACGTGTTGGGACATTTGCGTCGTTCTGGTTTGGAGCCGACTTTGTTGTCTTCTCCGGGTGAGAATCTGGTGAAGGTATCGGCGGCCGAGGGAGTTGCAAATATGGCGATCCCGATGGAGCGGGAGATTGCGCCGCTTCGGGACCTGATTTCGTTATGCAAACTGTATCGAACTATTCGGCGGATTCGTCCTGCGATCGTGGATGCGAGCACGCCGAAAGCCGGGTTGCTCACCAGTGTGGCGGCATTGCTGGCGCGCGTTCCCTGCCGAGTCTACACACTTCGCGGATTGCGTTTGGAAACCGCGACTGGGGCCAAACGACGATTGCTGTGGGCGACCGAGTGGATTAGCTGCAAGTGCGCCGACAGAGTGGTATGCGTGAGCCCAAGCTTGCGGGCGCGCGCGATTGATTTGAATCTGGTGGACGGCGACAAAGCGATCGTGTTGGGAAAAGGAAGTGGTGGCGTGGACATCCGGCGATTCTCGTCAGAGGGACGGGAGTCCAAAGAAACCCGAAGCTTGCGGGAGAAACTTGGCATTGCCGCCGACGCGCCGGTTATTGGATTTGTGGGGCGATTCGTAAAAGACAAAGGGATACGCCAGCTGGTCGAGGCATTTCAAAGACTGCACGAAGACACGCCGGAGCTTCGTCTGCTGCTGGTGGGTGACTTTGAAAAAGGCGATCCGGTGGAACCGGAAGTTCGACGATTTATCGAATCGTCGTCGGCGATTGTTGGCACTGGCTTTGTCCCAGATACCGCTCCTTATTACGGCCTCATGGATGTACTGGCCTTGCCGAGTTATCGCGAAGGGTTTCCGGGGGTGCCGCTCGAAGCTCAGGCCAGCGGGGTTCCGGTGGTCACGACGACCGCGACGGGCGCGGTGGATTCGGTGATTGACGGCGAAACTGGGTTTCTGGTTCCGGTGGGAGATTCGATCGCGCTGTCTGAAGCCATCGCACAACTTTTGAAAGATCCGCAATTGCGCGCGCGAATGGGACTGGCAGGACGGGCGCGCATGGAGCGCGATTTCCGTCCCGAAGCGATTTGGGATGCGCAGATCAATATGTATCGGGAATTGCTGAAAGAGAATGCGGCACCAGCGAAGGGATCCGTCAGCCTGATGGCGAAGCGGGTTTTCGATTTGGTAGTAGCGATGGTTGCGTTGGTGGTCCTGATGCCGGTGATGTTGATCGTCGCGGCACTGGTGAGAGTGTTTCTGGGAGGGCCGGTGATTTTTCGTCAGGCGCGTCCTGGATTGCGGGGTGGCATTTTTACCTGCCTGAAATTTCGCACGATGACGAATGCGCGAGGCGCCGATGGAGAGTTGCTTCCAGATGGTGATCGGCTAACAGCATTTGGAAGATTTCTGCGTCGAAGCAGTTTCGACGAATTGCCGGAATTGCTCAATGTGATTCGGGGAGAGATGAGCCTGGTGGGGCCGCGTCCTTTGCTGACGCAGTATCTGGAGCGCTATACGCCGGAGCAGATGCGGCGCCACGAAATTAAACCCGGGATCACCGGATGGGCACAAATCAACGGCCGCAACGCGGTCGACTGGAAGCAGAGATTCGAGTTGGACGTCTGGTATGTGGACCATCGTAGCTTTTGGCTGGATCTTGTCATCCTGGTTAAGACGGTATGGCACGTATTTCGTGGCAATGGAATCGCAAAGGCTGGACACGCGACCATGACGGAATTTCTTGGTGTAACAGTGAACCAAACGAGGGGAAACGTATGAGTCAAAATAAACGTATTGCGATTGTTGGCGCTGGAGGATTCGCGCGAGAAGTCGCGTGGCTAATTTCGGACATCGGGCGCGCGGCGTCCCATGAGGGATCGTCGGGAGGCATGGAAGTCGCTGGCTTTCTGGTTAGCGATCCGGCAAAGCTTGGAGAGCGAGATTCAGACATTCTCGGCGATTTCAGCTGGCTGGACAATAATCATGTGGATGGCTTGGCCATTGGTATTGGCAGTCCTGAAGTGCGGTTGCGCTTAGGCCAGGAACTTAAGGAGCGCTTCCCTCAAATTCCCTGGCCGACATTGATTCATCCTGGCGTGAAATATGACAAATCGTGTCAGTTTGCCGAGGGTGTCATCCTCTGCGCCGGGACCATTGCGACGGTGAATATTAACATTGAAGAATTTGCTATGGTCAACTTGAGCTGCACGATTGGGCATGAGACCACGATCGGGGCTGGCACCGTTGTGAACCCGCTGGTGGCGATCTCGGGTGGAGTAAACATAGGCAAAAGCGTTTTGGTTGGAACCCACGCTGTCATTCTGCAGTACCTCTCGGTTGGCGACAACGCAGTTGTTGGCTCGGGAGCCATTGTGAATAAGAACGTCGCGCCGAATACAACGGTCATCGGAATTCCGGCGAAACCCAAGGCCATGGCTGCATCAGCATCATAAGATTCCCACTGTCCCAAACAATCAAGAGTCTCTTTCAATTCTCGAAGATCACACCCATTCCAATGACTGCAAAACCTACTCTTAAACATTCCAATGAACCCGCTGTAAGCGCGCCGTGGCCTCATTTTGAGGCGGAGGAAATCGATGCGGCGGCTGCCGTGCTTCGTTCGGGGAAAGTTAATTACTGGACTGGACAGGAAGGGCGGCTGTTCGAAGCCGAATTCGCCGAGGCAACGGGCGCGAAGCATGCCATCTGCGTGGCTAACGGGACGCTGGCGCTTGAATTGGCGCTGCACGCGTTGGGAATTGGGCAGGGGGACGAGGTAATCACGACCTCTCGAACTTTCATTGCGTCGGCGAGTTGTGTGGTGATGCGGGGAG
>DATBAX010000472.1:0-8018 GCA_036271275.1 Terriglobales bacterium
AAAGCGGACGCAGTATATTTCCCGAGTTGCATTTCTCGCACCATGGGATCTCCGCCAGGAGAAGCGCCAGACTTGTCGCCGACCCAAGCGATGCTGGCGTTGACACACCGAGCTGGATTGAATCTGTTCATCGCCAATGACATTGCCGGCACCTGCTGTGGAGTTCCGTTTTCGTCCAAAGGGTACGATGAAGCGCATCGCATCTCGGTGAATCGGGCGATTGAGCGATTCTGGGAGTGGTCCGAGCAGGGCCGGCTATCGATTGTGGTCGATACCAGTCCTTGTACCTACGGTTTTCGGACTTGCAGGCCTTATCTCGATCCGGAAAACCAAAAACGCTTCGATGCGATGAGCATTCTAGACAGCATCGAGTTCGCTTATGACGAACTGCTGCCACGCCTGACCGTCCGCCGCAAAGTTGGGACGATCGCACTCCATCCGGTTTGTTCGCTGACGAAAATGAACCTCACGGCAAAACTTGAGGCCATCGGCAAGGCTTGCAGCGGAAGCGTTTTTATCCCGCCGAATTCCGGTTGTTGCGGTTTTGCAGGAGACCGCGGATTTTTGTTTCCCGAGCTGACAGAATCGGCGACAAAAGAGCAAGGCGCGGAAGTCCAAGCGAAGAATTTTGATGGCTACTATTCCAGCAGTCGAACCTGCGAAATCGGTATGACCAGAGCAGTGGGCCAGAATTATCGTTCGTACCTGCACCTGCTGGAACAGGCCACGCGGGAGTAGTTGGGATTTATGCCATGAGACTCGGCGTTTTATAAAGCTTGTTGCCCTGTACTACGATTTCCACATCCACAAGATAAGGCGACAGGCCAGCAATGTTAACTGTCATCCCTAGCCCGGGCGCGTCAGGAATTTTAATTTCTCCATTCTGATCCGGGCAGAGATGGTTGGTGGTCAAATCGACCGCCAGTTGTTTCAATGCCGTGGGGTATTCACAAATCTTGTGTTCCGCGAGTCCGGCAAAGGGTTGTAGAGAAGCACTCAGTGCCAGATGCGATGTGAACGTGTGGTTCACAAAAATGACGCCTCGCTGTGCCGCGTAATCCGCTACCCGTTTTGCAGGTCCAATGCCGCCGATGCGTCCACAATCGATTTGAATGAATCCTACTTTTCCGTAGTCGATCAGGTGACGCGCCATGTTGAAATTGTGGGCGCCTTCGCCACCCGCCAGCTTAACCTTTGCACTGCGGACCGAGAGTGCTGCATAGGATTCCAAAGCGCCAGTCTGGAAAGGTTCTTCCAGCCAATGAACGCGGACCGCTTCCAACGCAGGGATGCGCGTGGCCGCAGTTTCCACATCGTCGCCCCAGGTTTGCCCAGCGTCGATGCACACCAAACCTTCCGGGCCCAGGCCCTCGCGTGCAGCCTGCAATTGATCTGCGTCGGCTTTGACCGAGCTCTTGCCAAATGGTCCCCAGCCAAATTTAACGGCGCGAAATCCTTTGGAACGCGCGGCTCGACTTCGTTCCAGAGTTTCCTGCGGCGAGTTACCGAACAGCATGGACGCATAAGGAATTTTGGGATAGGCGCGCGGGTAGCCGATGAGTTGCCATACGGGTTGCCCACGCTGTTTGCCGAGAAGGTCCCATAGCGCCATCTCCACGCCCGACCAAAGATGCGGGGCCTGGAGTAAATCCATGCTGTTGTATTCGACGTCGAGCGCGATAAGCGCAATGTCTTTCGGGCCGTTCAATTCCCGGCCCAGCACCGAATCGCGTACTGGCCTGCAAACTCCATGGGACATTGGCCCGACATAAGCGGCGATGGAAGCCAGGGGCGCAGCTTCACATTCGCCCCAACCTTCATAATTGCCGGAGCGCACGCACACCAGCAAAGCGTCTTGACTGCCGTCGGCGTCCGTCGTGATCTCCGGCATGGCCAGATAAAAAAGATCTACTGATTCGATTTTCATGAATGAGCTATCGTTCCCCGAATAGTTTTATGACTTTGAACCCAGGCTTTCTAGTTCTGACTTTGCGTTTTTGATCATGAATAACAAATCGCTTCCCAACACAACCAGGCGGCCACCTTCGGCAATTTCTTCCCGGGCTTTCGTTGCGGTCATGCAGAAGGACCCGAATGGCATTTTTGCGTCGAAACAAGCGTTGCGGACTCGCGTGATCGCCTCGACCACCGGGGCCGCCGAAGTTTGTCCCAGCAGTCCCATACTGGCCGAAAGATCGTAGGGGCCTATCAAGATCGCGTCGACTCCGGGAACCGCGACGATTTCTTCCACTCGTTCCACCGCATCTTTATGTTCAATCTGCAAAATGAGAGCGACTTTCTGGTTGGCACTCTTTAGATAGCCATCAAAATTCAATCCATAGGCTTGTGCCCTTGCAAGACCGACACTGCGCTCTCCCAGCGGCGCATATTTTGCAAACCTGACTGCCCGCTCGGCTTCGGAAACGGATTTGATCATCGGAACCACGATGGCATCGCATCCAGTGTCGAGCGCTTTCTTAAAATGTTCCGCGGAATTGTCCGGCACGCGAATGACGCCGAAAGTTCGTGGCGAAATAGTTTGAATAATGTGTTGCGCCGCAACCAAATCCACCACGGAATGTTCAACGTCGATAAAAAGCCATTCAAATCCACAAAGCGACAGCGCCTCGGCCACCTCGGTGGAACTGGTGCTTACCAAAGTCCCGAGTAGAGGCTTTGTTTCCGCAAGACGCTCGAGAAAAGAAATGGCAGCTTCGTCCATATTATTTCTTTAATGAACTATCGCAGCGAGGCTAGGGAACGATTTGGACGCTAAATCATTGAATTTATCCGGTTAACGCCCCACTGCGCTTGGAAAGGAAGATATCATCGATATAGTTCATTTCAAAGATAAAAATCAATATTAGTTGATTGATGCGAGCAACATAATTCATTGTTGTATTATTTGCTAAAGCCTAATCATCAGGAGCTGTTCATGATCAAGAGAATCGCTTGCCTCGTCCCATGGTGGTTGGTCTTCATGTTGAGCGCAGTCGCACTGGATGCAAATCCCGCCCGCCATCAGGTTTCCGTTGTCGTGGGCGAAAAGGCGCCGGAACTGGAGCGGTTCGCAGCTTCCGAGCTCTGCGGATACTTGAACAAGCTTTTCGGAGTTGACGTCCATCCGACTACCTCGCCAGACGCTGGTGCGTCCGCAATTTTTCTTGTCGGCACTCCGGCATCGAACCATTCGATCAAGAGTCTCCCAAAAGTCGGCGAGCAGGGAGTTGTGATTCAGAATGTGCCGGGAAGCTCGTCTACGTTTATTGTCAGTGGCGGTAGTTCGCAAGCCGTACTTTGGGCGGTTTACGAACTGGCCGAGCGTTGGGGAGTGACATATCTGCTGGACCGGGATGTGCTGCCGGCCAAATCCAATTTCGTTCTGCCCAAACTGAATGTTGTGATGGAGCCGATTTTCCGAGTGCGGGCCCATCCCACGACGCAGGATTTCGTCGATAGCGGGGAAGCATGGGGCATCAAGGATTTTCGGCCACTCATCGATCAGCTTGCGAAAATGAAATACAACCGGCTGAATATTTTCGCATTTGCCTGGCAGCCGTTTCTCGCTTATCAGGTGGATGGAATCAAGCGCCAGACTGCGGCGCTTTGGTACAGCTATCACTATCCCATCACTCCTGATATGCCGGGCCGTTCAGCTTTTCCCGCGAAGATGACTGAGTTCTGGAATCCTGATTTGCCGGTAAACGGAACGCCGGACCAAATTCTTGAGGCCGGGGTAAAGCTCCAGCAGGAGCTAATCGACTATGGACATAGTCGCGGTATGGAATGCGTTGTGAATGCGACGGTCAGCGAATATCCCAAAGAATTTGCTCCACTGCTGGGCGGCGCCGTGCCGATTCGCATGCTGAACCAACTGACCACGACCCCAGGACCCAATACCAAACTTGACGATCCGGGCCTGCATAAACTTTCTTCTGCCGTAGTGCAAACGACTATTAACACATATCCGCTAGCCGATCGTCTTAACATTTCCATCAACGAATGGCGTCAGTGGACAGACCAGTACAAGAACGCGTGGGACAAGCTAGACGAAAAATACGGCATTGGCCAGGTCACAACACTCGACCATGTGCTGGACGCCAGCCAGCATCGCGTGGGCTATAACTTTACCTCGCATCCGAGGGCCGAGCTTGATAAGAAGGCTGCCGACGAAGTAAAAGGCGATCTGGCGTCGCTCGATTTCTTCGATTGGCTGGTAAAAGATTCCGGCGCAGTGAGCCAAAGCAAGCGGCCCGACATGAAGTTTCTGTATTGGGGATTCGCCGAAGAATTATTTCCCATTCTGCCCAAGGTCTTACCGCCGAATTCCGAACTTGAAGTGATGCCCGACAATTTTCTGACTCATCTCTTGTTGCGTGCAGATATTCTCAAGAAACTGTCGGACGGCCCCATTCGTCCCATCATCAATCTGACGGTGGACGACGACAACATCGGCATCCTTCCTCAGATCACCACATCATCGCTCCAAAAAGTTCTAAAGATCCTGCGCGAAACCAATTGGGACGGCTTTGTGGCGCGCGAACGTTTTCCAGGGGACCACGATACCGAGATGGCGTACCTTGCGCGTGCCGCCTGGGATGCGAATGCCGACCCCGACAAAATTGCGACCGCACAATTGACCGCCACTTGTGGATCTGTGTGCGGAGCCGAGCTTCTCACTACTATGCACAGCATCGACGCGGCCACCGTTATATGGGAAAACTTTGACCAGCACATCACTTCGCCGGTCCCGGAAATGCTGATGATGTACTGGAAGCCTGGCCCCTTGCCAGATTATCTGGAAGAGAATCGCAAGAACTACGAGCAGGGATGGAAGGCTGCACAACGCGCAGTCCTGGCGGCGACGCCGGAAGGCAAGACGTATGCTGAATATTGGGCGAAGAGAATGGAATTTTCAACCAAATACATTTTGGTGGTGGAGGCAGTTCGGCATGCGGCCACCGCGGAAAGCGCTCACCGTACAGAAGACGCGATCAAGGAAGCTACGAACGCGATTTCAATCCTGAAACAGTCTATCGAAGCCTACGCGTCTGTAGCACGGAATCAAACGGACCGTGGTTCCATTGCCCTCGCAGTGGAATACGGTTATCGGCCCATGCAAAAGAAACTTGCAGAGTTGAAGCGGCAGGCCGGTGGTAAGTGACACGTTCTGACGCGCCAAGGAGGGTAGAAATTTGATTACGCGACGTAGTTTGTTGACTTCGGCTGTAATGACCGCAGCCGCTTCCCAAGTGTTGGGCCAGACTTCCAACGACGAAGTTGAGTCCAAAAGCAAATTGACCATCGAACCATACCGATGGAAGGGGTTATACGCAGATTACCGTACGAGGAACAAGGCATTCCATGACTGGCGGCTCTGTGCTGAATTGAAAGGCGGGTGGCTCGGCCCGTGTGAGCGACTCATCCTTCGCACCAGCGAAGTCGTCGGTCATGAGACGGGATTTCTGTACGACGATCATCTTCCACCGTCTGAGCCAGAGGGGCGCGGAAAAAACTATCACCACATCCCCTTTGAATGGCGAATCGTAGAACCCGGCAAAGAGATTTATGCAGACTGTCTGGTGCCTGGCAAAGGAAAATTTTCTCTCCGGCTCACCGTTCAGTGTGATTACCTCGATATTCATCTGACCGCCCGCAACGACATGCGACAGCCGATGGAAAATCTCGATTGGGCATTTTGCGCCGTGACTCTAGAGTCCTCATCATTGGCGGATTCCGAGGTCACGCGAACCTACCTGTTCGATGGCAAACATTTGCGGACCTTTGCCGAAATGGCGGGGCGCGATATGCACCTCTACAAGGTGGCGGGAGCGCACGGATTCATTCCCGCCGGTCACCGTGCTCTTCCTGTTGCCGCAGTGGAAGCGAAGGCGTCGGTCGTCATCATTGAAGCTGAAGACGGTACCCACTCCGCTGCCTTGGGATTTGAGCAGGCGGACCAGATCTACGGTGATGCGAAAGGTAATAAGTGTTTTCACGCCGACCCTTATTTTGGCCCGCTACTTAAGACTGGTGAGGAGAAGAGCATCAAGGGAAGGCTTTACATGGTCAAAGGAAATGCGGGGGAAGCACTAAGGCGGTATCAGAAAGACTTTCCCAGTTAACAGGCAATATGTACGGTTCAATCTGGTAGGGGAGATCGCGCCCTCCCTTGGTACAAGCCACTGGGTCCACAGGCTTAGTCAATTTTTCTGCGCGTACAACTTCGCAATGGATTTTGATGCCGCGAAGCGTGCTGCGCCCAGTGCGGGGGCGTCCGCTCCAAGCGTAGACACGATGAGCTGAACTTCATTAGCGGCTTTTTCCAGCGCTCGCTGCCGGATGACCCGCTGAATCGAGTCGAGCATGAGTTGCGAATTGCTTTGGAACAACGGTCCGCTGAAAATCACAACTGACGGATTGAGAAGATTCACCACATCCGCCAGTGCGACTCCGATATGCACGGCGGCGTCATTCAATACGCGAAACGCCAGCGAATCATTTTCAACCGCAGCTTGCAGGATCATTTCAATGTTGATTTGATCCAGATCGTCCGCCACCATCTCCTGGATCTTGGAATGGACACCCTTTCGGATGGCGCCGGCCACGGCCAGTATGATCGCGCTGCACGATGCCAGTGCAGAAAGGCAGCCATTGTTACCGCAGTAGCAAAGCGGGCCATTTTCATCGACGGTCATGTGGCCGAACTCTCCCGCGCTCCCTCCTGCGCCCCGATACGGTTCTCCATCGATAAAGATGCAGGAGCCGATGCCCATTCCGATTCGAATATAAACAAAGTCGGAGAGCTCGACGGCGATACCAACCTGCTTTTCCGCCAATGCGGCCATGCGAACACTGTCCTCCACGACGCAGGGGACTTTGTATTTCTCTTC
The DNA here is from genome assembly GCA_036271275.1 of Terriglobales bacterium. Lineage (GTDB taxonomy): Bacteria > Acidobacteriota > Terriglobia > Terriglobales > Acidobacteriaceae > DATBAX01. The sequence goes on from DATBAX010000472.1 coordinate 6,894, forward strand.
CACCATTTCGCGTAAAGCTACATTGCGCCACTCGGCCATTTGTCCGGGGCGGGGAAATGAAAGTACAACTCCTTGATTACTATCCACTACTCCGGAGTGCGCGATCCCGATACCCGCGATCGCATCTTTATTGATCCCGCTATCGCTTACGGCCTGATCGATGGTCTTGAAGCAACGCTCCATCACTCGCGTAAAACCATCGGAAAGAATGGTGCGGGTTTCGACTTTGTGGCAGACGTTTCCGGCCAGATCGTTGATGACCACGCGGAGAAAGAAAGTTCCGATTTCCACACCAATTGTGTACGACGTTCCCGCGCACAATTTGAGCGCAACCCTGCGCCGGCCCAGTTTGCTGGGCTCCAGGCCCGACTCAACCACCAGTTCGCTGGCGATCAGGCGCCGCACGACGGCCGAAATGAGGCCTGCGCTAAGTCCCGTCAATTCGACGAGTTCCGCACGCGACATTGCAACTCGAGCATGAATCAGCCCGAGAATCTCTAATTCTTTTTCAGATGTCCTGAAATTCGTCTTCATCCGCCTCCGGGCGCGCCGTCAAAGGTCGTTCTGAACGGTGTTGCCAATGGATTCCAAGCTAAATCGGGCCCGTTTTAATTCTGCGCTACCAGCAAGTCTGCGCCGAAAGACTGTTCTTCGCCACTCGTTTTCCATAAGTGAAGGAACGAGAAATGATCTCTCCCTTGCGCGGTATTATCATTAGTTCAGTCGTGAATTATACAAGATTCCTCCATCATAAGTGTCCTGCAAATGGAAAACGGCTTCGCTGCGAGACAGCGAAGCCGAGGACTATTGCAAGCTCAATTACGACGGTTCGGCCTCAACTGGATTTGTTAGCGTCCCGATCTTGTCGATGACGATGGAAATGTTGTCGCCTGGCTTAAGGAACAACGGCGGTTTTCGCGCGAGTCCCACCCCCAGGGGCGTGCCGGTCAAAATGACCGTACCCGGCAATAACGTTGTGCTGCCGCTGAGAAATTCGATCAGAGTGGGAATATCGAAGATCATGTCATTGGTGTTTCCGTCCTGCATGGATTCGCCATTCAGAATGGTTTGTATCCGTAGGGTATGGGGATCGGGAATATCTTCTTTCGTCACCAGCGCAGGTCC
>DATBAX010000473.1:0-13250 GCA_036271275.1 Terriglobales bacterium
TTGGATTCGGTTCACGCCGGTTTAAACATTGAGACCACGCAGTAAGACGCGAACGGCCGCAACCACGAACAGCGCCTAAGGACCTGTCGATCAAAATGCTCCAGACGCTGGAGAGCGCGTTCGCCTCTACGAATCGCGATCATGCCCTCAACTTTTCTGAAAGGGGCATGGACCACCGTCAGCAGTTCGCACTCTCGCAGTACGACGCGAGGAAAGACTGTGCGCAGGGTTTCAACATCCGCATAGCGAAGAGAATGTTCGTCGGGAGTATGCCGCTGCGAGCGCCACGAACATCCACGGGCCCATTCCAGCAGACGATTTTCACCCAGGGGCTCGCGAAAAATCGCCACCCCGCCCGGTTTTAATATCCGGCGGATCTCTCGCGCGCTCACGGCGGTGTCCAAGTGGTGGAGAACGGCATTGCCAAAGACCAAATCGAAAGTATTGTCAGCGAAAGCCAGACATTCTCCTTGCATCACCTGCAGGGAAACCCGATCGCGCACCCGATTTACCTGGGTCGCGCGTTCCGCCAGTTTGACGTTGGTCTCGGCTACGTCAAAAGCGAATACCCGTGCTCCCTTTTTGGCAAAGTAGGCGGAAAGCACTCCATAACCGCAACCGACGTCGCAGACGCACTTGCCAGCCAGTGAAGGGAATTGAGCGGCAATTTCCCGGGGGATTGCGTCCGGTTCGGAGGCAACCATTAAAAGCTGGTCCCGAATTTTTTCGGGATCACTATGTTGATTGAAGAAATCACGTTCACGGCGAGCGCGGTCCACGAGCTCGACGGGGATGGTGGAAGAAACGGTTGGGATTGTGGACATGGATTTAGTTGTCTAGCTTTGTGGATCATTGAAACTGGTTGTTGACCGAGGGAATCTCTTGACGCCCATGTCAACCTAAGCAATCTGTTTCTGGCGGATCTGGGTTAGAGCCTTGGCCGCATCCTGATTGAATTGCCGCACCGTTTCGCGAGTGTAGTGGTGGTCAATCATTTTGCCCAGAAACGGCGGCGGCACGGTCACTATGTGAGCTCCGGCGAGGGCTGCCTGCTGTACTTCAATCGCGCTACGAATGCTGCCGACGATAATTCTCGATGGGTAGGCCCACATGTCCAGCCAGCGCCGGACACCGGCCACCACGGCACTCGAATCTCCGCCTTCATCGCCGATTCGACCGGCAAAAATACTGATATAGGTTGCGCCGGCCTTGGCGGCGAGTACAGCCTGGTTGAAGGACAGAATGGCGGTGCAGTTGACGGCGATATCTTCTCGAACAAGCGTATTCACCACTTCGAGGCAGGACCGGCCATCTTCAGTAATAACCGGAATCTTGACCACGATGTTTTCAGCAAAGCTGGCGAGAGTTCGCGCCTGCGCCAGCATTTCCTGCGGTTCATTGCTCGTCACTTCAATACTGACCGGGCGTTCCCCCAGCAGTTTGCAAAGCCCCCGTGCTCCGTTCTCAAGATCAGAAACCCCGTCTTTTAGCATAATGCTGGGATTGGTGGTAACTCCATCGACGATCCCTTGGCGCAGCCAACGTTCGATTTCCTTCACGTTGGCCGAGTCTATAAAAATTCGCATGGCTGTATTCTCCTTTTTGGAATGGGTGTTGTTTGACGGGTCAGGAATGTCTCAGATCCCGGTGGCGGGGATCATCCTGAATCCCGCTGGAACGATTTGTTTCGGCGGACCGCCTATTCCACAGACGACCGGAAAGCATGGGGCGTGGGTCTGCCCGAGTGCCGAGCCACCGCAAGGTGCGGGCAGAGGTGGACGCAATTTCTTCCGCCAAAACTTTGCGGGGATCGATGGAGTCGAAGTCTAGCCAGGCTTCTCTGGCGAACAGCCAGGCACCGGCCGCGCAGAATGACAGCAGCGTGCCCGCGATGATGATCGCCAGCCGCGGCGGTCCCGAACGGTTCTCCGGGGCCAGACCCGGATCGATGACTTTCACGCTGGGAATCTCCTTCGCTTCCTGGACCCGGGCCAACTCATACTGCTTGGTTAGGACTTCGTACACGCTCTCATCAATGGTCAGACGCCGGTAGAGATCGGCATAAGTCAATCCCAGTACGGGCAATTGCCGGAGTGAAGGGTAAGCCGGCTCTCCGCTGGCCGGATCGACCGCCGGGGCCGAGGCCACGCCTCCAAGCTTCTGTAACTGTTCTTCGAGTTCGGATAACCGGGCATGCACCGATCGCACCCGCACGTTATTTGGAGTGTAGATTTCCTCGAGGCCGCGCAACTCGGACTGCGTGGCGACCACTTCTCCTTGCAACGTTGCCGCGGCCGTTACCATGGCCCGGCCTTGTTCTTTGATGTCGATGGCTGCGTTCTGGCTGGAAAACTCGCTGAAGTCTTTGGCGGCGCGATCGAGTTCCTGCTTGATCACTTTTAGCCGTTCTTCCAAAAATACCCGCTCGCGGTGCGCAGCAGAGGTATTCAGCTCGGCCAACATATGGTTCAGTTCCTCCACATAGGCCTGGGCCATGGCAGCCGCGCGTTGGGGGTCGTGGTCGCGGACAACTATGCTAAGTACGCCACTTTTTTTTTCTTCGCTGATGGCAGAGCGGGCCTCGAGTTCTTCGCGGGCCGAGGCGTAGGTCCGTGTCCAATACACCCGGCGCAGATCGAAACGGTCTATCAGGCGGTCTTCCACAGTGTGACTGCTCAAGATAGCCAAAAACAGCGCCCCGGAAGTATGCACTCCGAGTAAATCGGCCGCCGGCCCCAACATCGCTCCGGCTGCGCCAGTGCCGCCGGTAAACGCGGCCAGCGTTCCCATTGCTGACGAAGCGGACGAATCGGGAGGCATGAGTTCCGTTTTCGATTCGTAACGGCTGGGAAGCAGAAAGGCCAATATCACAAACGCCAGGGCACCGCGCAGCACTGTCGCGCTTACAAAATGTCGTCGCTCCCAGAGCAGGCGCGCTGCCAGATAGACGCGATCGCGGCTGGGTCTGTCGTAATTTGGCCGGCCGGCACGATCTATATTTTTCTCGGGATCGGGTTGGGGCACCGATGAAAGAGCCAGAGGCGGCATGAAGCCGGCCTCAATTTTTAACTCGGATGCTGTTGCCGTGCGCGAGGCAGTCATTGCACTTGTGCCAGAGTTGCGGCGCTCGCGAGTTTCATTGTGGCCAGAGAGCGTTTTTTAATATTTTTCGCGGGCGAGAAAGCAATTTGGAACGAAGTCGTCAGATTATTTTGCGATCCAAATGCGAGTAACGGGAAGGCCCAATGCTCGTATTGGATGCGCGAGGTCAGTGAAAATCCGGTCCGTAACCGTAACTGGCTCTCCAGCGAAAAATCGTTCAGGTGCCCGCCTTCCAGAAAGCTGTGGTCGACCTCCATATGGCGGTAGGATCCTTCAATAGTATTTCTTTTGGACAAATGATAGGTGGCCCACGCCTCGCCACCGATACCGTCCCGTCCAATCCAGTTCCCCAAAAGTTCCCCATTATTTGTGTAGCCGGAAAGGTAGCGCCGGTCGGTGTAAACATAGCCAGGCGGGAAATTGATATGCGCCGCTTGGGAGGTTTTCAAGCCCTCGACGCGAAACTCCAGCTTTTGCAATTTTGGTATTTGCGGGAAATAAATCCCAGGATTCAACGATGGCCGGCTCGATCCGATTGGCGAAAACTCGTCCACCACCAACGAATCCGTATAGAGTGTCAGCCATTTCCGTACGCCTGGGACGCGGTAGGTGAAGTCGAACCCGGAAAAACGCTTGCCGGGATTGACGGCAGTGCTGGTCGAATGAACATAGTAAGTCCGAAGGAAGTTACCCCAGGTAAAGGGTAGCCCGGGGCCACCGAACATTACTACGACTCCCATCCCAAACTCCAGGTTCGGGGTCGGCTTGAAGCTGATGCGGTCGCCATGCAAAAACGGTTGCGGATTTAACCAGGGGCCGAGAGTTGCAGTGCCGTTGTAAATAAATTGCTGTCCGGATAGTTGTCCCAGAAAAAACTCGCTGCGCATCGGTCCCAGTAACCGCGACAGCAAGGGGATTTCATAGGGAGTGGTACGGTCGAGGCGAAGCATCAGAAATGGTGCAGCGTTATTGCTGAGCAGAAGTGATCCTGACCTGCTGGGACTAAGCCATGCGCTCTGTTTCCCGAAAGTCAGCTGGAAATCGTGAATATCGACTGCAACCGTGCTTTCAACGATCGCGGCCTGACGAATTGCATTGGTTGAGTTGGCCAGGATCGGATGATTGTCAGCCTGCGCGATGTCCTGAAGTGTGGTCTCGGAATAAGGTCTTGAAGCGCCCGCTTGTTGATATTCTGTCCGCAGATAAAAGGCCAGCGGTCCGGACGTGAATTCCGAGGACACACCAGTAATGCTGTTCATTCCGGAAGCATTTGGACGTCCATAGTCATTAACCAGTGTTTGTCCAAAATGAAAACCGTCATTGAGGGCAGGGCCAGAAATACTGGTGACTCGGAAATAGACTGAATCGATTGCCGCGCTCACCGGTTTTTCACCACCGATTCGTTGCGTCTCCGCCGCGAATTCCTGGGACAGCGCCTCATAAAGCTGGACCACGGGGTTGCTCACCGAATCGTTCTCGGCAAGATGTTCCGATAGCTCCTCCAGCAGCCGGGCGCATTCGATGCGTGTCCACGGACGCTGGTCGAGATGCGCATTCTCAACGTATCCCATGGCCATCAAGCGTTCGAATGCGGGATAAATCCAGCTCTCCAGGGGTTCGTAGGGCGATGCCAGATTTCGTGATTGATGCTGAAATCTTTCGTTGTTGCTTTTGAGTTTCTCGGCCCCTCTAAACTCGCCTTTGAACTCGTCCCATGCCGTTTCAGGCCATGTAGCGTCGCCCCAGGCTCCGCCTCCGAGCTCTGGATCGTGATGAGTGCGGTAGACTTGCCGTCCGAAATACCAGCCCAGAGCGCTGCCTACGAAGGCGTCGGAAGCAAAATGTTGCTGGCTTGTGACTCGCGTCAACGTCACGGCCGACGCCAGACTATAAGCTAGAAATTTGCTCAAAGGCCCGGGATATTCGTGCGCCATCACCGTTGCCAGCGACCATGCGGCCGCGGAATGGTCCGAGGGAAAGGAACCCCCGCCGCGAAAAAATCCGTTGCCGCCGGCCTCGGAAGGACGGGCACGCTGCGTAAGAGCGCTCAGCGAGTACGCGACACCAATGCTTTCGATTGCCGCCTCGGCGCTGAGCAACCCACTTTCCTGAAGATGGTCGTCTTTGACCATGTGCCCCCAGACAAATGATCCGCCGGCAGCCCCGGCCAGGGCGTAGACACCATAATTTGAAATATCTGAGCTTCGGTGCAATTGCTCAGGATTGTTTGGAACCTGGGCAGAGATCCATCCATCACCAGCGACCAGCAACCCGGTAAATGCGGCCAAGGGAACCAACGTCAGTGCATCCGACGACGAGAATTCTTTCGCGTCGAGAAAGATTTGACGTTGATCGTGCGCCAAATGCTTGAGGAAAGTTTGCGGCAGCGGACTCTCTGGAGTAGTTTCAAAAAGTTGAAATTCGCGTGCAGCGTTAGGTTTGGCAATCAATGCGCCATTGCCAGTTGTCACCGGAGCAGCGGCGAAAGGCCTGATTGTTAGAGGATCGGCCATGAACTGTTCGTCAGCGAAGGGTTCGAAGATCATGACTTCGGTCGTAAGTTTTGACCCGATTGCCACAGGGGATGCTCGTTTTCGTTTGCGAGCCGCTTGGTTTACGGCGGCGTTGATTTCCGTTTTCGGTCGTACAGTACCGGCAGCGACAGAAGTATCTTGCGCAGCAGCGTTGCCGGCCATCAAGGCCGCCGCAAAGATAAACGCAAGCAAGACCAAGCCGAAGCTGAAATTCGCCTGGCTCAGAAACCCTTCGCAACCTGAATCGCAATGCCGACTGCCGAGGCCAATTGCGCGGTCTGCAAGGTTGTCTTCCAGCGCGTGGTCCCGCTGTAGGCGCGTTCCGGCACGACCAGCATGTCACCGGGGCGAAGTTCGCTATTCAATACACCGCCGCTCCATGCATTGCCGGTGCCACTCACTACTGAGCCATCGGCGCGAACCACAAAGATCGCTTTCTTCGCCGCAATGGCGGTTGCACCGCCCGCTTGCCGCAAATACCATCCCGCATTTCGACCGGGACGGAACGCCACGGCGGTAGGGTTGTAGACCGAACCATCGACCATCACAAAGTTCGGGCTCTTGGGAATGATCAACACATCGCCACGACGGACCGCGATGTCAGACGCGGTGTTCGCCCACCGCGCGACGTCGCCTGAGATATGAATGACCAGCCTGCCGGCGGGAGGATTGTTTTGTAACTTGTCCAGGGTCGATTGCCACTGTAAAAGCGATGCCTGCTTTGCTAGCTTCTGGTCTTCGTCAGCTTCTGGAATCAGCTTGAGGCCCGGACCTTCGGAGGACACCAGTCGCACCAGATCAGCGCGATTCTTTTCCTCCAAATCACGGACCTGCACCCGCTCCAGCAGCGCACCGTAGGGCGCGGCATCCGGGGCAAACCCTCCCGCACGCATGAGCACGGAACTCAGACGCTCGCCGGCTTGAATGCCGTAACTTCCGGGATGCACCACTTCGCCCTTCACCGTCACGACTGCTCCCAAGTCGTCCCACCCTTCCACTTGGCGAATGGTGAGAACGTCGCCGTCGCAGAGCGCGGCATCGGCAGTCGCATCACCAGCCAGAGCTCGCGCGATTTCTACCTTGCGGTGCTCGCCTAAATGGTTTCCGCTCCTGCCGTCATCCAAATCAGGAGGCAAGGTGTCGTGCCGCGAATTTGATTTCAAGTAGCGCGCAAGGTCGGCCGTCTGCGAGTCAGCGCTTCGCTTCAATCCGCCAGCCAACCGCACCAACTCGGAAGCGGTCATGTTCTCGCCCATGGGATATTTCCCCGGACGTGCGACCTCGCCCTGAATCAGGACCGTTGGCGGATCGACTTTTGCCTGGTTGCGATGAATGAAAAGCCGGTCTTTATTTTGCAGCAAAATATCGTTCGCCGGGTCCCCGTCCAGCGCCTTCGCCAGATTCACGTTCATTACTTTGAGTTTGCCGTCGGGTGTTTTGCGAAAGACTTGTGCATCTTCCAACTCGGCGTCGGGCCCGGCGCCTCCCGCCAGGTAGACCGCATCGCGCAGGCGGGTCGCGCCGTTAGTGACGTGATCGCCGGGAAAACGGACCGCTCCGCCGATCGTGATGATCGGCGAATCTTCAAAGTCATAGCGTCCAAACACCCGGATGGTGTCGAAAGCCTTCAGGACTAACTCCGGATTCTTGCCAGCCATGACGTCGTTTAAGGAAAAGGCCAGCACGATGGGCGTGTAATCCGGCGCTTGCAACCGGATGATCTCGGCATGCGCCGACGGCTCCGGCATCAAGTCACTGTAGGAATGAAGAATGTCCGTCACCCTCATACCATCTTTATAAGGATATTTGCCGGGATGAAAGACATGACCATCGAGGTAGACGGTCTGATCGGCATAGGGAAGGATCGGCGATATCTTAATCTTGTCGCCGTCCTGCACTGGAAATTGATCGAGCGCGAGGTTGATGGCTTGCTGGTCATTACCCTGCCGATCGTTGCCTTCGGGCAGATCGAGCCGAAGCATGGTCCGGCTCTCGTGGGCGATCGTGCGTTCAACATCGACATGGCGCAGACTCCCAGAAGAGAGAACACCGCCGGCCAACTCCAGAACTTCAGCCAGACTTTTTTCGCCTCCGAGTTCATACATCGCCGGACGCTGCACCATGCCTTGTACCGTTACCTGCGCCCCGAGCGGGGGAACAAGCAAAGTGTCTCCGGCCTCCAATCGCGACGGTTCGTTGTGGATTCCATGCAATAACAAGTCATACGCGTCGATTTCCTGGACGAGTTTTTTACCCCGATATTGACGCAGGTGCCGCAGCGATCCCCCCGCAGTGGGGCCGCCCGCGGCGTAAAGCGCGTTTAAAACCGTCGAGAGCGAACTAATGTCGTAGGCGCCGGGATTTGTCACATCGCCCACTACATAAACCCGCACGGTACGGATCCTGCCCAGAGCCAGATCCGCTCGGACATCGTGAAACTCAGTGCGCAGCGCGGCCTGCACCAGCCTTTGCGCGTCGCCCAGATTGCGCCCCGAAACCTCAATCGCGCCCACTTCCGGTAATGCCACCCGGCCTTCCGGATCGACCACCCTCGCCAGCCGCTGTGCCACGCTTCCTGACAATTGAATGTTGAGTCCATCCCCCGGTCCCAGCACGTAGTCCGGGCCTACCGGCAAATCCATGGGCAGTGCATCGAGATTGCCGTTGCGGTTGCGGAACACATCCATGCCAAATCGTGCAAGCGCCGGTGATCGTCCCGCGACCTGGGTGTAAAGATCGTAAAGCGACGGCACATTGGCGTAAGGATTACCGCGACGACGAATCAACGTCCGGCCTTGTTCCGAGGGAATGCTTAATTCAGCATTCCATGCGCTGGATGACGACGGAAATTGCGGACGCCGGTCATCGTCGCTCCGTGCCGGCTGACGCTGCAAGCGAGAACTATCAAAGCTGGCAAGATTCGAATTTCCCTCGGCTGAAGCGGGGCCGCCAGGAACTTCAACCTCTCCCATCGGATTCCAGTCGGGCGCTCCTGTGCTCGATCCGCTCTGTCTGGTGGTCGCCGTCGCCGGCAACCGGTTTCCATCGGTAAAGCTCGATGATTGACGGGAACTGATCCATTCCAGACTATTGGCGTCGATTAGGCCTCCATCTTTTTCCGCTCCCGATTCTGAACGGCGGAGACCAAAACCATCCGATGGAGAACTGTCACGCCAGTCGCTTCGATCAAGCGTTCGCGCCGGATTCTCGGGATACAAATCGTTTGGTCTGCCTTCATGGGTGGGCGGCATTCTAGCGGGCGACGTTGCCGGATTCATGACCTCGCCTGCCGGCTGCGAGTAATCGTGCCTTTCCCAGTAAATGTCTTCCTGGCGGCCGAGCGTTTCGCCTCTTGTATTGGTCCCGGATGGCGCCTGATTTGCCGGTAAACCTGTCAACGCTATACGTCCGGATTCGTGTTCCTGTTTCGCCTGTATCCTTTCCTCTTCTGCAGTGGGCTTTGCGCGAATGTATTTGCGTTCCTCGATTTCTTGGGTGGCCAGTACCCGAACATGCTCATCATCACGGAGCAATCTGAACAGCGCGTCGTCCTGAAGGTCCGCCGGTTCAACTAATCGCCCTTGGTCGAAAGCCTCGCGCACTAAGGATTTCTTCACCGCCAGCAGCAGTCCTGGTTCCTTGCGAAGAACCTCAATGATCTGTTCCGCCGACAAGGATGCTGTCTCTTCCGCTGCCTGTTCCGCCCGGGACAAAGTGGCAGGCGAAGTTGTATCTCCATCGTCATTTGCCTTCTGCCCCAACGCTGCCGGAGAAACAAACAACGTCGCTAGGGCGAGCGTTAAAGCTGAAGCCTGCGAACATCGATAGAAGGAACGAAATGCGTCCTGCATAACACCTCAGTTGCAAATTGCTAATTTAACGGGATGGTCATCAAGAGGAATGAAAAGGCGACTTGGCAAAAACCGTTTGCCCGCCGGCCAGAACCCAATGTCAGGCTGCCGCGACATCCGCCGCATCTACTTCGACGGAAATCGAGCGCATCAGTACTTCGAGTGAAATGACCATTCGCAGTTTGTCTTTTTTACTGACCGGCTTACTCAACAAAATGCCTTCAGTCCCGGCCAGCGGCCCGCCGCGCAGCCGCACCTTTTGTCCGATCTTTAGATAAGGGTGTGGTTCCGCACAAATTTCCTGGTCGAGCCCCCGCCGCAGAGCTTCAATTTCTTCGGCGGGCAAAACCGCGGGCTTGCCCTGAAAAGTCACTAGAGCTACAACCCCCGGTAGTTCCAGTACACGCAGTCTTTCCGTCAGGCTCATATGGACGAATACATAGCTTGGAAACAGCGGCAACGTCACTTCCTGACGGCGGTCTTTCCAGCGGTGCCAACTGCGGTAAAGCGGGAGAAAAGAATTTACTCGTCGCTCTTCCAATTGTTTCGCCACCGACTTCTCATGGCGCGACCAGGTGTAAGCCGCGTACCAGTTCGGAACCGAAGCTTCCAGATCGGGAGCTGCCAGTAGCGGCATTCCGTTTGCCAAGCCATTTGCAACGTGTTCATTCAGCATTGTCATCATTCATGTCCAGGTGCAGCTTCGCCACCTCAGTTACATTGGGTCTTTAAGATGGCTTTAAAATCAGGTACTTGTTCCGGTTTGTTCGCCGGAGATTTGAAGCAGTTCCTTTAAATCCCGGCTCCGTTTCAGCGAGATTGCGATTGCCGATCCCGTCTGACTTTTTCTCTATTGCATGCGAGAGGCCTTCTTCGCGCCTCTTAAGCCTCAGGCTGTGAATAATTCGGTCTCTCTGGTTCAATCGGCGTCCCATCCATATCCGCCCGCATCTCCCGTAAACTAAGATTGGTAAGTCAGGAGATCCAAAAATGAGCTGGGCAAGCAAACTGGCAAAACCTTATCGCGTGGAGAATGGCAAGAAATTCTGCCTCAAGGATTTCGATCCCGCCGACACCGGAAAACTGCATTCGAAAAACGACGCCAAGGAACTTCTCGAGAAGGGAATTGCATCTCTCTCCGAGCTCCAGGAAAAGCTCTACGCCTGCAATAAATGGGGCCTTTTATTGATTTTTCAAGCGATGGACGCCGCCGGGAAAGACGGCGCCGTCAGCCACGTTATGTCTGGCGTGAATCCGGCCGGCTGCCAGGTGTATTCGTTCAAAAGTCCTTCGGCGGAAGAATTGAATCACGATTTTCTCTGGCGCACTTCCCAGCGGGTACCGGAGCGCGGACGCATCGGAATCTTCAATCGTTCTTATTATGAGGAGACGCTCATCGTTCGCGTCCACCCCGAGATTTTGAAAGCAGAAAAAATCCCTCTTTCCCTCATGACGCCCGACATTTGGAAGCAGCGTTTCGAGGATATCAACTCCTTTGAGCGCTATCTTTCCCGGAATGGAATCCTAGTTCGGAAATTCTTCCTGAATCTGTCCAAGGGAGAGCAGAAAAAGCGATTCCTCGCCCGCCTTGACCATCCCGCGAAGAACTGGAAGTTTTCCGTCGGCGATATCCACGAGCGTAAGTTTTGGGACGACTACATGAAAGCCTACGAAGACATGATTTGCCACACCGCCACCGATAACGCACCTTGGTATGTAGTGCCAGCCGACAATAAATGGTTCACCCGTGTGGCCGTAGCAGCGGCAATCGTAGAGACTTTGGAAGATTTAAAACTGGAATATCCCGAGGTCGATCCTGTCACAAGGAAAGAGTTGCAAGCGGTCCGGGCGTCCCTCGAAGATGGCAAGCAGACAAAAAGGCGTGCCAAATTACTCGCAACGCCCTGATAGAAGTGATGGCGGTGTTAATTGTTCGGTGCGCGCGCCGCCCTCGCCCACTTCTCTGGATCCGGCGATTGCATCTCTGCGGGACGGCTATGCTTTTCAAGCAGCATGGCGATCAGCATCTCGCCTACGAAGTAGTTCGGGGAAGCGCAATTGACATTGGTAACTTTCGCGTCGCCGCGGCAAATGTCGACAGTCGCGGGATATTTCGGTTTCATTTGCACTTCTTTGAGCGGGATAAACTCGTCAGCCCCGCTTTTTCCCTGGAAAACAATTCCATCTTTGCGGATCCGGAGAAGTGGACTGGTTTTATTCACAATCCACACAACTTCTTTTTGACGGTCCAGGGTCTTCATCCATTTGTTCGCGAGCCCTTCGCAGGCGTGATCCAGGACTTGCGACATCTTGTCGTCGTGACCCAGAGCCTCTCTACTTAGGGTCGCCTTTTCGCCGGACTCTGCGACGAAGTAAACGTTCGTGTTGAGCACGCCGTTGACCCGGACTGCGGACCGGGAGATTGATTTGAGGTCCGCGTAGTGCGCGGTGACGGAACCGAACCAACTGGTCGTAACGAAACCTTCTTCGTAGATTTCGGAACGCATGGTGGCCATTTTCAGGCAGAATTTACCGGCAAATAATCCAATCGGCACGAGGAGGACCCAGGCATACGCGCCGTTGAGGCCCGACCACACTCCGGCGGCGATGGCTCCGGCGCAGATGATCAATCCGAAAATACCATTGACTCGATTCGTGTTCACAAACAATAGTTTCCCCATGGCCCGATCCTTGTCGCGGATGCTCCATGGGCCTGGCGATTGCGAAGCCTGGTCGAGTCAGCCGTGACACCCCGAACCATTCTGGTGGACTTAGACACGGAAGGCGAGATGACTGTGGTAATTGGCGTATCACCCTAAATTGGCGTCTATTTTCTGCGTTCTTTGCCGGGAGTGGGATCTTCTACCGGCCGGGTTACGGGTGTAACCAAAGCATTCGCAAATCGGATGGACTCCCGTTTCCGCTCCATGTCAAGCTATTTGCTATGGCGAATCTTGGCGTTGCGCCCGCGCTGGTCCCCACAAGCAATGTGATCGGACCTCTTTTTACCCGCTGTGGCTTTGCGCCAAGGCATCGGCGCCGTGTTGCTGCTCGGAATGGCCAACGACGATGGGCTGGCCATGACTGGACTATTTGGCCTCTCCGGCGTTTTGATCAATCACCTCTTGATCCCTAAAGCACGGGCCCATCGGTTGCGGGTGGAGGCCTTGGTCCGAAATACTCCTACGTCGCGGCTGCGCTTGAAACCAAATGTCGTTTACGAGATTGCGCAATTGGGCGCAGTGACGTGTGTTGCCAAGAAGGGCGCGCCGCTCATCCTGCCGGAACTCGTTCTTGAAACCAGGAGCGGCAGCAAGCGGAAGTATGGAGTGCGTCCGGCCGAATTCAAGAGAGCCTGCCAGTATTTGAAACAGATGTATCCTGCCCTTTGCCAGTTCGTTTGAACGCGGCGCATTCCGCGAGGGTTGGGACGAAAATCTCAACCAAATTGCCTACCTACCCGTAGAACTGGAAAACGCAGAAGGTTTCTGGATATGTAAAAGACCGATGTCTGTGTTAAGTTTCGGGCTGTCCGCACGCCAAGAAAATTTATATGACAAGACGCGCACAGAAATTATCCGCGCACGTTGAACTCATTCCCGCCGTCCCGGAACAAGAACCTATTCTGGCTAACCTGCTCGAACTCTACGCTCACGATTTCAGCGAATTTCATGATATAGATCTGGGCCCTGATGGCAGGTTCGGCTATCGAAATCTTTCCCTGTATTGGAGCGAGCCCGGACGTCATCCGTTTTTAGTCACA
>DATBAX010000474.1:0-7736 GCA_036271275.1 Terriglobales bacterium
GCAATCGTGTTTTTGATCTCAAGGTTCCACTCTTCCGAATGAGCCACCAGCCCACGTTCCGCCAATTCGCTATAAGTCTTGACCGTGGATTCGTAGAGTCCCAATTCAATAATCGATAGATACGATGTTGAGGTCTCCAGATAATCGCTGATCCGCAATCGCGCCAATTGCAATTCCGCCTGATTCAATTCATCAAAAGACTGGCGGAAGTGGATCAGCATCAAGTCGCCCTTATGGCCAAGCAGGGAATAGAGGGCGGAGCCGCCTGCAGAGTTCTGCTCCATGGCTACGAGCTCACTGCTGGCTTCGCGCACGATATCGATCTTCTCGGTCGCATCGAGAGCACGCCAGGCAGCCCAGCGAAAGCGAAACATCTGGTGCAGGACGCTGTAACCCTCCAAAGTCAGGGGAACCGCAGGAATTCCCGCCTTCTGCGGACGGGCGCTTCGTGAATTAGACATGATTGGATTTAGTTTACTTCAGACGAGGATGGTACGAGGTGGGAAGAACTTCCGGGCGGCAGGAATGATCCACTCCCGCCGCCCGTCTGGATTGCTTAGTGATGATCGCCGTGACTGTGGCGCCAGTCCCAGTACTGCTTCTGCTCGTCTTTGTTGAGGTGTTTGTAGTCGCGATGCGCGTCCCGATGATTTTCCACCGCCCATTGCTGGTAATAGACGGTCTCGTGATTGTCCCAGCGATGATAGTCGCTGTAGTAGGGGTCATATACCCGGTGACCTCCGCATCCGGTGGTTACTAATGGGGTGACGAGTGCGCCTGCCACAAAAACCAAACTGAGCCATCTTGATCCGCTGCTCATGAAAGTTCCTCCTTAGCCATTGAACACAGGTGTCGGGATTTTGTTGCTCAACCTGAGCGCGGGGTTGCATAAGCTATTGACCAACCGTGGCCCCTTTTTGTCCGATCATGATCGCATCCTGCATCTGCCGGAAA
The DNA here is from genome assembly GCA_036271275.1 of Terriglobales bacterium. Classification (GTDB taxonomy): domain Bacteria; phylum Acidobacteriota; class Terriglobia; order Terriglobales; family Acidobacteriaceae; genus DATBAX01. The sequence continues at coordinate 955 of DATBAX010000474.1, forward strand.
AGATCTCCCACCGCTGCCGGGGAATGGGACACAAAAATCGTGTTGCTTCGATCGTTCGCTCCGATCTCTTTCATGGTGTCCAGATATTGGGTCACCAGCACCAGCATCATGACATCCTTGGGCGTAGTGCCCTCGACGGCTTGCGCGAAGGCTTCCACCGATTGCTTGAGCCCCTCGATAATGGCCTTCCGCTGATTGGCGATACCCTGGCCTTGCAGCGCCTTGCTCTCGGCCTCAGCCTCGGCCTGCTTCACTTTCAGGATTTTTTCAGCCTCGCCACGCGCGCTCGCGGCCACCTGCTCACGCTGCGCCGCGTTGATCTCGTTCATCGCCGCTTTCACTTTTTCGTCCGGCTCGATATCCGTTACCAGGGCTTGATCGATAGCGTATCCATAGGTCCGCATCACGTCGTCCAGTCCCTCCTTGATGGCGACCGCAATATCGGATTGCTGTAAAAACGCGTCATCGAGAATCATCTTGGGCACATGCCCGAGAATCACGTTGAACACATACGAGGAAATCTGCTGCTTGGGGTTCGCCAGCTTGTAAAACGCCTCATACACTTTCTCCGGAATTACGTGATACTGCACCGACACCGGAATCTTCACAAACACGTTGTCTTTAGTTTTGGTCTCGACATCGAGCGCAAGCTGTTGCACCCGCAAATCGATGCGGCCGGCAATTTGGTCGAGCCACGGCAACTTGAAATTGATCCCCGCATTTGCCACCCCGTTAAACTTGCCCATGCGTTGAATCACCACGGCTTCCGCCGTCCTCACCTGAAAAAAGCCGCTGAAAATCGTGCCAATTACAAACAAAATCAGCACGCCGTAGATGAAATACATAAGACCCTGTGAAGCATCCATATCTTGCTTCTCCTCTTTGTTACCGCGCAATCGAAAGCGGAAACGCAGGCATCATAGCGGCTGCAAAGGCTTACTACAATTGACTAACCTGAGTGCCGCGGAGGGCCGGTAGTCTTTTCTCCGGAACTTTCTCCTGAGGCCTTCCGTACCTTTAGAATCAATCAGCCGCCACGCCGGATTCATGGCATGATTAGGCGCTCGAAAAGCGATCCATCCGGCGGCTATCGGGGAGGAAGATATGCGCAATATCGTTGGGGCGGTATGTGTTCTTGGAATGCTCACCGCGGCTTATGCCGCCAATCCTAAAGCGAATCCTGCATCGGCGGACGATCACAACACCATCGTGATTGTTTTCAAGGATGGACACAAACAAAGCTATCCCATGGCGGATATTGCGAATATCGAATTCAAATCCCCGACTACCGCTGAGGCGAGTATTGGCACACCGAGCCGGAGCCACTTTATTGGCAAGTGGGAAGTCGGAGAAGGCAACGGAGACAATTTCTTCATCACGCTTGAAGCCGACGGCGTCGCTCGCAAATCTCTGGGCAAGCGCCATGGCACCTGGACCGTCGTAGATGGAGAAGCCCGTATCACCTGGGACGATGGTTGGCACGACGCCATTCGAAAGGTTGGCGCGAAGCACGAGAAGATGGCGTTTGAGCCAGGAAAATCGTTTTCCGACGAACCATCGAATATCACTGCCGCTCGCAACACCGAGCCCAAACCTCTGTGAAGGATGGCCTACTAATATTTGTCGGTCTGGCTTGGTGAATACGTCTCACCATACTTGTTGAGGTGCTCTTTGGAGGCATCTGAAGAATGCAGTGTAATTGTGGAGATTGCACCTTCACCGGCGGCGATTTCCACATCCCGTGATAGCGCGGCCAGTTCCGACTCCGAAGCGAACTCATACCAAACTTCAAGCTTGTATTTTCCCGGAGGCAGATGGCCGATTCGGAAAGCTCCATCACTCCCAGTGACCGCAAAAAACGGCGTCCGCAACACCACGACCGCCGCATTCATCTGGGGATGAATGCTACAGAAAATGTAAGAAACTCCTGGCTGTGAGAACTTGATCTTACGAGCCGATCCACTTTCATAGAGGCCGAGATCGAACGGCTTGCCGTGATAAATGGAAAACACGTCATGGAAAAAAGGGTCTTGATTCGGAAATTCAATCTGCGTGCCTGCAGTCACAGCGATTACATGAGGTATGAATCGCTTATTCTTTTGCACCAGCCGGACTACTGGTCCTGGAGCCACTGGACCGCTTGACCGGGTGGGAGTCAGCCATACAATCACATCAGAATTGGCGGACGCACTTGCGGTATGGTGAATGACATTCACTGTGCCCCGAACCAGCGCATCCTGCGCTGTCAGAAAGCTGCTCGAAGCGATCAGCAGTATTGGCAGGTAAAACCGTAACATCAGAAATGTACCCCCATGGCGGCGTTTACCTGATCACCAGAGGCACTTTCTCCAATGGATGGCGCCGTAAACAGACGGCGATATTCGAGGGCAAAGAGAAAAATCGATTTCGGCCTATAGATAACATTCAAAAATCCCGCCTGGTTTTTCTGCAGGGCAGGGAATCCGTAATTGGTAAATGCGACGGGGAAGAAACGGAGGTCCCGTCCATAATTCCCGTCCTGCCCGAATGCTCCGTTGATTTCAAAGCGTGATGCAGGAATTATTTTCAACTGCGCCCATCCGCCGGCCGAACGCAGAGGATGGATCGCACTGTGGGGAGCGGTCGCATCGGCAAATATCCAACTCGTCCAAATGCCGCCTCCGAGTCCCCCGGCAGCTTGTCCCTCATAGCCTTCGCCCGAGAGTTCAAAGTGGCTACCCAGCGGAATTTTGATATCAGTATTTAAAGTCCAACTATCGATTTCCCGGAACGTCTCGACTCGGTCGCGGGCGCGATAACCTCCGAACCCAATACTGAACGGATGATGCGCAGCCGACAAGCGATCGAGAGCAACACGTCCAGCGATTGCGGGTACCCGGCTCGCTTCGCCGGCGGTCGCTACCCGTCCCTGGAAAGTAGCCGGTTCTTCGGTGAGCGGATCCAGCAAGCCACCCTGTAGAACGAGAGCGGTGGAAGAGTCCAAAGTGAATCGGCGTTCGATCTCAATCTGGGGTGTCCAAACCCACAGGTTGCCGGCCCAGGCCAGCGCCGGTTCTTTCACGGTCGCGTAAGAAGTCGGCGATAGAGGCGAAAAGAAAAGCGCATCTTGACCAACGCTTAAACTGGTCTTTCCCCAGTCAAGACGGGCGGTCGCAGTTCGCAATCGAAGCAGTCCGTTGGTCACGCCGTATGAGGTGGTCGGACTGCCTCCAGCGAAGTCAATGCTGATGTCCGCTGAACTTTTTGCGCCAAATAACGTGGGGCCCGTCACATTCAGTCCCAGAAGCGTTTGTGTCAACGTAGCGCCCAGGCTTCCATTGGCGACTCCTGGAGTTTTGGGAAAGGCAAGATTCGGCAAGTCTTGAAGATCCAGGTTTCCGTTGTTCAGGTACGAATTGAACAATATTAACCCCGAAAGTTTCACCGGGTACTTGCTCCCGCTCTCAACTTTGTCCTGATGGATTTCATTGACCTTGGCCGCCAGGAAGTTGACGTCTTCGTCGGCCGCTGCGGTCGTTGGGTCAGCCGATGGGAATGTAACGTTGGCTGAACTTTGGGCGCCCTGCATCTGGCTGCGAAGTTCTTCCAGGCCTTTGCGAAGCTCTTCGATCTGCCGGCGAGAGTCCGCGAGTTCTGAACGGGTTTCCTGTAACTCGTGGCTTACACGAGCCAGTTCCTCGGCACTGGCAGGGGCGTCCTGGGCGACTCCCTCAAGCGCACCGAGGCACAAAACGGCGCAGATAAGAAATAAACGCATTTCGGTTTGAGTTTATTGTCGTTACCCGGAGGTTACCCACGCAAGGTTACGAGCGTGTACCGGCTGGAGAAATGGGGTTACCGCAGTGTAGGGAGTTATGTTTTCCTGGAAGCTTTTTCCCGGGCGAGGTGCTTTGAGGTTTCCCGTAGCCGCCGCGCGAGCACCACCGCGAGAGACCGGTAGAACCGAGCACCCAAGCCAGGAAACGATTCAAACAGCCGCCGCAGCTCATCGGCGCGAATTGCGTCTACCTCTACCACTTCGTCTTTGGCTATGACGGCTGCCGTGGCCGTCGACTTTTCGAGAAAGGCCATATCACCGCAAATATCTTCGCGCACCAGCTTGGCCACAATCGTGGTCGTGTCCGTCCCGGTCAATTCCACAGAAGCTTCGCCTGAACGAATTACGTAAAGCGTGTCGCCCGCAGCACCTTGCTTGATAATCTCTTGCCCCAGGTGAAACGTGAGTCGCTTGGCCCGTGCGCTGATGAGCACCCAGTCGTTCGCGGTTAAGTATTGCAATTTATTGCTGGCCATGTGTCGTTGCTTTGGGACGACAATCTAACATGACTATCGGCAAAACATTTGCCTTCCTTTAGTCTTTCCTAAATTCCGAAACCGTTGCGCTATGCCATCCTGAGCGCAGTGAGGTTTCGCGAAGCGGTGCACCTTAGCTAGCGCTGTTGGCCCCGGTCATCTGCGATCCCGGACAACTTATAAAACCAGTCATCAATCGTATCCCGCCAAATAATTGCCTGCGCCGCCTGGCCTTCGAGCCGCTCCAGCACCGCCGCATATCGTTCATCATCGACAAGCCCATGCAACTCTTTCCAGCGGACGGGAAACGTCTGTGCCTCAGCCGCACCCTCATAATGCGAATCATAAATAGTCTGAATCACCGTCTTGCCGGAATGCAACACGTACGTATAAGGAACATGATGAAAAAACAAAATCAGATTATCCGGACATGTCTTCAACGACTCATACGGAGACTTGCCATATTGCCCAGCGAAGCCCGTTCCCGTCGCCACCGTCCGATCCATGCCGACGCCATCATGGTCGGCGCGAATCCACTGGCCCCAACCATTCCCGTCTGCCGACTGCGGCCCCGGCTCGTAATGATTCCCCACGATGTTGGTAAGCGTCTGCAACCCCAGCGGCGCGCCGGTATATTTTTCATACACGGACCAGGATTCCATCTGCATCTCGACCACTGTCTTTACCACCTTGAGATCATCGCCAAACGTCAGCCGAGTCCATTCCGAAACGATGTCTCGTGAAGACAGATTCGGGTCCCAGGCCAACCGTCCAAAGGCATAAAGATTCGCCTGCGCCAAATCAAACCCAACCCAGTTGGAATCGAGCCCAACGTTCGAAACCCCTACAAATCCGCCGAGCGGACGCTTAAACGTATCACCGGAAACAATCTGCTTCACGGTCGCCTTGTCGAAATCGAAATTTAAAATCTCCTGCCACATCGGCGCGAGATAGCACAACTGTTTTTGCTGCCCGGTATATTCCTGCGTGATCTGTAGCTCCAAAACCTGATTCGTATGCTGCAACGCCCCAATTAGGGGCGACACCGGTTCGCGGACCTGAAAATCAATCGGCCCATACTTGATCTGCACAATCGCGTTGTCATCGAACTTTCCGTCGAGCGATGCGAAGTTGTCATACGCAGCCCGCGCCCGATCGGCTTTCAAATCTTTGAAATCCAGATGATGGTTATAAACAAACGCCCGATAAATCAAAACGCCGCCATGCGGTTTGAGAGCTCGCGCAATCACATTGGCCGCGTCGGCATGCGTCCGTCCATAGGCCGACGGCCCCACGCGCCCCTCCGAATCGGCCTTCATCAAAAATCCGCCGAGATCCGGAACGGCATCGTAAATCTCATCCGCCTTATGCCGCCACCAAGCCGCGACCTGCGGATCGAGCGGATCAAAAGTTTTCAATCCGCCAATTTTCTGCGGACTGGCAAAATCCACCGACACCGATACTTGAATTCCCCATGGACGAAACGCCGCCGCAATCCGCGCTAACTGTGGCAGGAACTCCGCAGAAATCACACGCGGGTCGGCGTTGACGTTATTTACCACGCAGCCGTTGATTCCCACCGAAGCCAGCAGCCGCGCGTACTCTTGCACGCGAGTCAGGTCGGGCAGCACATTGCCGTCAGCAAAAAATATCGACCGTCCTCCATAGCCACGTTCAATGCTGCCGTCCAGATTGTCCCATTCATTGGTCCAGCGGATGGGTGCCGAAGGATTTTGCACCTCGTCCAGATTGTCGATCGACTCTCGTAACGAGACCTTGCGTAGCAACGCGAAGACTCCATAAAGTACTCCGCGTTCATTCTCGCCCATAACCAACAGCATCGGATGGCCATTTCTTTGCGTCGTCTTGAGCCAGTATCCATCCGGTTGTAACGTTGGTGCAGTCCCCGCAAGAAATGAAAGAAAGGCCAGCGAGGACGGGAAAAAAGGCGCGGCCTGTTGGAGGCGGGCTCTCGTTGCCAGGACGACCGCCGGAGGGGCGCTCGGTCCCATCATGGCGCGCATGCCCCGAAAGAATTCGGCCTGGGCGGTGCGGAGGAGGTCCGTTTCTCCAAAAAGAAAGGACTGATCGTGGCGCCGGACACTAGAACCATGACCGACCGGCGCATAGCGTAGCCATGCCTCATGTCCGGCCATTCCAATTCCCGAGGGTGCCCCGTTCAAGCCTTGCTGGGGCGGGGATTTTTCCTGAGCGTGGGTCAGGGCTGTTGCCATGATTAGAAGGATGGCAGCGAAAAAGTCCCAGCGAAATCTGCGATCTGGTCGCATCGTCCTCACGAAGAAATGTAGAGAATAACGGAATAATAGTCGGGGATCATGAAAATCCCAAGCAGTTGGTATTTGTTGCGGCAGGCACGAGGTGACCACACTACAGAAGACTTGTCATGTCATTCCGGATGGCGTTCAGGCCAAAGGAATCTCATTGCAGTGACCTCAGTCCGAAACCGCCGGCAGCTTAGCGGCTTCCCA
>DATBAX010000475.1:0-13199 GCA_036271275.1 Terriglobales bacterium
GTTGGCAATAGGAAAGTAGTGCCAGAGTCTTCCCCGGCAACGTGCAGCGATTGTGGTGCAGAAGTCAGCGATCGGGCAGCGCGATCGAAGTCCGCCATTATTCGGAGGAAGACAAAGTTCTCTATAATGCGGCATCGTCCTTCTATTCCATGCCGCTGCGGTCTTCCCCTACTACTTGATCCTTTCAGGAAAACGCATTCATCCGCATCTTTTTTTTGAAATACTGGGTTACCTGATTGCCTTCGGGGCCTATTTCTACCTGCGCCGTCATTTCGGCGATCCAGTCTCAAATCCATTCCGCTGGACCGTCGTCGCCTATGCCGTTGCGGGTGCCGCGTTTGGGGCCAAGCTGCTTTATTGGCTGGAGGATCCGAAACTCACTCTGCAACATCTTCACGATCCCGGCTTTCTTCTGGGCGGGAAGACCATCGTAGGGGCGCTCATCGGCGGCTTAGTGGCTGTCGAGGTCATCAAGAAGCAAATCGGTCAGCGCCAATCGACTGGGGACCTATTCGCAATCCCTTTGGCTCTTGGGATTTTGATCGGACGAATTGGGTGCTTCCTCACCGGGCTCAGCGATAACACGTTCGGAATCGCCACGTCGCTGCCTTGGGGTATTGACTTCGGGGACGGGGTTCATCGTCATCCGACCCAGATTTACGAGATCTTATTCTTGTTCTTGCTCATTCCAGTGCTGTTCTTCGTCATGATTCGGATCAATACCGCAGATCGCCTTTCCCAACGGTCGCGTTTTCAATCCGGAGATGCATTCAAATTGTTCATGTTGGGATATCTCAGCTTCCGGTTTTTGTGCGATGCCATCAAGCCTTATCCGCATATCGCGCTTGGCCTGGGCTCGATTCAGTGGGCTTGTCTTGTGGTATTGCTTTACTATGCTGGGGATACTTTTCGCTGGTTGCATTTCGCAGGTGACTACACTTCCTTTCACAAGCGTAGGGCGTAAATCGGACGGCAGTCCAGGATTGGAGGCACGGTGAACTTTCTGCGAGGGTTAGGCATCGTTGTCATTTCTTTCGTCGTGGTCGTGGCTAGTTTGCTGTTCCTGTGCTTTTCCGCATGCGCGGTCGCAACCGGTATGAGTAACGCCGATAGGACTGGCTGGGGTGTAGTAGCAATAGTCGATCTTGTCGTCATTATTGGTGGGGTCTACGCGATAAAGAAGCTGCACCGATTTACTCCAAAATGAGTTAACGATCGGCTTTTACAAAAGCTGAGTACGACTCCTCTTGAGGCGAGCATGGGCGATAAAAAGCGGCCTTACATTTTTTACGATGTCGTCATCTCGATCTGCTCTACCTGTTACCGGAAGATCGAAGGGAAGACTGTTTTTGAGGATGGAAAAGTCTTTCTGCTGAAGCGCTGCCCGCAGCATGGACACGAACGCGTCCTGATTGCGGATGATGTCGAGTACTATCGTCTCTGCCGCGAGGTCTTCATCAAGGCGCCGGAAATGCCGCTGGTCTACAACACTCCGGTCAAGTGGGGATGTCCGTATGACTGCGGCCTTTGTACTGACCACGAACAGCACTCCTGTCTTACGTTGGTAGAGATTTGCGATTACTGCAATCTTCGTTGCCCCGTCTGCTATGCCTCCAGCGGCCCTGAACGCCAGCAGTTCCGCGATCTTCGGTTGATCGAAAAAATGTTGGATGCCGTGGTCCGCAATGAAGGCCATCCTGACGTCGTGCAGATCTCTGGTGGCGAACCCACCATGCATCCTGATTTCTTCGCTGTTCTCGATCTCGCAAAAGCCCGGCCGATTCGGCATTTGATGGTCAACACCAATGGGGTCCGCATCACTCAGGATGAAGAGTTTGTGAAGCGTCTGTCGGACTATTCCGAAGATTTCGAGGTCTACCTGCAATTCGACTCCTTCGAACGCGATCCCCTTATGGTGTTGCGGGGCGCGGACCTGCGCCGCGTTCGTCAGGATGCCATCGAGAAGCTTAATCGCTACAACATTTCCACGAACCTTGTAGTGACTCTTAAGAAAGGTCTCAATGACGGCGAGATCGGCAAGACCATCGACTACGCCTTGCAGCAACCGTGCATTCGCGGAGTCACCTTCCAGCCGATTCAGGATGCTGGACGCCTCGAAGAGTTTGATCCTGCTACCGACAGGCTCACGCTGACCGAGGTTCGCCGCAAGATTCTCGAACAAACGACCGTATTTAAGCCCGAGGACATCATTCCTGTCCCATGCCATCCGGATTCGCTGGCAATGGCTTACGCGCTCAAACTTGGCGGAAAAATCACGCCGCTTACTTCGATGATTCCTCCGGAAGTTCTAATTAATGCTGGCGGGAACACAATTCTCTACGAGCAGGAGCGTGCAGTACGCGAGAGCCTGTTCAAGCTTTTTGCCACGAATCATTCGCCGAGGTCCGGGGCCGGCAGTCTTCGCGAATTGCTTTGTTGCCTACCTCAGGTGCTGGTTCCAGATGGACTTGGCTACCAAAACATTTTTCGCATCATCATCATGCAATTCATCGATGCCCATTCCTTTGATGTGCGCTCGGTCAAAAAAACCTGTGTCCACATTGTCCATCCCGATGGCCGTCTGATCCCCTTCGATACTTTCAATCTCTTCTACCGCGACGGACTTGAACAATCCCGTCTCGCTCCTTTGCGACAAAGAGCCGAATTAAGCCAGGGCCTTGTTCAGGCGTGATGTAAAAATGAAATTGGCCTCGCGACCGGCACAAAATAAAAATCCTGGCTTTTTAGGGCCAGGATTGTCATTTTCGGCGGCGCCAATTGTTCGACAGCGTGGCTAATTCGCCGGCGGAAGGCTCGCCTTGTACATTGCGTCCATCAGATCCTGCGATTTGCCGTCGTAGTCCGCATCGAGCGACCACATGAAGCTGCCACCCAATCCGCGAGTCCAATCGGCATAGGACACCCGGGTGAACGTGGAAAACGAATCGTCGTATGTGATGAAGCCCGGCGACCCATCCTTCCTCAGCATATATGGCACCCACGAGACAGGATCGTAATAGGTTTGCCAGCCCGCCTTGTTGACTCTCTGTTTCATGAATCGGCCATAAACTTGAGCATCTACCAGGCTGTCGCAGGACTGGTCTGCAGTTTTATCGATGTTTGGACATGATCCGAAAAGCCCGTTAACTCTATGGTAAACATATCCGTAAAACGGCGTTCCCATATTGATTTGAGAGGGTGGAACGTGCTTCAGGAAAATGTCGGCCGTGCTTTCGACACTACCGCCAGGCTGGCATTCCCAAGGCTCGGGATCGTGCCAATCCCAGTAGATCGGCGAATTTAGTTGCGCGTCGTCGGTCCATGGGCCGGCGCAGTCATACATCATGACATTAAAGAAATCGAGCACGGTTTTAAGATGGTCGAGATCATAACCGTATCCTCCCCACGGAGCCGCATCGATGGAAAGTACATACGTCGGACTTGGCAGGGCAACGCGAAGCGCTGTCATCAAGTCGACCATTACCTTGCGGTCGGCTGGAGATTCAGGATATTCCCAATCGAGATCAACGCCGTCGTATCCATTGGCGGTGACGAACGTCCACACATTGGTGACTACGGTGTTCATGAGTGCAGGATTGCCCTCTAGTGCGGGGACATCGCCACCGATCAAGAGCATCACCTTCACGCCTGCGGCATGCGCATTGGCGATGAGTGCGGGTTCGACAAATCCGTCTGGCACGGAAAGAGATCCGTCAGGGCCGAATGGAACTCCTGCATGAATGATGTGGGTAAGTTGGTGATAAGGAATCTGTGCCGCACCGTAGCTGTAAGGAGGATCCAGATATTTGCTGCCGGAAACGTAATCAGCAACCACTCGCTTGGTGAGTTGTTGAGCGTGCGTGTTTTGCGCGAACAAAGCGACTATGAAAGCAACAAGGAAGGACGACAAACGAAGGTGACGATTCATTGCTAGGGTCTCCTGGGAAATGTTCACGAGCCGGGCACCGCATCGGCCCAGGCTAGCGAAGCGTAAGAGTGCGAGAATTGTAGCGCAGAACCGCGGGACTTTCTTCAGGAAAATAGTCTTATGAATCGTTTTAATCCCGCATTTATTTGCACATTCTGATTGGAGTGTAATCCTAAAATTCCGGATGGGCCGCCTTCGCTTCTTCGAAAGTGATGCGCCGTTTCCCACGATAAGACAGGTTCGCCATGTGGGCGGCGATGGCGGAGCGATGGCCGATCTCCACCGGCGCATTCGGCGCCTTGCGAGTACGGATACAGTCAATCCAGTTCGCCATGTGGTTTTGATCTTCAGTCTTGCCGACTAGCGCAGACCCGTTTGCGCGGTTGGTCTTTTCCGGAAAGTAGCGAGTCGTTTCTGGAGATTGACCTTTGACCATGTCAGTCTCGCCTTCGGTATGTTCGATGGTGCCGTCGCTTCCAAGAATGCGTTCGCCCAATCCATAGCGGCTGTTGCTGAAAGTGGATTGCCAGGTGACAACCGTATCGTTTGGAAAATCGAAACTCACTGCAATTGTGTCCGGGACCTGCCGTCCGTCTTTCTCAGAAAACACACCACCGGTCATGTAAGCCGCCGCCGGAACCGGCAGATCGAGCGCGCTCATAATCCAGGCGATCTGGTGCACCATATTCTCAGTAATGTTTCCGCCGGAAAATTCCCAGTACAAACGCCAGTTGATGAACTTGTACGGATCAAATGCCTGTTCGGGCCGTCCGTTAAGGAACGCGCTCCAGTTCACATTTTGCGCCGTGCAATCCGATGGCACTGGACGTACCCATTGGCCTTTGCCGTGCGGCGTGTTTCGGCTCATCCAGGATTCCACTTGGGTGACTTTTCCGACGGCGCCGTCTGCAATCCACTTTTTTGCATCGGCCAGCGCTCCGGAACTTTCATGCTGTAATCCAATCTGCACCACCCGATCGGATTTCTTCGCCGCTGCCAGACACTCGTCGGCTTCGGGGATCGACCACGTCATCGTCTTTTCAGAATAGAGATCTTTGCCTGCCGCCAGGACATCGAGAAAATGATGCGCGTGAATGTGCAGCGGGCTGGCCACAATAACGCCGTCGAGATCTTTCATGTCGAGCAGACGACGGTGATCGTCTAATGTTTGAATTCCCGGCGCTAACTTCTTCGCTTCTTCGTGCCGCCGCGTATAAATATCAGCCATCGCCACCAGTTGAACGTTGGGGACTTTTAGTACCTGCTGAAGCAAGTCCTGGCCACGACCGCCCACTCCGATCATGCCCACTCGGACCCGATCGTTTGCACCGAGTACCTTCGCCGAAGGATACGCGAGAAAAGCCGCCGTCCCTAGAGCCGCCTGTTTCATGAAAGTTCGCCGTGTATTATCCGACATCGGGATGCCTCCTTAATTTGTTGGTCCAGCATTTACCAGTTCCACATCGTCCCATCGAGTTTGCGATTGACCGGAAGGTAGGCGCGTTCATACGGGAATTTCTCTGCCAGCTTCTCATCGAAATCTACGCCATGCCCCGGTTTGTCTCCAGGATACAAATATCCATCCTTGAAAGAATAAGCGTGAGGAAAAACTTCATCGGTCTCTTTGGTATGCCGCATGTATTCCTGAATCCCAAAATTATTGACGGAGATATCGAAGTGCAGGGCTGCACCCATGGTGACCGGAGAAAGATCGGTGGCGCCGTGGCAGCCCGTCTGCACGTGATACATGTCCGCGAAGGCTGCGATCTTTTTCAGTGGAGTGATGCCGCCGCTGCGGACGACGGTCATACGCAGGTAGTCGATCAACTGCTCGCTGATCAACGTCTTTGCGTCCCATACAGTATCGAAAATCTCTCCGACAGCAAGAGGAGTGGTCGTGTGCTGGCGGATAATGCGAAATCCTTCCTGCAACTCGGCTGTGACCGCGTCCTCCAGCCAAAAGAGATGATACGGCTCCAGTTCTTTGCCCAGACGCGCCGCTTGAATCGGAGTCAGCCGGTGGTGCGCGTCGTGAAGCAAATGGATATCATCACCAAACTTGACTCGAAGCGCCTCAAACAGTCGCGGGACGTGATTCAGATACTTCTCAGACGACCAAACATTTTCCGGAGGCAAGCCCTTCTCGGCAAGCTCATAGGCCATTTTTGTTTTGGAGACTCCATAGGTACTGGGTAAACCCGGCACGCCGGATTGCGCCCGCACCGCGAGATATCCCTGATCGATATATTTACCTACTTCGTCGGTAGTCTCCTGAATGTCTTTGCCGTTGGCGTGCCCGTAAACCATCACGCCGGTACGGCTTTTCCCGCCAAGCAGGTTGTAGAGAGGAGTACTGAGGGCCTTGCTCTTGATGTCCCACAAGGCCATGTCAACGGCGGCAATGGCGCTCATGGTCACGGGGCCTTTGCGCCAGTAAGCGCCGCGATAAAGATATTGCCAGATGTCTTCCGTCTGAAACGGATCGCGGCCGAGAATGCAAGGCAATACATGATCGGTGAGATAGCTGGCGACCACCAGTTCACGCCCATTCAGTGTGCAGTCTCCGAGACCATATATGCCTTCATCGGTATAGACCTTAAGCGTTACGAAATTTCTTCCCGGAGAGCAGATAAAAACTTTAGCGTCTCTGATCTTCATTCGCGTCGGCCTTTGGAGTTGTTCAATCGGGCGCGTTTATTCATATCGCGATCTTCAGCTTTTCTTCGAGATATTTCTTGTTGATCTCGGCAGAATCTTTGGGCGTGCGTGCCTTGTCGGTCACTTCGTCAAGTTCGACAATCGTCCATCCCCGGAACTTTACATCGCGAAGAGCTTCGAATATAGCAGGGATGTTAATCCGGCCTCGTCCCAGTTCCACGAAGCGATAGGATTGTTTGGGATCGTCTTTGCCAAATATTCGTTCGACATCTTTGATGTGCAGGAAGAGTAACCGGTCGTGATATTTCTTGATCGCGGTCGCCGGATTGCCGCCGCCTTGAAAATAGTGGGCCACATCCAACTCCAGCTTGGCATAGCGCGGATCAACCGCTTGCATGATTCGATCCACGTCCTGGGGATGCTCCCCGAGTGAACCCATGTGATTGTGATATCCCAACGGAATGCCGAGGTCCGCGGTTCGTTTGCCGAGTTTGGTGAGCAGGTCCCCCAATCGAAGACAATCGTCCACAGTGGTTGCGCGGCCTTTGGGTCGTTCATCAATCACCTGCAAATACATTCCCCCTGCATCGCGAAGGAATTTTGCATTGGCGACATGTTTCGCAATTTCCTCAGACTCGACTGCGCGATCGAGACGCAGATTACCACTGGAGAGTGCGACAAATTTCAATTCATGTTTTGCCAGCAGGTCGCGCAACTCTGCTGGATCGCGGAACTCCTGAATGCAATTGGAACGTAACTGAATTCCGTGAAAGCCCAGTGCAGCAATGTCTTCGATGGCCTGGCGATCGTTGCCGCCCCAAGTAATGGCCGCATATCCGATACGGATGCCGGCGTTGGCCGAGGCCGTAACCGACGGGACCAACGTCGCGGCTGCCATTGCGCCCATACCCACCAGAAACTCACGACGAGCCAGCATTCATGTCTCCCGTGTCGGATGAAGGTTCACGCCCATTTTGCACCACGATTCTCCCACACTCCACGAATCCGCGAAACGGTAGTTGAACTCAGGGAATGGCGTCAAGCAGAACGCCGGGTAAAGCATTGTCCCCGAAGGTTTGGCTGATGTGTACGTAAAGATCGACATTTCCAGGGCCGAACACAAAGCTGCCGCCCAGTTGAAATGGATTTTTTCCCAGGCCTCGTTGCCGATGGCCCGCACTTTGCGCCCTCTTACGTGCAATTGCATTGTCCTGGCGAAGAAGATGAAGCAGGGAACCGTTGCGCAACCCTGCCGCGCGATAAGCCCGTCGCTGTTCGTCGATAAGCAATGGGAACGTGATCCCACTCTCCCGGCGAAATATTTGGGCGTAACGCATATCGCCCAATCCAATGGCAGCCAGTGAAGCTCCTTTTTCCCGGAACGCATCTTCATGTTCGCGCAACTGCGCGATGTGCTCGCGGCAGAAGATTCAGCCGTAGTGACGCAGGAACACAACCACCGCAGGCTTTTCAGCCCACAGGGAACCAACCTGGATCGGTTGTCCATCAGAGTCAGGCAAGGTAATGTCGGCTAGTTTTTCGCTGAATGTTGGCATGAGCGGCAATCCTCACTATCTTGCAAACCGGGAATCATTGCCTGCTTTCAGGAAAATGACATTGCAAAGTTAGCTACGAAGAGGCTTTTAGCAGGCTACTAAGTTTGTCCAGATCATCGCCGCTCGCGTCGCCAAGCACGAAATAGCTCAGACCATTCTTACTCCAACTCCGAACAGTAAAAGATAGCGCGGTCCCTGAATTCGTGGTGACGGCCGGCGATCCCACTGCCCGGTCTTGAAAAATAAACACAGAAATCTGATGCTGGCGGACCCGGAAAATCAGTTCCGCGCCGGGCGATTGATTGAGGTAGCTGATCCTGCCTCCCACTAAAACAAATGGCGTCCCATTCAATTCAGGCAGGTTGAACGTGAAAGGAATTTTGCCGGCGAACCACGGTTTCACCGTGTGCCGGTCAGTCGAGATCACATCCACTGGATTGGCGCTGGCGAGCGTCGCCACATGGAGATCGGCCAACTCTCCCAGCAAATTCTGTTCACGCGCGCGATCACGATTTTGACCGACGAATAGAACTCCAACGACGACCAGCGCTGCGACCGCCGCCAGCGCAGGGAACCAACGAAAGCTTCGTCGAGCGGGCTTGGCGGGCGATAGACGCGCCTGCATGCGTGCGCGAAACGCGGCATCAGGCACAAACCGTTGACCAGCGGCCGCAATCGCGCGCTTGGTTTGCAGCCGTTGCAGACTTTCGGCGGCGCAACCGGGGCATCCTTGCAGGTGCTCACGCAATGTGCGTTCTTCGGCGGCAGGCAGTTCGCCGTCCAGATACGCATCGAGTTTTCCACCCCAAAGTTCGCAAGCCATCTTTGACTCCTAATTCTTTTGCAACCTTCGCGCCGTCTCCCGCAACGCTTTGCGTGCTCGTGACAGGCGGGACATCACAGTTCCAATCGGCACCGCCAGTGTCGACGCAATATCCTGGTACGACATCTCCTCGACTTCGCAGAGCAACAGTATTTCGCGATGTTGCACTGGCAACTGTTCCAGAGTCTGCCACAACAGTTGCTGGTCCAAACGATCCAGCAGGATCGTCTCCGGCGTACCGCCGGCCGCGGACAGCATATCTTCGTTGCCCTCAAGATCAAGTGGTTCCATCGCCGCCAATTTCAGCCCGGTGCGCGAAGTAAGAAACGTATTGCGCAGGATCCGGTACATCCAGGCGCGAAAATTGGTGCCTTGTTGAAAGGACGAAAAGCCTTTCAGCGCCTTGGCAAAAGTCTCCTGTACCAGGTCTTCGGCCTCCTCCCGGTTTTGCGTGAGCCAATGCGCGAAGCTATAGAGCCTATCGAAAAGCGGCAGGGCCAGCTCTTCAAACGACATCGATAATTCGTGGTTGGACGACACGCATACCAGAGTAAACGAGCCAATCGGCATTTTATTCCCGCCAAATAAAAATATTTATTTCCTGGAATAAAGCTCCAGGACGCTGGTTCTGCACGGTGAATCCCAACGATGGGATTCCTTTGGAGGCAACAATGACGGAAAAGAACGACAACAAAATTGAGTTGGATCACAACCATGACGGTGGTGATATTGACCGCCGCGGATTTCTCAAGTGCATGGCGTGGGCGGGTACGGGCGCTCTGTGTGTGATGCAGGGTGGCGTGCTGAAGTCCTATAGTCTTAGCGATCCCTCGAGCATGAAACAGCGTGGCAAGGGTGAGTTGAGTTTTGTGCAAATCAGCGACAGCCACATGGGATTCAACAAACCGGCCAATCCCGATGTGATTGCCACATTAAAGGCCGCCGTCGACAAGATCAACGCGCTGCCGGTGACTCCCGAATTCATGCTGCACACCGGCGACATCAGCCATCTTTCCAAACCGGAGCAATTCGACAACGTCGACCAAATTCTAAAGTCGGCGAAACCGCAGAACGTTTTCTTCGTCCCAGGCGAGCATGATGTGCTCGACGACGATGGCAAACAATATCGCGAGCGCTACGCCAGGAACGCAAAAGGGGCCGGCTGGTACAGCTTCGACAGGAAGGGTATCCATTTTATGGGCTTGGTGAATGTGATGAACCTGAAAGCCGGTGGCTTGGGAACACTGGGCCTGGAGCAATTGGAGTGGATGAAAGATGACGTCAAGCATCTCTCCAAAAGCACGCCAATCGTTGTGTTCGCACACATTCCACTCTGGGCGGTCTATCCCGAATGGGGTTGGGGCACGGACGACAGCGCTCAGGCCCTGGCTTACTTAAAGAAATTCGGCTCAGTGACGGTCCTCAACGGACATATCCATCAGACCATGCAAAAAATTGAAGGCAATGTGACTTTCCACACTGCAACTTCTACCGCCTTCCCGCAACCTAAGCCCGGTGCGGCACCGTCACCAGGTCCAATGAAAGTGCCTGCGGAACAACTGCGTAGCCTGCTCGGAGTGACGGAAGTGAATTATATGCGGAAACATCACTCACTCGCCGTGATCGATTCCACGCTGGAATAGTTTTTCAAACTGGATTTACAAAATAAAAGGAAGCAACTGAAATGAAAAACATTGTTCGTATCAACAAACTCGTGGCCTGTATATTGCTTGCCCTGGCATTTTCCACAACGCAAATAGCCCTCGCTGCCGACGCCAATCCTTCGAGCACCGAAATCAAGATCGACAATTTCACTTTCGCTCCTCAAACAGTGACCGTGAAAGTCGGAACGAAAATAACCTGGACCAACAGCGACGACATTCCGCACACAGTGGTCAGTAACGACAGCTCTTTCAAGTCCAAAACGCTCGACACTGACGAGAAGTTTTCCTTCACTCCAACCAAGCCGGGGACCTATTCGTATTTTTGCTCCATCCATCCCAAGATGACGGCCACGGTAGTTGTTCGATGAATCCCTTTGATATCAAATCGGCGCTGTTGGCGAAACACGCTCAGCATGTCGTGCTGATCCATTTCCCGATCGCCCTGTTCCTGACGGGAGTCGCTTTCGATTTCGCCGCACATTGGACGAAACGGGCGACTCTCGCCGCCGCCGCTTCCCTGAACCTGCTGGTCGCTGCCGTTTCAGTGCCCGCAGTAGTGGTGACCGGTATCCTGGCTTGGCAGTTGCAACTCGACGGACAAAAGCTAAAGGGCGTGCTGCTGCTGCACCTGGTCTTGGGATGTCTCTCCGGCGTCCTGATCTGCTGGATTGCCTGGATCCATTGGCGAACGCGGCGTGTTCCGGCGCGCACGCCGCCGAACTATCGCTTCGGGCTGGAGCTCGCGGCTTCGTTACTAATTGCTTTGACCGGCCACCTGGGAGGTTTTCTGAGCGGAGTGAACCTTTCCGGGTAGCTCGTCAGCGATTCATTTCGAAGTTGGTCGCGAAACCACCGGCAAGTCAATAAAGCTAGCGGCGTCCGCCGAGTGATAAACCCGTTGTGTTGCTTTCACGTAATCACCGGGCTTCGAGAAAAAGATGTTCGGTACAAATGATTGTGGATTGCGGTCATACAGCGGAAACCACGTCGATTGCACTTGCACCATGATGCGATGTCCGGGCAGGAAGACGTGGTCTGCATTGGGTAGAGTAAATTTGTAAGTCAACGGCGTGTTCGCTGCAATCGCTTTCGGAGTCACGAAACTTTCGCGATATCGTCCGCGAAAAATGTCCATGGCGATGCCTAGTTCGTATCCGCCCATCTCGGGTTGACTCGGAACCTCGGCGGGATAAACATCGATCAACTTGACCACCCAATCGCTGTCCGTGCCGCTGGTCGAAGCCACGAGATTGACGACCGGCGCGCCGCTGATCCGCACTGGCTCGGTAAGCACAGGCGTTTCATACGACAGAACATCGGGACGGCCGTCGACGAAACGCTGATCGGTGACCAGCCACTTGGTCCAGGCATCATGGTTCGCAAAGACCACGGGGCGCGGCAAATAAGGCACCGGCTTGGCTGGATCGGAAACGTAGTCGTCATAAGGCAAAGAAGAAATCTTGAGATCGCCGTCTGACGGCGGAGTAAACGACAAGCCAAGGCCCGCCGTGAAATAAAGCGGTTTGGATTTTCCCCCACAACCGTTCTCGCACGCGAGCGGCCACGACTTCAACCGGTCCCAGTGGTTTTCGCCGGTGTTGTAGACGAGCACCGGAGGCGTGTCAGCCTGGGGTGCGCCGTCTTTGAGATATTGATCAAAGAAAGGTTTCAGCACATCGCGACGAAATTGCAGCGCGGTGTCCCCGTCCCATTTCAATGGGCCCAGCGCCGAGCCGTCATAGTTCACTCCGCTATGTCGCCACGGGCCCATGACCAGGTAGTTCATATTGTTGGCTGTGTCTTTAGGCTCAACCAATAAATAGGAGTGATTTGCGCCCCACATATCTTCCTGGTCCCACAGGCCCTGAATCCACATGGTCGGGACCTTCAACGGCTGTGCCGCCATGACTTTGTCCAGCGCCTGTCCCTGCCAGAACGCATCGTAAGCGGGATGTTCGGTCGTCTTGCGCCACCAGGCGAGTTGATCGAGGCCGGCGGGTTTTGCAAAATCCTCAGCCGATCCTGCTCGAAGAAAATTTTCGAAATCGTCGTACGCGTGACGGGGAACGCTCTTGCCTTCACCTCTCATCTCGGTCTGTCCGCTGTAGTAGTCGAAGTTGGTCTGGCGGAAAGCACCATAGTGAAACCAATCGTCCCCCATCCACCCATCGACCATCGGACTCATGGGCGCTGCAACCTTCAAGGCTGGATGCGGATTCACCAACGCCATCACCACCGTGAAACCTTCATACGAACTTCCTAACATGCCGACCTTACCGTTGGATTCCGGAACATTTTTCACCAACCAATCGATAGTGTCGTAAGCGTCCGTGGAGTGATCGGTCTTGGTCGAATTCAACGGGCCGATGAGCGGGCGGGTCATCAGATAGTCGCCCTCTGAGCCATACTTGCCGCGGACATCCTGAAAAACGCGGATGTATCCATCGGCGACAAACACTTCGTCACCCTGCGGCAGAGTCGAAAGCATGTCCGGCGAGTCGAAGCGCTCGGTACGTTTCGCCGCATTGTACGGAGTGCGAGTCAGAATGATCGGCGCACTCTTTGCCCCG
>DATBAX010000476.1:0-2649 GCA_036271275.1 Terriglobales bacterium
CAGAATAGGCAAAAAGTGCATTTGGCTGTAGCCGATATTGCCCGCCGTACTATGTGGCGAGAGGCTCTCGCTGACAAATTCGTAGACGACCCAGGAGCTGGGAAAGATCAAAGCGGCCCGCCACATCGAGGTCCGCAGGAAGTAACGATAGAGCAGGATGCATCCCCCGAAGATCAGGCCGGGGAGAATCGTAATCAGTAGCGTGGGGATTAACGGGATTTCGATAACTTTGTGGAGATAGTGCCACTCGTTCAGATTGCCGATGGTGCAGGCGAGCGTGGCGGCGGCAAATGTCCAACTTATCGACGCCCGCGAGGCCAGTAAAAGCAATGGGATTGGAACGATCCAGGCCAGCCACCAGATCGGTTGCATTCCGGTGCCGAAATAAAGAGCGGCGGACGATGCGAGCACGGCCAGCAGGACGAGCGTATGCGGAGTTTTTTTCATGGAGTCTGTAGGAGTCTACGTCTTGGAATCCGGAATAGTTCCTACGTAGATTCGTATCAGGGTACGCCTTGCGGGGGTTGCGGAAAAACTTTGATTCATTTGAACGATCGCTTCTGTACTCGGTTGGGGTGCCGATCCAAAGTATCGACTACCGTGGAAGATCGGTGCCTTTAGCGCCGCGTGAACCTTGTCCTGCCCGGAACGCGGCCTGCAAGGCCCGCTCTTCGTAATCAATTCGAAGCGTGGTTACGCGTTTTGAGCGCTGCTTCCACCATGTGTGTGGAAAAGCTTGGTTTGATATGGATTTGCTTTTGCATACCCGTGCTCAACAAAAGCGCTCGCAAGAAACGCGAGAAGGAAGGGCACACTGTTTGATTTTGATTCAGACTTCCTGAGTCACCGGCGAAAAAGAAACAGACTCGCGACGGTTGGCGCCGTCCAGCAGATATTTCACCAGATCCAAAACTTCTTTGCGGATTTCGGGGACGGCCGTGGTCTCCCACAGACTGCCTTTACGCGAAGGTCCGATGGTGTAGAGAAAATCCGAGGGTGTGCCGTTGGCGTCGATCAATGCGCCATCGTCAGAAACGTCGAGGCCGAGAAACAGCGAATCGGGACGCGCCAGATGTTGCTCCTGAAGGCTCGCCAGCAATGGGTTGTCGAGACGCCGCCAGTCGGTTTCCGGGCCGGTGCAATTAATCACGCGGTCGACACGCAGGCGTTCCTCTTTGCCCGTTTTGCGATCACGGTAGTAGATATCTACGCCATCGTTGTCTTCGCGGTAGCCGGTAATGCGGCCGGCGCGCGCCTGAATGTGATGGTTCACCAGTTGATATCCGATGAGGCCGCCTATTTCCGGGGCGATGCGATGACGATGCACTTCCCAATAGGGACGCGCGTGGCGAAGGAACCGCCGCTTTTCGTCTTTCGGCAGCGACTGCCAGATTTGCTGGGTAAAGGGACGAAGCGAATCGATGACGGCACGCCAGTCGCAGCCTTCTTGGTAAGCGGCTTTCACTTGTTGCCGGATCAACCGCATGAGGCCGAGCGCAGTCCTGGGCGATTGTTCGTTCCAGAACGCCGGCCACTTTTTCGCGAATGCATGTTTGTGCGGCAGCAATCCGCGGCGCGACAGAACATGAATGGTCCCGCGAAATTCCCGTGCCCGAAGTGCGACCGCCAGATCGACGCTGGTGAGGCCGGAGCCGATCAGCAAAATATTATTTTCGTTTTCAACGCCGTCGAGTGCCGCGCCGGACCATGCGAATTGCATGTAGCGGGCGCTGTTCGCAACTCTGCCAGGCAGCGGAGGATTGCTGGGCGGAAAGTTCCCCAGCGCGAGGACGATTTTATCGGCAACCACGGTTTCGCCGCCGAGCAAACCGATTTTGGCTTTGCCGGCTGAGCGGGTGATAGAGATGGCTTGATCGTGCTTCCATTCGAACTCGTTTGGCCGCGCGTTTGCAGCCTCTTTTAGCAGGGACTCGATGTATTGCCCGTAAACCCGGCGGGGAAGAAAACTTTCCGGACCCACGCGGGAATCGAAGTTGTTTTGCGCCCAGCGCAACAAGTGGCCGCGATCGTCGGCGAACGCGCTCATGTCTCCGGCCGGAACGTTGAGAAGGTGCCAGCCGTGCATGGTGGAGTAGGCGACGCCGCGTCCGCGGGTTGTGGCGCGTTCGATGACGGTGACGGAAATTGGCTGTTTTGCGTGGAGTAGCAGTTGAGCCGCCATGGTGGCGCCGGAGAAGCCGCCGCCGATGATGGCGATGGTCAACTTCTCGTCGGTTCTCTGGGGCTGATCCATTGATGTCCGCAGTTCAATTATATAGAAATGTCTATTGATGTGATAGACATTCGCCGAAACGTTGGTAATCGAACAACCCCGGAGGGGCGAACCATGTAAGCGATATTAATTAGTTTCGATCTAATAAAAATCAAACGGTCTGTCATCCTGAGCGCAGTAGAAGTTCACAAAGTGAACGTCTGCGGAGTCGAAGGATCCCTACATCCGGCAAAACCGCTCGGTATTGGGCGCTCCGTATTGGGGTTGTTGCGCCCTGTGCCGCGTAATCAAGCTTCGTCGCTACCCAGGACTTCGTCCTGGGCTAAGCTTGGGATCTTCTATCTCTTTTCGCGTTTTACCTGCGAATACCGGAAGCACTCAACCGCGTGATCATTCACCATGCCGACGGCCTGCAT
>DATBAX010000477.1:0-8956 GCA_036271275.1 Terriglobales bacterium
TGAGCCAGTGCGTTGTGGGAACCAGAGTGGTGCAACTCGATCGCAGAAAAGATTTGGTGCGGGATGAAGCCGGCGTGGTAGCCAAGTTCGGAGTGGGTCCTCGTTCGATTCCGGATTATCTAGCCGTGGTCGGCGATAGCGCGGACGGTTTTCCAGGCGTCGCTGGCTGGGGCGCGAAAGCGGCGGGGCAAGTTTTATCGCAGTATCCGCATCTGGAAGGCATTCCCAAAGACTGGCAAAACTGGCACCCATCCATTCGACGGGCGCGCGCGCTTTCGGAATCGTTATTCACTGCTTGGGAGGATGCACTGCTGTTCCGGACTTTGGCGACGCTGCGGTTAGATGTGCCGGTGTTTGCAACGATCGATGAGCTTCGGTGGAAGGGACCGCGTCCAGACTTCAAGGAGTGGTGCCAGAGGATGAAATCCCCTGATCTGCTGCGACGGGTGAATTTGGCAGCCAGCCGCGTTCTGTGATGACCCAGCACGACGCTATCTGAAAAGTACGAAGGCTGGATCGGAATTGCTTCCGAGTCCAGCCTCGTTTTGCTTCAACGTCTTGTTTAGCTATTTCTGTTAGTTGCTGGGTGCCGCCGTCGGTGTGCTGCTCGGAGCTGCGGTGTTGGCTGCGGCTGTCGAGTTGTCCGTCGGTGCGGTGGTGGTATAGCGCGCCAGCCGCGGGAAGAACGGAGTCACTTCGAACGGCATCTTGTCGCGTGCGGAAGTGATCGCGACTGGAGCGCCCTTGATGAGTTCCACGTGATCGTCCCAGGCGTTCATCTTCACGCGTCCGCCCAGGGGCAGGGCCGCGATCTGATCGAGCTTGGCCGGATCCAGCGCCGGGCCGGTTTGCAACAGGGCCGACATGCGAGTGATGGTGCCTTTAGTGTCCGTGAAGTTGTTTCCGAGGTGAGCGGTCAGCAAAGCCGAAAGCTCCGGAGAGCGCTCGGAAAGTTGCTTCATGTACAAGCTGGCAACATCGAGCTTCTGCGCGTACGGCGAATTCTTAAGCAGCTCAAGAGCTTTCGCGTCGGCCGCAGTTTCTTCTTCGGGGTTGTGGCGGAATCCCATGTTGTTGTAGGTGGATTCGTCCGAGAAGAGCATGCGGTCGTTGAAGGCAAACTTGCTGCCCAGGTTGTGTCCCAGAACGATGTGCGCCAATTCATGGGAAAGCACCATGGCCAGGCTGGCTTCGTCAGGAAGTGTGTCGATGAGTCCGCGGCTGACCACGATCACGTTACCCACGCTGAAAGTTTCCAGTGGCGAAGTGAGCATGACGCGAGCGCGAATCGGACGTGGCAGATCAATATTGTTGGTGACTTCAAGATTGTTGATGACAGTTTGCAAAACTTTGTCGACTTCGCCTTCGGGAGCGATCAAACCAGAGGCTTGCAAACGCTCCATGACGTTGTCTTCAGCTTGCTGCTGCCATTCACGCTGCGCTTGCAAAGGTGAAGCGTCTTCGGCGGCGGCGCTTTCGTCTTTTACGGAATCGACGCGAATGGAGGACAGTTCGTCCGCCTTGACGTCTTTCTTCAGATCGTAGCCCCAGATGCGGCTCTGCGCTTTGAAAGCCATCTTGTCTTTCGCGCCGTAGCTGAAGTCGCCTTCTTCGCTATAGATGTAGGCGGGAACCCAGTAACCGGGAATCAGGTTCAAGCGCCAGCTATCCATGTGGAAGAAATAAGCATTCTTGGGGCGAGGAGCATAGGTGCCATTCAAGCGCACGATGTTGTAGTCCTGATCTTCGATCCACACGCGTCCGAGGAAGCGGCCTGCGCCGGCATCTTTCTTCGGAGTGATGTCGAACACCAGGCAGCGGATGTCGCCGAGGAATTCGCGGCGAACATACTTGAATTCATAGTGGCCGCGATCGAAGTCCTGACGATCGGCAAAGATCATCCAGGAAAAGCCCATGGGCTGATATTCAAACTTGAACAGCTTGGTGACGCCGCCCATCAAAGATTTCTGGAAGCTGGTGTCCTTGGTGAGATAGTCGCGACGATCGACGCTTTCGCCGAGGTCCATGCGGCCGAGGAAGTAATGATCTCCGGCGGGAACCGCGCCGAGTTTCTCGTCGGCTTTCAGGTTCTGCAAATAGGTTTCGACCAGAGGATTGCGGTCCTTCAGCATATCCATCAGGGCATGCTCGCGAGCAATGGCGCGGTTGACCACGTCATCCATGGTGGTGACAGGAGTTGTAGGTACCGCGGCTGGCGCAGGTGTAGCCGCCTGCGGCTGTGCGGGGGCGGGCGTGACCACAGTCGTCGCCGCAGCATCCGGAGCGGGAGTTTGCGCCTGGGCCGGGATGTCCTTCTCTTGTTGTGCCACCGCGCTTAACGCGATTGCCAGAAATCCTGTGAGTACATATTTCGAAGTGCTCATGCTTCTAGTCCTCTCTCTTTTCCTGCTACCGAAGTCTTTGGGCCCAATTTTTACGACGCCAACTGAAACACGACATGTACGACAGCCGTGGAATCCACGGCGGAACCATTGCGTAAAGCCGGTTTAAATTTCATTTTGTTGGCGGCGGCGACAGCAGCTTCATCCAGGCCGTGACCGAGTCCGCGCACCACTTTGTTCACTTGCAGCTGTCCGTTTGCGCCAAACATTACTTCCAACAAAACTTCGCCTTGCAACTGAAGTTGACGAGCTTCCGAGGTATAAGCCGGATTGGGTTTGTAAAGGATTTGTACCGGGGTGGTTGAAGCGGCAGTTTCAGACAAATGCTGTCCCGCCTGCGCGACTTGTTGACCGCCAAAGCCGCCTACCTGAGCACTGCCTTGTACATTCTTGTGTCCATCGCCTTGGGCGATGCCATTGCCAAAACCTGTGCTGGCAACCGTGCCCTTGATTCCCTTGGCTCCGCCCGAACCGTTGCCTTGACCTGCACCTTGGGGCAAATCAAACGATCCCAGGCTGGCGGTTTGCAGATGAGCGTTGGGTTTGCCTTCACCCTTCAATCCATCGGGAGCGCCGAAGCCGCCGGTTTGCACTTTCTCGATTGGTGCGTTCACCGTGGCCGGAGCGGAACTGCCGAACGTACCGGTCTGCACAATTTTCTTTGGCATCACGGCCGAGATGGGAGCAATCACTGGAGCATTGAGCTTCGCTTCAAATTTGGGAGCTTCGATGACCTCGGGCTTCTTGAGGCGAACCCGAATGTCTTTCGGCACAACCAGTTTCGGCGCCATGATCACCGCCGGTACCACCTTGGCGACAATCGGGCGCGGCATCTTTTTGATCTTTACCGGTTTTGGCCGAATCGGTGCATCGGGCACAAGTTCGGTGGCAGTGTAGTGTCGAACCAACTGCAATTTCTCGGGAAAGAGCAATCCAACGAATAAAAGAAATAGGATGGCAACGACTACGAAGCCATAGCTTGCGGCCAGGGCTCGGCGGTCGATCTTGCGTTCGGGTAAAAGACCCAACTTAAAGTTGTCAGGCATAAAGTTCCAGTAAGTCCTTAAGGAAACCCGAGGCAGGGGGGTGATGCCCGAGTGAGTCTCTAAACTACGGGAGATCGGTCAGTGGGTAAATGTGTCTGCCGCCGGTGTACTTAGGTAACCGCGATTTCCCCGAAATGGAAATTGGTCCAGAAAAGGAAGTGGCGTTTTTCAGGCAGAAAACTTGCGTTTACGGGCAAAAACGTAGAAAACTGGGATGCCCGCGAGAATAATCAGACACCCGTATTTGGAGTAGGGAAGATTGTCCACGAAGATTCGATAGAGCAAATAAGCCGAAGCGGTGACGAACATCGCCGGGACCAGAGGGTATCCCCACACCCGATAAGGCCGGGCCAGCTCCGGATTGCGTAGCCTAAATACAAAGACAGTGCTGGCGGTGATCATATAAAAGAGCCACTCGGCGAAAATAGCCAGCGAAAAAAACTGCCGGAAACTTCCTCCTAGCAGTAATAAGGTAATCGCCAACAGAGCTTGCACAACAATGGCAACGTACGGCGTGTGAAAGCGAGGATGCACCTTTCCCAATGCCGGGAAGAAATAACGGTCGCGGGCCACGGCAAAAGGCACGCGCGCGCCACTCATGCTGCTGCCGTTCAGCGTCACTAACATCGACAGTGCCATGCCGGCCGAAACGATACTGGCGCCAAAGTGTCCCCAAACCAATCCGATGGCATCCGAGGCCGGACGCTGAGATGCCGCAATAGCATCGACGGGCAGAACGTATTGCACCGCGGCGTTCACCAGCATGTAGAGTGCGCCGACAGTGGCGACTCCCGCGATCAGCGCGATAGGAATGTTGCGTTCTGGCTGGCGAATCTCTCCGGCGACCATATTCAAATCGTTCCACCCGTCGTAGGCCCATAACGCTGCGACCAACGCGGCCATGAATCCAACTATGCCTCCTTTGGCTGCGGTGTAATGGCCGGCAAAGTGGCTCCAGGTCCCCGCGCTGTAACTGAAACCCACGGCCACAATGCCGACTATGATGGCGACTTTGAGCATTGTGAATACGAGTTGAAATTCGCCGGCTTTTTTGACTCCGAGATAGTTGAGCAACGAGATCAACACGGTGGCCGTGATGGCGACGAGTTGTCCGTAGCTGATGACGAGTGGCTTCGTGACAATACTCTGCGAGAAAAAAGCGAAGATAGGAAACGTACCGAGGATGCGAACCAGGCCGGTGGTGATGGTGGCGATTGATGCCGGTTTGGAGATGAGTAGAGTTGTCCACGCGTAGAGAAACCCGGCGAGTGGACCGTAGCCATCGCGAACATAAATGTATTCGCCGCCGGCCTGCGGCTTCATCGCTCCCAGTTCGGCGTAAGTAAGCGCGCCGAAGAACGAGAGTAGTCCGCCAACCAGCCATGCCAAATAAACCAGCTTGGCGGAGCCGACTGCCTGCATCATCTCGGCGGGAACCAGGAAGATTCCGCTGCCAATGATGGTGCCAACCACAATGGCTCCGGCATGACTTACACCTAAATCGCGGGCGAGTTCTGCACGGGCGCTCATGAGTTGCTGAAGTATACGGGAAAGCTTTTAACCACCAAGGACACGAAGTATCACAAAGGAACGCTCTCGAAGGATTTCCTTCGTGATACTTCGTGTCCTTGGTGGTTAAATGCCTTTTCTGGCATCCATCACCAAACTTGCCGCGTATCCAACTGCGAAAGTTACGGTGGTTCCAATCGCCACATACCAGGTAAACGGAACGCGGGTCTCGAGCCATAGATAAACTTCGATGGAGAAACCGCAAAGCATCCCGAGCATGGCGCCGTTCTGATTGGCGCGACGGGTCAGCACACCGAGCAGGAACACTCCCAACAACGCGCCATAGGCGACCGACGCAATCTGCAATCCCACTTCGACAACGCGAGCCACCTTATGCAGCGACAATATTGCCAGGGCAAACAAAAGCAGTGCCCAGAGAATGGTCGAAATCCGCGACAGATAAATCTTTCGTGGCTCACTCACATTGGGACGCCGCAGCAAATAAAAATCCATCATCGAACTGGAAGAAAGAGAGTTAAGCGCCGCGCTAAGATTTGACATCGCCGCAGCCAGAATCGCCGCGATCAGCAATCCGGAAATCCCGTGCGGCATTTGATTGACGATAAAGCTGGGATAAATTCTGTCAGCTTTGCCGAAGGTTGCCGATGGAACGTGGTAATACACAAACAACATGACGCCAACGATCAAAAAAAGCGCGAACTGAAATATGACGGCGACTCCGCTAGTGAGAAGCGCAGTCACGGATTGGCGTTGGTTGCGCGCCGCCAGCAAGCGCTGCACGATTAGTTGGTCGGTGCCATGACTGGCGGTAGTGAGGAACGCGCCGCCAATCAATCCGGCCCAGAAGGTGTAAGGTTTCCAGAAATTAAGCGAGAAGTCGAAGATTTGAAACTTTCCCGCGTGCGAGGCGACGGCATGAATGGTCGTCCAGCCACCTGGCACCAGATGCAGGATCGTAAATACTCCCACCAGCGTCCCGCCAACATAGATCCCGGTCTGCACAACGTCGGTCCAGATAACAGCAGCCAGTCCTCCTTCAAAGGTGTAGACGAGCGTCAGAGCAGTGATGATCGCAATCGAAGTGACCTCTCCGGTGCCGAGGGCGATGGCAATCACAATCGAGACGGCGTAAATACGAACCCCTTCGGCGGCTGCTCGAGTCACCAGGAAAAGTCCGGCGGTCAATGATCGCAACCTCCGTCCAAAGCGGCGTTCGATCAATTCGTATGCTGTATAGAGGTCGCCTTTGAAATATTGCGGAAGCAGAACGAAACTAATAATGATGCGTCCGACAAGATATCCGAGAACGACTTGCAGAAAAGCCAGATTGGAATCGTAAGCCAAACCCGGAATGCTGATGATGGTGAGAGTGCTGGTTTCCGCAGCGACGATCGAGAGCGCGATCGCCCACCATGGGATATTGCGGTCGGCGAGAAAATAATCTCGTAGAGTCCGCTTACGTTTGCGGAAGCGCAGTCCGAATAGGGTGATGCCCAAGAGATACGCCGCGATAATCGCAAGATCGAGCCGGTTGAGTCCCATGGATTTCGAACGACGCCATTTCATTATGGCGTGAACCGAGGGACCGCGGTAGTGAGAGTCTGTAACCCGAACCTGCAAGGCCAACCGTGACTTCGCGGTGCCATGATAGAACTACGCTCGTGGGCATCTTCCTCGGCATCGACGGCGGCGGCAGCAAGACTTCCTGCCTGATTGGCAATGTACATTCGGTGTTGGGAGGCGGCATCTCGACCGGCAGTAATGTAATTCGTGTGGGTGAAACGCAAGCCAGGAAAGCGCTTGCAGAAGCGATCCACCAGGCTTGCACCGCAGCAAAAATTACGCCCTCGGAAATTAATCGGACGTGCGTTGGAGTGGCCGGAGCTGCGAGGCCGGGTGTTGGTGAACTTGTCCACCGAATGATCGCAGAAATAGTTTCAGGCGAGATCGAAGTCGTCGGCGACATGGTGGTCGCGATGGAAGCCGCGTTCGGCGCAGGCCCTGGCGTCATCGTAATCGCAGGCACTGGGTCGATTGCCTATGGGCGCAATGCAAAAGGTGAAACGGCGCGTGCCGGCGGCTGGGGATTCGCTGTCTCCGACGAAGGTTCGGGACATTGGATCGGACGGTCCGCCGTCGCCACAGCCTTGCGCGCTCAGGATGAAGCGACGAATACAAAATTATGGGAAGCGATCATTGCAGCGTGGCATTTACAAACCCATGAGCAATTGGTGTTGGCGGCCAATGCTTCGCCTCCACCGGATTTCGCGGCGCTTTTTCCTGCCGTGCTATCCACCGCAGAATCTGGAGACGCTGTGGCCAGTGGAATTCTCAATCAGGCTGGGAGTGAGCTGGCAGGACTGGCGAAAGTCGTGATCCGGCGGATTTTTCAGGGGGCCGAATCTATTCCAGTGGCCATGTCCGGAGGAGTGTTTGCAAACAGTGCGTTGGTGCGTCGGGTTTTCTACAATAGATTGCGTGCCGAGTGTTCCGGAACTGTTCTGAATGAGGCGGTCGTCGAACCGGTGCGAGGTGCGTTAGAACTGGCGCGGTCAACCCATGGCATCCGACGAAATAATAGTTGAGCGAACTGCGTCGGACATCGTAAGGGAAACCTCTGTCGACGAACTCGAAGCTGCCGCCTCGGGTCCCACACTGACCGAAGACCTGGCGCTACAACTACTCAAACGCAACGATCTGCCGGCGGAAATTCTTGAACGCATTGGCAAGAACGGCGCTGTCGCTAAAAGCCGTAAAGTTAAATTAGCGTTGATCAAACATCCGCACACGCCGCGCCATGTCTCCATGCCGATGTTGCGCCATCTGTTTACGTTCGATCTGATGCACGTGGCTTTGGCGCCGGTCGTTCCCGCCGACGTCAAGTTGGCCGCTGAAGAAACGCTTATTCGCCGGCTCGAAACCATCTCAATCGGCGAGAAGCTATCCCTGGCGAGGCGCGCTTCCGGACGCGTCTCGGGAGAATTGTTGCTGGATCCCGAGCCTCGCGTGGTTTCCACCGCGTTGGAGAATTCCCGGCTAACGGAAGCGGCAGTCATCAAAGTTCTCATGCGGCAGAATGTGACCGCCAAGTTTGTGGAGTTGGTTTGTCATCATCCCAAATGGTCCGTGCGCCGCGAAGTTCGGATTGCGTTGCTGCAAAACGAAAAAACTTCGCTGGCAAGAGCATTGGAATTCGCACGTTCGCTGCCGGCGTCATTGATACCAGAGATTCTTGAGGCTTCGCGACTGCCGACGCACATCAAAGCGCATCTGCTACGGGAGATGGCGGAACAAAGCAATTAACCACCAAGGGCACGAAGTCACACGAAGGAAATCCCCAGTTGGCAGTCCCCCAGGGCGGTCAGCAATGCGATCGAAAAGCACACCGAGGTAATCTTCCAGCCCGTCGCGTCGCGAATCTAGAATCGTTCAGCATGCATTGGCCGTGGCAAATCGGCGTCAATCGAGACTGGCAGCCCGTGTCGCGGCCGGCCCTCGTGGGATGGCTTCTGTTCTATGGTCTGTTTCTTACCTACGCTTTTTCCAAGCACGGCGATTTTCTTTTTATCGATTTGGCAAATTTAGTGGTGCATGAAGGCGGCCATCTTCTATTCGGATGGTTCGGGCCAACAATTGGGCTTTGGGGTGGAACCATTCTTCAATGGCTGGTGCCATTTCTGCTGGCGACTTATTTCTTTGTGCAGCGCCAGACCGCGGCATTTGTTTTCTCTTCGTTTTTCTTCTTTGAAAACTGGTTGTATACCGCCACCTACATGGCCGACGCACGCGCTATGATCCTGCCATTGGTCACCGTGGGCGATCCGGACTTTGCCGAGCATGACTGGCACACGATCTTCACCAGCCTTGGAGTCTTGCAGCAGGACACCACGATTGCCGGCGTGATTCGCTTTCTCGGATGGTGCGGCATGATTGGAATCGTCGGCTGGATGACGTGGCAATCGCTGCGAAAGCTATCAC
>DATBAX010000478.1:0-3885 GCA_036271275.1 Terriglobales bacterium
GATGATTTTTCTCTTGAAATGCTGAACGCTGTCGAGCGGCAACAGCCGCAGATGGCGCAAGCTGCGGAGGTGCGTCGATAATGGCCTTTACGGCTTCGAATGGACGCACGCAGACTTCCCTCTCCGACATCAACATCACGCCGCTGGTGGACGTTGTTCTCGTCCTGCTTATTATTTTCATGGTGACCGCTCCGGTGTTGCAATCTGGAATCGAAGTCAACGTTCCCAAGACTCGCAGCGTGAAAGAAATCACGGAAGAGCGGCTGGTCATCAGCATTAATAAAGAGCAGCGCGTTTTTCTGGGCAACGATCCCGTAAACATCAATGAGATCGCGGACAAGATCAAACAGAAGATTCGCGATCCGAAACATCAATCGATTTTTATCCGCTCCGATGAAGACGTGCCTTTCGGCGCGTTCGCCACTGTGATGGACGCGGTCAAGGCGACCGGAATTACCAATGTGAGCATCGTTACGCAGCCACTGGATCAACATGGCAGCCAGCGCTGAGATTTTTTTCGAACACGATCGTTGGGGACGCAATCTGGCGTGGTCCGCTGGATTCCACGCGGCGCTTGCGGTCTGCATTATCGGATATGCAGCGATCGTTCATAGCGGCGGCAGCACCTGGGGTACGGGCGGAGGGGGTGATGCGATGGGCGTCACGCTGGTGAACAACGTCCCGTTGCCCTCGAATCCGAATCAGACGCAGAACGTCCTGGCCAACGAATCCAAGGGATTAACACACTCGGAACCGAAAGCGGTCATCAAAGAACCAGATGCGATCGCGATTCCCGACAAGAACACTAAGAAGAAACCGAAACCGGTTACCAGTGAAAGTCATGCGAAGCCGCAGCCTGAACCTGAACCGGAAGTTAATAATGTAGTTCCTTTCGGCGAAGGCGGCCCGGTCAGTGGACCCTATGGAGTCTTTAACTCGGGGGGCGCGAAGGGCGGATTCGGCGTCACCGGGAGTGGTGGCGATTTTGGCACGCGCTTTGCTTTTTACGTGCAGCAGATTCAGCGCAAGGTTTCCGAGAACTGGTTGAAGTACGAAGTGGATCCCAGCGTCAGCCAGTCGCAGCGGGTTTACATCACGTTCGATGTCAGCCGCGATGGTCATCCCAGCAACATACGGGTTGAGCAATCGAGCGGCGTGCCCTCGTTGGACCAGTCGGCGTCACGGGCATTGCAGCGCATTGACACATTTGGTCCTCTGCCCTCGGATTACGCGGGAAATAAAGTTTCGGTTGAGTTTTGGTTTGATTATAAAAGATAGGGAAACGGTCTCGGGTCATGGGTTTTAGGTCTCAGGGCCGATGGTTCGTGACATCTGCAATCTGAAATGTACTTTGCTTAGGAAATGGCGGTCCATGAAGAGATTATTTAACTACTTTCTTTCGTTGGTTTTTCTGACCGGGTTCGCGGCTGGACAGGATTGGGTCAAGACGGGTACGGGCCTGGGCGTGGAGAAGATTCGCTTGGCGGTGCCGGACTTTAAGGCATCCACGCAGGATGCCAAGAATCCCGATCTGCAGAAGACGTTCAACGACACGCTATGGAACGATCTCGACAACGCCGGGATTTTTGATATGGCGTCGAAGAGTTTCTATCCTCTCGGAGCGATTGGCGGGCCGGCGGACATCAAGTTTGAAGTGTGGGGCGCATCGCCGGTGAATGCGGCCATGCTGGCGTTTGGCAACCTTGGCGTGAACGGAGCGAATGTCACGGTACAAGGCTGGCTGTATGACGTCAAGAACGTGGCGTCACCTCAAGTGTTAGGAAAACAATATTCGGATGTTGCGACCAATCCTGCCGTCCGAACGATTGCCCACAAGTTCGCGGATGAAATCATCTTTCGGCTAGGCGGTGGCATTCAAGGGATCGCCGAGAGTTCGATTTATTTTGTTAGCAGCCGGAGTGGCCACAAAGAAATTTGGGCCATGGATTACGACGGCGCCAACCAACATCAAATCACTCATCTCGGAACAATTTCTCTTTCGCCACGCGTGTCGCCAGACGGCTCACGGTTGGCTTTCAGTTCGCTCACCAAATCCGGCTGGGAAATCCTGATGTACTCTCTCGATCTAAACCGGCTCGTTTCCTTCCCGCATTTCGGCGCCATGAGTCAAACTCCCGCATGGGCTCCGGATGGGACTAAGCTGGCATTTTCCTCCTCGCGCAGTGGGGATTCTGAGTTGTATGCGACAGACGCTTCCGGCGCCAATTTAAAGAAACTAACTTCTTACAAAGGCCTGGATCTGGCTCCGGTGTGGAACCGCAAGACGGGTGCGCAAATCGCTTGGGTGAGCGGACGCAGCGGCCTGCCGCAGATCTACACCATGGAAGCCGACGGAACGAATGTGCAGAAAGTTACCGATCAGGGTTATGCAGTTTCGCCGTCATGGTCGCCGAACGGGCAGTTTTTGGCGATCTCATGGGTGCGTCATTACGGGCCAGGAGCGCCGGGAGCGGCCGATATCTACATGATGGACATTGCCAGCAAGCAGTGGGTGCAGTTGACCCACGACGGCGGACGCAATGATTATCCGTCGTGGTCGCCGGATGGGCGCCACATCATTTTCCAATCCAGCCGTGCCGGAGGCGAACAGATCTGGACCATGTTGGCCGATGGTACGAACGTAAAGCAGCTCACAACTTCAGGTAGTAACACGCAGCCTAACTGGAGCTGGAAGTAGCAGTGTCATAAGAGTGAACATTGATTTAGGCATTATGGAGTTATCTTTAAAGCTAATCTTTGCAGCTACTTTTCGTACATCAGGTCTTGCGTATTGCGAACGTCGAACATTTTGAAGTCGAAGTATTCCAGAAAGTCCAGAGTATGTGGACTCGAACCGCGCGTACTGCCGAAGGCGCGCAATTGATCTCGGAGGAGAAAGTGAAGCAACTGAGAACGAAGTGGATCACCCTAGTATTTGCGCTGGCCGCCGTCATGATGTTGGGCGCCTGCCATAAGAAGCCTTTAACACCCCCACCGCCGCCCCCGCCCGCTCCAACTGCACCAACGGCTTCGCTGACTGCGAATCCGGAATCGGTGGAAAAAGGCGGAGCCGTTACACTGACCTGGCAAACTTCCAACGCCACTGATGTGAGTATCGAGGGCATTGGCGGGGTGCAGACCAGCGGAACGCAACAGGTCACGCCGGCCGATTCGACTACCTACACGTTGACCGCGAAAGGCGCTGGCGGAACTCAACAAGCCACCGCACGGGTTACCGTCACCCAACCTGCGCCGCCTCCACCGGCTCCGGTCTCTACAGCGACCGAAGAAGAATTGTTCTCACAGAATGTGAAGGACATTTACTTCGAGTACGACAACAGCGAAATTCGCGCCGATCAGCAGGCTGCCATTCAGGGTGATGTGCAGTTCCTGAAGCAGCATCCCACGATTCATTTCACGATTGAGGGACACTGTGACGAACGTGGATCCACCGAGTACAACCTGGCTTTGGGCGACAGCCGCGCCAGCGCCGTCAAGAATGCTTTGGTGCAGGGTGGCATTCCGGCCGACGCCGTGAAGACCATCAGCTACGGCAAGGAGAAGCCATTCTGCTCCGAGTCCAACGATGCATGCTGGCAGCAAAACCGTGTCGGGCACCTGGTTTACCAGAAGTAGCGAATTGGCGGGAGCGCGCAATTGCGTCGCTCCCGCGCATTTTTGCGGCGACACTTTTGTTTCAGATAAGCCGGTGCGGTTCCCTGCCGGCTTGTTTTACTTTTAGAACGTAGCTTCACGAACAGGACAAATTATGAAAACTCAAAGATTCGCGGCCATCTTCATATTGTTTGCAGGCTTCTTCGTCAATCTGACTCCGGCGTGGGGAGTGAGCAAGGAAATTATCGAGCTCCAGACCCAGGTCCAGGC
>DATBAX010000479.1:0-13665 GCA_036271275.1 Terriglobales bacterium
ATGGTCAAGTGGGGGATGACGCCGGCGCAGGCCCTGCATGCTGTTACC
Organism: Terriglobales bacterium; assembly: GCA_036271275.1. Classification (GTDB taxonomy): domain Bacteria; phylum Acidobacteriota; class Terriglobia; order Terriglobales; family Acidobacteriaceae; genus DATBAX01. Next base: position 49 of record DATBAX010000479.1, read on the forward strand.
ATCCGCGGCGCGGAGCTGATGCAGATGCAGAACGACATCGGCACGGTCGAGGCAGGAAAGTACGCCGACATCATCGCGGTCCAGGGTAATCCCTTGGACGACATTTCGGTGATGCAGAAGATCACCTTCGTCATGAAGGGCGGCGTGGTGTTCAAAAAATAGCCGTCAGGCTACGAGCTGCGTGATGTGTTCCACATGACGCTGACGACCCACCAGCGTGAGTCGTCATAGAACAATTGCATGCTGTTGGCGCCGTGTTCAAAAGGTGGCCCATTCGGATCCCGCAGCAATTCGTACCTGCTCAGCACGTGCGCGATACGACCGACGGTCTCGGTCTGGCGGCTGGTCTCGCGTTCCCAGAAGGCCTCGACGGCAAAGATCGGCTCGACGCGCTGGATGTAATCCTCCACGCTGAGTTGGCGTACACGTGGTTGTTCGCCAGCCACGGCCACCACCACGATCATGCGGGCGTCGTCTATAAACAGCGAGCGATAACGCTCCCAGTCGCGCGGCTGTGCGACGGGTCCGGAGAGCACCTCATACAACGCATGCAGAATGCCATCGATAGTGGAAACATCGGACTTCAGTGCGAGCTTCATTGGCGTGATTGTAATGTATTGTTGAAACAGTCAGTAAGGGCCAGTAAGAAAAGCTGACCGCGAAATTACATAACGATCCGACTCACTCCGGTCAGATTCTCGGAATAGTACGAACTATACCCCGAAGCTTCTTTCAATTCCTTCCGTGTGAATTTCCTGGGCCGCTTATGCCGACCCGCGCTTTGGTAAGATGTTCGAGCAAAAGCCATTCACCTCACGCTCCTTGCTATGAAGGACTTGCTCATGACCGAAAAAGCCCGCGTACGACCAGATCTGCTTATTCTGACCGTCATTATGATTGTTCTCTCTTCTGTGCACTGTGCTTTTGCTTCCGCCCCTCAAGGCGGAGAAATTGCGCGTTGGAAGCATGAAGCAGACCGTGTCACCATCATTCGTGATGATTGGGGGATCGCGCACGTCTATGGAAAAACCGACGCAGACGCCGTTTTTGGCGCGATTTATGCGCAAGCTGAAGATGACTTCAATCGGGTTGAGACAAACTACATCAATGCCATGGGACGCCTGGCTGAGGCGGAAGGCGAGTCGAAAATCTATCAAGATCTCCGCATGAAGCTCTTCATTGATACTGATTCATTAAAGAAGCAGTATGCGAAAAGCCCTGAGTGGTTGAAAAAGCTGGTGAACGCCTGGGCGGACGGGCTGAACTATTACCTCTTCAAGCATCCGGAAGTGAAACCGCGAGTCATCGCCCGGTTCGAACCGTGGATGGCCCTCTCATTTACTGAAGGAAGCATCGGCGGGGATATTGAACGAGTGAATCTCAGTCAGCTCGAAGACTTTTATGGCAAAGGCCTCGGCATACATGTGGCACGCACCTCCGATCCAGAGACTGCCGACGAAATGGTCGAGCCTACAGGGTCAAATGGGATGGCCATCGCACCCGCAAACACTGCTGATCATCATGCGCTGTTACTCATCAATCCGCATACCTCGTTCTTTTTTCGCTCTGAGTTACAGATGGTAAGCGAGGAAGGGCTGGACGCTTACGGCGCGTCGACCTGGGGCCAGTTTTTTATTTACCAGGGATTTAACCCACACATCGGCTGGATGCACACTTCCAGCGGCGTCGACGCCGTGGATGAGTATCTGGAAACGGTGACAAAGAAAGATAATCATTACTATTACAAGTACGGTAAGGAAGAGCGGCCGCTTCTCTCCAGGAAAATTACAGTTCGCTACAAGACTGACCATGGAATGGCTGACAAGATATTTACAGCTTACTGGACCCATCACGGGCCCATTATCCGCGAAGAGGGTGGCAAATGGGTCAGCATTCGCCTGATGCAGGAGCCAGTCAAGGCACTAACCGAATCCTTTCTGCGCACCAAAGCCAGGGACTATAAATCTTATCGCCAGGTAATGGAATTAAAAGCCAACTCCTCAAACAACACGATCCTGGCCGACGCGGATGGCGATATCGCCTACTTCCACGGAAACTTCATTCCCCGGCGCAACACGAAGTTCGATTTCACAAAGCCTGTCGATGGCAGTAATCCTGAGACAGACTGGCAGGGACTTCTTTCGGTGGATGAAACACCGCATCTGCTGAATCCCAAGAGCGGCTGGCTTTACAACTCCAATGACGCGCCGTGGTCTTCATCGGGGCCAAGCAGTCCCCAAAAAGAAGATTTCCCTGCATATGTTGAGATGGGAGGCGAGTCCGCACGTGGACTGCACGCAATTAAGGTCCTGGAAAACAAAAAGGATTTTACTCTCGATTCTCTCATGGCTGCGGCTTACGACAGTTATCTCACATGGTTTGACAAGCCCTTGCCGGCATTGCTCAAAGCCTGGGATGAAGCCCCGTCTTCAAGCCCCATGAAGGAGAAAGTCTCAGAACAAATCACAGCCCTGCGTACCTGGAACTACCGATGGGCCGTTAGTTCCGTCCCCACTTCTCTGGCAGTATTCTGGGCAGAGGATATTCAGCATCGGGTGCGCGCAGATGCTAAAAAGGAGGGCGTTTCAGTAGAAGATTATATTGCCAGTAAGGCGTCGCCGGAAATGCTTTTACAATCTCTAGCGGCTGCTTCCGACAAGCTCCAGGAATCTTTTGGAACATGGAAAACTCCCTGGGGAGATATCAATCGCTTCCAGCGGCTGAACGACGATATTGCGCCAACATTCAATGACGCTGCTCCGAGTATCCCCGTCGGCTTCACTTCGGGCATCTGGGGATCGCTTGCCTCATTTGGTGCCCGTGCGTATCCCGGCACAAAGAAATGGTATGGCACTAGTGGAAACAGCTTTGTCGCAGTGGTCGAGTTTGGGGAACGAGTACGTGCTAAAGCCGTGACGGCCGGCGGTGAGAGCGGTTATCCCGGGTCCAATCATTTTGATGATGAAGCCGTGCGTTACAGCAAAGGAGATCTGCGCGACGTCTATTTCTATCGCGAACAACTCAAGGGGCATACGGAACGGGAGTACCATCCCGGAAGCTGACTGGCTTCATTGGCAAATCGCTACAATACAATAGGTGAGGATTTACGACGCTCGGGCAATGAACCTCGTCTCATCCCGCATAGTCAAAAAACTCATCCGCGCCTGTGTTCCGCGGATCACCACCACCAGTGTTGTCGAGCAACGTCGTGCGGTAAGGGGCCAGCTTGCTGGGAGAAGTGACGGTCAGTGAGGACTCGTACTCTCAGGTTGGCGCTCCAATCGCGGCGCGTATCGTGAAAATCAGCGCCGGTCCAGGGCAGCACTAGCATGAACAGGAAGAACGGCTTAAGATGTGACGTTACTCTGTTCCAGTCGTAAACTGGCATCGCATCCAATGGGTACGAGGTTCACGATGACGACGAATGCGAGTCCGATGCAAAATGTGGCCAATCAACTGCCCGCGGCAAATGGGCTGGCAATCGTTCGCCTCACGATCGGCGCATTGTTTGTGTGGGTCTTTTTCGAAAATCTGGGTAAGGGTCTCTATACTACAGCCGGCTACGCAAGCCTGATCAACTACTACATAAAGGCGAGTCACTCTCCGGCTGCGTGGAAGGCAATCATGGCCCTCGCAGCAAATCACGCCGCGATAGCCGCGCCGATGCAGGGGATGACGGAAATCTCTCTCGGGATACTGCTCGTCGCCGGTCTGCTGACACGCCCGGCCGGCTTTGTGGCGTTTTTGTTTCTAGGCAGCCTTTGGATATCTGAGTGGGGCACTTCGTGGATATGGGAGCTGCTGGTTCCAGTGCTTGCATCGCTAGGACTCGCGGTCGGCCGGGCTGGTCGAGCGTGGGGCGTCGACGCTTACTTAGCGCGGCGCTGGCCGTCCTCTCCGTGGTGGTGACTTGAGCCAAGATCGAGTACGAGTTTCGGTCGTTATTCCTACACACAACGAAGCGCAGTCCATCGGCCGCGTCTTAGCTGATCTCCCTGCCGATATAGTCACTGAGGTTCTGGTTGTAGACAGCAATTCAACCGATGGGACTCCCGAGATCGCCGCAAAAATGGGAGCCCGCGTCCTCCACGAGCCGCGTCGCGGCTACGGTCGCGCATGTTTGACCGGACTGGCGGGCGCAAGTAGCCCAGACATTGTGGTGTTCCTCGACGGCGATTACAGCGATCGCCCAGATGAGCTGCCACTCCTGCTGGCTCCAATCATTGATGGCCGTGCCGATATCACGCTGGGTTCGCGCCTGGGGAAGCCGAGCATTCGTGGGGCGTTGCCTTGGCACCAGGCGTTTGGTAACCGGCTGGCGGCTGTCCTGATCAGGCTTTTGTATGGTCTAAAGATAAGCGACCTCGGACCGTTCCGCGCCGGGCGAGCAGACGTCCTCCGCCGGCTTGAACTCGAAGAGAACACTTACGGCTGGGCTGTCGAAATAATTCTAAAAGGTGCGCTCGGTAGATTCCGCATCATTGAGGTGCCGGTGAGCTATTATCCGCGAATTGGGAAATCGAAGATTAGCGGTACGGTAAGGGGTACTGTAGGAGCGGCGTGGTTCATCCTCTCCTTAATAGTGCGTTATTATTTTCGGCATAGAAAGGCCGGAATACCACGGCCAGCGTGAATCTAAATCAGCGATCTCCTATGGAATCTTCCAGCGAAAATACAACACATTCGCCTGACAATGACCGCACGTTGGTTGTCATGGCAAAAGCACCGCGACCGGGCATGGTCAAGACTCGTTTAGCGCAGAGCCTTCCAGTTGATGCTGTCACTGAGCTCTATCGCTGTCTTTTGGATGACACAATGGCGCTAGCGCGCTCGTTGGTTACGGTAGAGGTTGCCATTATGTGTCCTGCTTCGGATGTCGATGAGCTTACGCGGTTGGCGCAAGGTGTGGTGAGTGTGGTGGCGCAGAAAGGGGAGGGCCTTGCTGCAGGCCTGACTTCGGTGTTTGCACACTTCACTGCCCCTGGCCGGCAACGCGTTATTGCCTTTAATAGTGACAGCCCGCATCTACCGGCTTCGGTTCTTGAGAGTGCGTTCGAGGCCCTCACCGCGCATGACATGGTTGTGGGGCCGACACATGATGGCGGCTACTATCTCGTGGGGGCCAAAGCCGCCCATCCAGCTCTTTTCCATGGAGACGGCATAGGCACGAAGAGCGCGCTTGAGACCCTGCTGGCTCGCGCTCACGGACTGCAGCTTTCCGTTGGCTTCACAGATCCCTTCTACGACATTGACATGGAGGGCGACTTAACTCGGCTTGCCGGGGAACTCAGGCACACTCCTGCGAGAGCGCCACGGACTGCGGCCTGGCTGAAACAATGGGAACAAGCCGCGCCACCGTCGCCAACAAATATTGGAGACCTGTGAAGCTTACGCGATCCCTCAGGCTATACGGGTGCGGCGCCATCTTGCTTGTCTCACTGACGCTCTGTTCACGCAAGCTCAGCAGCATCGGTGAACCCTCCTTTATTATTCCGCTGGCAGTTGCTGGCTTCGCGTACCTCCTCGCCATCCGTGAGATCTTCTCCACGCAAAGGTTCAAGCGCCGCGTTGTCGTAATCGGGCTGGTGTTGGCTGCTCTGTGGCGTCTTCCATTTCTACTGATGCCGCCGGGGCCAGATGATGACGTTCATCGATATGTCTGGGATGGCCGGGTGCAGCGGCTCGGCTATAACCCTTATCTTGTCGTTCCCAGCGACCCAACGCTCAGCGGGTTGCACACATCTGAGACCCGCACTCTGAACAACCCGGATATGCCAAGCCCATATCCAGCGGGCGCTCAGCTTTTCTTCCGCGCCGTAACGGCGATTCATGAATCTGTCTTTGCGCTGAAAGTAACATTTGTACTTTGCGACTTCGCGATCATTTTCATTTTGCTCGATATATTGCGGCGTAGTGGGAAAGGAGCGCACTGGGTTCTGGCCTATGCCTGGCACCCACTGCTGGCGACGGAGGTGGCAGGCAGCGGTCACGTCGATATTGTTGGCGTGCTGCTGTTGTTGGTGTCTACCGCCGCGCTCGCACGGCGCTGGCGTGCGGTTGCAGCCCTGGCATTCGGGCTGGCTGTTGCGGTGAAATTCCTCCCGATTGTACTGCTGCCACTTTACTGGAAGCGAATTCGTATTCGCGACGGCGCGCTGGCGGCAGTCGTGGTCGCACTTCTCTACTTACCATTTGTTAACCACGGGCGGATTCCAATAGGCTCGCTCGGAACCTACGTGCAGAGTTTTCGTTTTAATGACCCGGTGTTTGCCACGCTGGAGCGCGTGGTAGCTCCGCAGCTTGTAGTTGTGCTGGCATTGCTTGTCGGTTTTCTAACCGCAATCTGGTTGAGAAGCAAGGCCCAGGCATTTTCTTCAGGCGCATTTGCATGGCCCATGGCGGCAACGCTTCTATGTGCACCGGTCGTCTACCCATGGTACCTTCTCTGGCTGTTACCGTTCGTGCGGTCGGCTTCAACGGTGCCGATCATCATCTGGACAGTCAGCATTATCCCGACTTACTACGTGTGGCATTTGCGCACGATTGGCCGTCCGTGGGTGGTTCCAGGCTGGATTATGCTGCTGGAATACGGATCTGTAGCAGTGGCTCTTGCAATGATCAAGTTTCGCTGGCTGACACAACCGGCTGTACAATTCAGCGAGGAGCGTACTCCATGACAAATGCAAGCCGTGTAACGGTAATTTGTGGAACCATAATTCGCTTTCTAGCTTTTGGGATGCTGTTCCTTGCGGCAACTGCCTCCTGGGCACAGAAAGCGCCAATCGCCGACAAAATTGCCAAAACATATGGTATCGATTCGTGGGGACAAATCGAGGCGATCCGCTACACCTTCAACATAGATATTCCCGGAATCAAAGCCTCCCGGACGTGGACCTGGGAGCCCAAAACCGGTAAGGTCACCTACGAGGGAAAGGATAAAGCAGGCAAGCCAGTGACGGCGACCTACCTGCGCTCTCAGCTCGATAGTCAGCCGGATAACGTCAAGAAGGAAATCGATCCGGGTTTCATCAACGATCAGTATTGGCTGATCTTTCCCTTTCATGCCATATGGGACAGCGGCGCTAACGTGGAAGATAAAGGCATGCAAAAGCTGCCGTTAGGCAAGGGATCTGCCAGGCAGGTAGTGGTGAAATATCCTTCGGATCTTGGCTACACACCCGGAGATACGTGGGAACTTTATGTTGGCACTGACAATCGAGTGCAGCAAATGGAGTTCCACCACGGCGGCGCCGCAAAGCCAAATCTGGTTAAGGCGACGTGGGCGGGTTACAAGATGGCCGGCCCTCTTCTTATCTCTACGGAACACCACGGGACCGCGGACGGCAAGCCGCTGACCCTCACATTTTCAGATGTGGCTGTTAAGGTGCCGGGCTCAGACGCCTGGGTAAACGCAAAGTAATTAGTAAACGCAAAATAATGGGTAAACACAAAGATGAACGCGCAATAAATAATGGCTGGGCTGGTTCGAGAAAGAACGGTACCGAAGTAGACAGGACTTGGCATTTCCTGGCTACTTAGGTGCCGCGTTCAAGCGGAAGACAAGAAAATAATCCTGGCCATCTCCCTTCACAAAGTCGTACTGCTCCTGTAATTGATAACCGGCATGCACGGCTTCCTGTATTACCACATCACGAGAGACGCCGTGGTCATCGCCCTTGCCATTGCGATCAATGACGCCGACCCTTGCTCCGCTGCGGAGCGCGTTGCGCAAGTTCTCTAGCAGAAGCACGGGATGCGCGATCTCATGGTAGGTCTTCAACAGCAGCACTGCATCAATGCTGTTTTTCGGCAGCGTGGGATCATCCTCTTTGCTCAGGATCGCGTGAATGTTGCCAATGCTGTTCTGCTGAATACGCCGATTTATATATGCAATGGACTCTGGATTAATATCCACGGCGTAGACCATTCCAGTATTTCCCACACACTTTGCCGCGCGCACCGTAAACCATCCTGAACCAGCTCCGATATCAGCTACGTGGACACCTTCCTTGATGCCCAGAATGTCCATCACCCGTTGGACCTGTAGCTTTTCGTCGCGGTCTTTATTTTCAAAAATGGAGAGATCACCGGTGTAAGGCTGACTTGTCTTGCGCGGCTCAGGCTGTGAATTGGTATTCGCGCTGTTTTGCGCCGCCAAAATCGTCAAGATTCCAAACCGTGAAGCGGTGAGAGCCGCACCTACAAAAACCAACATGAGGGCGGCAAATAATAAGAGGCTCACCTTGCATGCAGGAACGAAACGTCGCATGCTCAACTCCTCGCGATTACGATTGTGGTGCAGGAACTCTCTCCCTTGGGAAGGTCCCGGGCCGCAGCCATGGTGATGTCCAACTTTTGCGTCTGCCCTCGCGTCACGGGACAATAGAAGTCAGGTTCATCGAGCGCATTTTGCAAGCGACGCCGTCCGGCGCAACCACCGTGACACGCATCGCGAAAATCGCAAGGCTGGCATGCGTCGGGCAGGGATCGCGCCTCCAGGAATGGATTCGTTTCGATCACCCGCAATCCTAAATTTGCCAATTCAGATAATGGCGCGCCGGTTCCCGGCCAATAGACGCACGGTTGAGTAGTGCCGCGTGGAGTCACGCGAACCGTGTTGATGCCGCATCCGCCAGTTCGCGGCGCTAGTCCGGCCATCGCCCGCACCAGCGGCTCGCCGATGGCAATCACATCCGTTTGCGCAAAGAGTCGCCTGAACCCCTCCCAATATTCATCGTAAGACAACGCATAGATATCGGATCGCACCGCCTGGTATACGTTTACACGCAAGGGCGCGTCAAATTTTTTAGCGATTCGCGCGACCGCCGCCAGACGCAGGTAGTTCGCCTTCATCATGACCGCGATGATGGTTACAGGCACGCCCAGCCTTCTGCAACGTTCTGCTTGCTGGTGAATCAGCTCCCAATTGCCGTTTCCGCGTTGGGCATCCTGCTCCGATTGTGTCGGGTAATCGAGAGAAAACTCAATATCGTGAAAGGCCCGCAGCTCGTTGTCTTCCAGCACAGCAACACTGTGTCCGTTAGAGGTAATCGTAAGCTTGATAGATTTTTGGCTCAGGTATTCCAAGATCGTTTTAAAGTCCGGATGCATGCCGTTCTCACCTGTGCCCAGATTCACCGAACGGATCGGCAGCAGTTCCATGATGGACTTCACGTGATCCAGAGAGAGGCGATCCGTGCGAGTTGGATCGCGGTAGCAGAAGGCGCAGGAGAGGTTACATTCGTTGGTAAGCCCGAGCCCGAGCGCAATTGTGGCATCAGCTGCATTCGCGCTGGATACGGTGCCCGAAACATGGAAAGGAACGTTGGTCACGCACCGTCCTCCGCCACCAAGCCTGGGCAACGTGCCAAGAAGTGTGCGTAGCGCGAGATTGCGGCATACTCTGGCCGGCTGCCAAGCTTCCGCTCCAGTTCAAAAATCCGTTGGTAGTCCGCGCTTCGAGAGATCTGTGGTGGCAAATAGTCTGCAAGAGCGCGTACGCCTCGCTCGGCAATCGCCGTTAGCGACGCCTCTCTCAGCATGGCTCGCAAGTTATCTGGCGTAAATAGACGCACCCTTCCTCCGTACAAGGATTCTTTTCCCCACTCAGCGATGAGGCTATTTTCCGCTGCAACCAAATCGCCCGCCTGGATAGCGGCCTTGAATACTTCGCCCGCCTGGTTGCGTACGAGAACCGACACTATCGCGGATGAATCCCGCAAGGCGCGAGCCGCACTGCGCAACACAGCACCCGGGTCCTCGCAATATTCCAGGATGTTGTGGCAAAGAATTACATCGAACGATCGCGGGTGGAACAAGTCCGCCAATTGAGTAGCGTCGCCGCGTTGCAGCACGACTTTGTCCGTGACTCCTGCTTCCTGCGCCGCGCGCATCGCGATATCCAGCATCGGTGGAGAGGAATCCAGCAGCGTGACGTGAATGCCGAGTCGCGCCAGACGAATGGCGGTTGCCCCAGTGCCGCACCCGAGATCAAGTGCACACATCGAAGGTTTGGCATGCGACAAAAGAAAATCCTGCAGGTTCGCAAAGGCCAAGTCGGAGCGCAACCGGCCTTCGGGCGTCTCAAGATAATCGGCGTACTGCTTCGCGCCGCTCTGGAAGCGCTCACTATCGACCTTGGCAGTCATTTTCATGCGACCGTCCAGTGCAGTCGTTTCCCAATCCAACAGCTCGGAAGCAACGGGGCTCTTGCTGTTTTACACAACCGTATACAGTCCGAGTCGCGGGCGAACGTCACATGCGGCATTATGGCGACGTCGCGACCAAACCACATGCCACGAGCGCGATGCACTTCGCCCATGCCGCTTACAGATTGAATCTCGTAGAAACCGAGTCTGGTGCTAGAGGTCCGGGGCATTGGCAATCGTCATTATATTCGAGCTCCCCTAAACCATAACTCCCGCGTGGCCGGCAAACCGGGAATAATCCAGATTGGGTCTCCCGACAGGTCGCTTTTGATCATAGTGGATTCTCAATGCTCGGATTCTCCCTGAATCACAGCTAATCAGGTAAGCCCGATGGCCGGGGGCTGGAGAAGGCAACTGCAACTGCTACTTGAAGCGCGTAGGAAGATCGGCCATGCGATGAAGACACGCCGCGCAGATGGAGGAATGGCGGAAAGAACGCATTATCAATGGACCTCGTTCCTGAAAAGCCCTTTCACTCTATATCAAGCAGCCGTTACTCAGGAACTACTATAAACAAGCTCATCTCAAGCCCGCTCCTCAGACCAAGACCGCAGTGCTTGGTTCTTTCTTACGCCGAATAGGGAATTATTGTGATCTGGACAGCATGGAAGAATGGCAAGCACAACCGTACAGGAACAGGATATGGGTTCGAGCTTTCTCCAGAAGATCGAGACGAGCATTTCAGCCGTGAGTGGCAAGCGGTTATTTTGGATCTACCCCATGGCGATGGCTTCATGACGGCGAGGCAAGCGTAGCCAGCGAGGCATTCTGGGAAAGGTGTTGTGAACTACGCAGTAAAGAAATACGTCACTGGCTTTATCATGAACATCATGCTCCCTGGCCAAATCGCGTACCACCAAAGTTCCAGGTCGTGCCACTCGGGAAGAGACGCTTCCGGGTCAAGCGGGCGATTTGAAGCGCTGGCATAGCCTACGACAAGTCTATTGAATATCTTTCTTATCGCCGGTGTGATGATCTTCAATCTGGAAACGCAGAAAGTCATGCACAGCCTTGAGCGCGTTCGTATCACTGGTTTTGATCCTCACTCTCGCCCCTGATGGCATCTCTTCATAAATGTAGGAAATCTGACTGCTTTTTTCTTTCATTACAGGTACGCCGGGTGGCACCTGATCGTGGACGAACATCGGAATGGAAAAGTTGCCCTCGGAGAACATTCCGGCAATGTGCTTCAAGTGTGACTGCATCGCTTGAATGTTGGTTGAGTCCTTGCTGTCATTGGCAGTCACCTCGATTGCGCCGCCATCGGCATACAGACGGAAATGGTGAGTAGTCTTGTCATGAGGAAACCCCATGGCCTGATCCCCATGCTTCTCTACATCCGCCTGATGCTGTGACACGTTCTTCATGTGTTCTTCATGCATAGGGCAGTCTTGGGCCACCATCTGTATTGCACCTGTCAGCAAAAGCACCATCAACATCTTCATTTCCGTTTCCTCCGAATCCTATTTGATCTGTCGCCAGCGTCCTTGACCGCCTCAGTCAACGAATAGAGCAAATGCGACTTCTGCCCTGCACCCGCATCCTCAATCCTGTGTTCCCAATCTGACAAAACCTTCTTCAAGTAGCGGTGCATTGTCTTCAATGACTGAATGTCGGCTGCGATCTCATCCACCTTTTCTACTGCCAGCGCATAAACCCGCTTGCATGGTGTTCCGCCTGAATCCCTCGCCTTCAGAACTTCAGACAGCTCTGCCAAAGTGAATCCAATACGCAATGCTCTTTGCACCACAAGCACTCGCTCGACCGCAACAGCAGGATAGACACGGTACCCAGACTCTGTTCGTAAAGCGCGTGGCAGAACGCCGATCTTCTCGTAATAACGAATCGTGTCTGGACTCAACCCCGTGGCTTTCGCCAGGGCGCCGGAGCGTAGGACTTTAGGACCGCTTTGCACCATGAGCAGTATCAAGCCTTGAATGCGTTCCAGAGTCAACAGGTTTTTTAGATTAGATGAAATCCGGCTTGATTAGTGCTTTAACTCTCCGCTCAATCTCATCCCGAATCATTCTCACCTGTTCAACGCCTTGCCCTTTAGGATCAGGTAGCGGCCAATCATCACGGCGCAAGCCAGGAACAAATGGACATTCGTCCCCGCATCCCATTGTGACAAGCAGGTAAGCATCCTGAGCCAGTTCGGGAGTTAGCTTCTGCGGCTTCACGCCAGTCAAGTCTATGCCGGCCTCTTTCATTACTTCTACCACTTCAGGATGGACACCATCAGAAGGTTGCGTACCAGCAGAAACGGCATGAGCTTGGCAGGATCAGCATATCGGTTAAAGAAGGCAGCGGACATCTGAGAACGACCGGCATTGTGTACGCAAGCAAAGATCACTTTACGCATGGACTGAATCTTTATTCGCGGTATGTGGCACCAGAAGTCCTTCAGCAGATTTAGGACTCGCTGGAGCCAGCCAGCGGAATAGTGCGGTTGCCGCGAGTGCCCCAGCGACCTGCACCACAATAAAGCCTGGTGCATCAGCCGGTCGGATGCCAGCAAAGGTATTTGTGAAACATCGGGCAAGAGTTACTGCTGGATTGGCAAATGATGTTGATGCTGTAAACCAGTACGCCGCCGTGATGTATGCGCCCACTGCGAAAGGAATAGCGGAAAGACGTGCGCGCGAGCATCCCCATATAACAGCAAGCAAGCCGAACGTGGCAATGAACTCACTGAACAGTTGCGGGCCACCAGCTCGAATGTGAGTTGATGTTTGCAAAAGTCTCTGGCCGAACATTGCATGGGCAGCACAGACGCCCGCAATTCCACCAGCAAACTGAGCAAGCATGTACCCAGGCACCAGCCTCCACGGCAGTCCGCCCTGAGCTGCATCGGCCAGCGTTACAGCAGGGTTGAAGTGTGCGCCAGAGATGGGACCAAAGGTCAGAATGAGAGCGACTAATGCAGCGCCGGTCGCTATTGTATTTTCAAGAAGTGCAAGCGATACGTTTCCAGATGAGAGAGTGTCTGCCATGATCCCGGAGCCAACTACGGCCATGAGCAGGAAAGCTGTGCCGATACACTCCGCTACTAACTTCTTTGCCACATCAGTGTGAGCCACAGACACTCCTAGTTGCAGCAGGTAGGACCGCAGCAACCCTTTGGCTTTGTCGCCCGTACAAATGCGCTGATGAATTTTTCTTCAACCTGTGGAGCGATAGCATCCACGTCGATGCCGTGACCAGCTAGTACCGTTCGGGCATCTTCCAGGCTGTACACTCTGGTCGGCTCAATCTCGATTGCTTCAAACCCTGCGTCAGTAAGTTTCGATACGTACTCATGGTCACTGAGGGCACCGGCAATGCAGCCGACCCATAGCAACATGCTCTTGCGGATTTCGTCAGGAACTTCGCCCCGCACCACGACATCAGAGACAGCAAAGCGACCGCC
>DATBAX010000480.1:0-5201 GCA_036271275.1 Terriglobales bacterium
TCCCTCCATTTACCTGCTTCGCCTTCAGTCCCGCCGGATGCGGCATCCGCAGTTCGACTCGTTCGGGCCGCCGTTCCGACGAACATTCCACATGGGCCTCGATATTTCCATCGCCGGTCCTGGACGAGACCGTCAACGAAAGCGGACCAAAATAGCTGGCAACATTTTTGAGGACGATTCTCTTTCCATGCTGCATGTAGTCCCGGGGAATACCTGCCAGCAGATGAAGAGTCTGGCCGCTTTCGAGATACAGCATCCATCGCGTTTCCATGAGAAACCATGCTTCTTCGTGGGTCTTGTGAGCGCTGGCGCGGAAGTAGTGTTCCCAAAACGTGTAAGTCTCGCGGTCCGCCAGGCTTGCCATGGTGTTGTAGTAAGCCTTCAGGAACGCCTTGGTTTCTCCACGCATTAAATGAATCCACGGATGCCGTGAATAATATGGCTGGCTGAACACAACGTTGCGGTCCGTCATCAACTCGCTATGAAAATCCAGCAGAAAACTTACGGACACTTCAGCGGGATCAAGAATTTCCTGATAGACCAAATACAAAGGACCTAAAAGGGAGTCACGTGCGACCATTGAGCCGTGGGTGTGCCATGCACTCCCATCGATGTGTAGGGCTAGTGGTCCTCGTGACTCCACCCATGGTGGGCATGTCGGGCACCACCGTCCATCCCCCAAAGGCACGACCGGGGAGGATTCTAAGGCTGTGAAGAATGCATCGCGAATATCGGCTTTCAGCCCTTCGGCTTCAGCTTTCCATTTCGCACTCTCAGCGGGATTGAACTTCTCGAATATTTCTGCGATCCGACTGAATCCCAGATACGCGTATCCATTCAGCATGAACGAACGGTAAGGATCGTTGGGATCGGCAGTCTTGCCCTCGAGCATCCCGTATCCCTTGCCACGCAAGTCCTCTCGCTGATTTCTTTGGCGCCAGGCTTGCAGAAATTCACAAGACCTAATTACTTTCGGCGCGATCTCTTTCGCCCACACATCGTCACGGGTATAACGATAGTGTTCTCCAATCGACCACAAAACGGCTCCGGTCTCCAGCATGTAGTTATTGAAATTCTGCATGAAGCCGTCGTCATGTTGTTTTTCCAAAAAGTATTCGAGAGAGCGGCGCGCCACATCATGCCATCCCATGGAATCCATGAATTGAATGATGGGAGAGCTTTCCGAACCAATGGGCGGATAGTCGCCAATCGTGGCTGCGAGCGCGCCTTCTGGCTCGCTACCATAAGTGATGAGATCGAGATGCAGCAGACCGGCTTGGATCATCTCGGTGATCCGCTTTTCCGGCAACTCAATCGTCGAAGCTTTCTTCAGTTTGGATTGCCAAAATGTCTTGCAATCATCTTTCTGCTGCTCGAATGTCTGCCGGCTCAATCTTTCCGCGCGTTCGCGAGGAATGGGACGATGCGGCAGGAAGACATCCATGACCGTCGATTCGCCGGGTTGCAGGAGCACCACAGCTTCTTCCTGCACCAGCGGCACTCCATCTAATTTGGAGATGGCAAACACTCGGCCGCTTTCATACACACTGAAACCGGTATTCGCTTCAACTCTGTACTCGAGCGCGTTCCCCTCGCCCAACCCTTTCGAAGGCCAGATCGTTCTTAGAAATGCATACCGGGGCACAGACGCGGTATTAGTCGCCGAGATGCGGAGGAATAAGACAGTTTCTTCGCCGCTCTCCATCTCGACCGGTAAAAGAGAATCGAATCGCGCTTGTTGCGCTCCGGTGAACATGTGCTGCTTGGCGAAACCGTCCGCCAGTAGAAAATCTGTTCCTTGCAGTGTTTCTGCCTTCAGATTTCCAGCTTCTCGCGTAACAAATGTGGTGAGCTTGTAAGCAATGTCGCCATCGACCAAGTTTCCGTGAAGGATCGGGAGAACATTCTCCTCGATGCTGCGTTCAATCTTCTCGGTGGGTCCCCAGCCTCGTCCCATCACAAATTCGTAGCGAAACGGTTTGCGGTCGTTCTCCGGAATCAGTGCCTGGAAGTAGTGCAACCGAGGCTCGATCCATTCCAGTTTTTCGCCCATGGCGAATATCCGCATATTGCGGCTCAAACCCAGCCAGGTATGACAACTCATGCGACGAACTTCGCTCGCAGCTGTTTCGAAAGATTCTTCAGGCTCCTGGTCGATTTGCTGCAAGCGAGTTCGACCGGCGCGCTCCTTAATGGACGCTTCAATTTGAGCGAAGCTTCTTACGTCGTCGGCGCTGGTCACCACAACGCCGTACTCGGGAATGAAAATTGGAAAGCGTTCGTCCACATCACGCATGAGAAAACTGAAAGCGTGATCTTCGGTGGAGACCGAAACGATAGTCGGATTCTTGCTGTACCTGTTATTTAGTCCTTCAACGGAGAGACGGAGTCTAAATGGTGCATCGTCTGTGTCGGCGAACTGATTTTCGCTGACGTTGCCGCGGCCGCTAACAATCTCAACCTTCACAACCCGCCCGTCGGTAACACGAATTTGTCCCTTTGGCCTTCCCGCCTTCCATTCAACGGCAATTTGTTTTTGAACTGCCGAATCCATTGCTTCACTCAGCCTTCGGGAAACGCGAGCGTCGCGATGCGCCTACGCTTTTTTGGTTTTCGCAGTGTGTTGCGCGCACTGTGTGCTGCAAAATCTATGAGTAACGCCGTTTTTTTCAACGACAAACTGTTTTCTTGGAATCAACATGCCGCAGCAATCGCAATAGAACATGGTTTGTTCGTACCACTGTGTCGTGGTTTCCACCCAATGTCCCCGAGCTGGCGTTTGTGCCTTAGCGTTTGTACGCATAATGTTTTCGCGCCGCTTCCAGGGAAATATATCCCTGACAAATGTCGTCCTCGATCTCATCCGCCGGACGATCTCCCGCGGGATCGTAACCGCCTCCGCCAGGCGATTCGATGATCACTTCGTCTCCTTCTTTCAGGACGACGCGTGTGAACTTCGTGGCCGAGCGAGTGCCGAATGCCCTGTCGAAGGTGGTGAAATCTTTCGCGCCCTTTTTCTTGACCAGCAAGTTCGAACTCGCGCCCTCGTCGCCTCCAAACAGGCCCCAGGCATGGGTCTTGGTCCGATCAAGCAGCGCGCTCACCGTGATCTCGGGAGCCATCACACGAAGTCTGCGTGCACTTCCCAATCCCCCGCGAAATTTCCCGACGCCCCCAGAATCCTTGCGCATGGAATATTCCATGGTGAGGAAGGGATACTTGGTCTCGAACACTTCGATGGGAGTATTGCGGCAATTTCCGTTCACCGGGCACATCACGGAGTTTCCATCGTGCGCAGTCGTCGCGCCCCATCCGCAGCCTTCGAAGTGATAGTTCGTGTAGTACTCGCCGGTCTCCGGATGCATTCCTCCAAAAAGAAAATTGCAGGCAGTCGCGCCCTCAGCCGCAGCCGTGCGATCCGGGATCGCCTGACTCAACGCTGCAACCACAACATTCTGGATGTGGGGATGAGTTTCCGTGTTCCCTCCCACCGAGGGCCCGGGATGTTTCACGTTCACCAGCGTTCCGGGCTTGGTCAAAATTCGCACCGGGCGAAAGCATCCCGAGTTGCGAGGAATGTCTTTGTTAGTCACATGCAGGATCGCGCTATAAGTCGCCGCAGCCGTTACCACAAAGGTCGCGTTGATCGGCCCTCTGGCTTGAGGGTCGGATTCTGTCCAGTCCGCGATAATTTCGTCATCGGCGACCGTCAACTTCAACCGCATCCAAACCGGCTGATCACTGATGCCGTCGTCTTCCATGCAATCGGATGCTTCGTAGACGCCATCAGGAATTTCACGAATCTCGGCCCGCATCCAGCGCTCGGAATAATCCAGCAATTGGTTCGAGGCTTCTTCCAGCAGATCCGCGTCGTAACGCTCCAATAATTTGAGCAATCGATCTTCGGCAATGCTCAACGAGCCGATCATCGCGTGCAGATCGCCCCAACTCGATTTCGGCGTGCGATGGTTACTGAGAATAATTTTCCAAACGTCCTTCACGTACTCGCCCCGGCGCATAATTTTGATCGGGGGCAATCGCAGACCTTCCTGATAAACTTCCGTTGCATCCGCGGCGAACGATCCCGGGGCCATGCCACCGATTTCTCCCACATGCGCGATGTTGGCGACAAAGAACCGCAATTTCTTTCCGAAGAAAACTGGCTTCAAGACCATGTGCTCGGGCATGTGGCACTGGCCGCGGTATGGATCGTTGTGGATCACCACATCTCCAGGCTCAAACGAGTCCAGGCCCAGCTCTTCAATCGTCCACTTGGCCGCGTACTGAGCCGACCCAATCATGGTGGGACAAAATTCCGCCTGCCCGATCATGTCGCCGCCAGGAGTGAAAATCACACAGGAAAAGTCCAATGCTTCATTAAAAATGGGCGAATAACTGGTACGCATCATCGCCGTGCCCATCTCGCGGCAGATGTTCACCAGGGCGTTGTTGATGACCGTCAGGGTGACGATGTCGAGCTTTTTCGATTTCGCTCTTTTTTTCATAACGCGATCGTGATCACACCTTTACGATTTACTGTCATCGTGTTGCCGGGATGAAGCAATATCGTTGAATCCTGCTCCTCGATTACCGCCGGCCCTTTCAATTTCATTCCTGCCGGCAACGTGCTGCGGCTGTACACCGGGCAGGAAATATACCCTTTATCCTGGAAGTAGACAGGACGCTTATGGGCGGGCCAAGGCGCCTTTCCTTTTGGAATGTCCTTAAGCAGTGGCGTCTTCGAGGCGCCGATGACCTTCACATTGAAGCGAATTAATTCGATGATTTCCCGGCTAATGGAATAGCCGTAGAATTTTTGATGAAGTTTGTGAAATTCTTCGAACACTGCTTCAAGCTTTTTGGCTGTAATGGTCCCAGGATCAATTTTTACGTCGTGTTCATAATTCTGACCGGCGTAACGCATGCTGATCGAACGCTGAACTACTGGCTTGCCACGGTGTCCTTCATTTCGTAGTTCGTCAACCGCCGATTTCACCATTTCGTTGAACAGCTTATTGACTTCCGTCGCCTCGATATTGTCAGAGCGAAAATGCTGGCTAAGGATTTTGTCCACCTGGAAATCGGCGATCAGGGTGCCGAAAGCGGAACACAGCCCGGGATACAGCGGCACGATAATCCGATGCATGCCAATTTTCTCTGCGATGCCTCCGGTATGGAGCGGCCCTGCGCCGCCGAATGAC
>DATBAX010000481.1:0-7543 GCA_036271275.1 Terriglobales bacterium
TCTTTAAATGAACGTTTTCGTCCGGGCATAGAGTTTTTCCGCAACCACTGGAAGGCCGTGCCCTGACACGAATCTCGCTTCAAGTCGCACCACTACCAAAGTTTCCCGAAGGTTGACGGATGTTCTCGCAACTGCTTGAATGGAAACACTGGGCGCTTAACTCAGCGGTAGAGTGCCACCTTCACACGGTGGAAGTCATAGGTTCGAATCCTATAGCGCCCACCATCGTTGCAATAGGTTAGCTGGACTCGCGCTCTGCTTGCGCTCCGTTGGCACGGAAAGCAAGCTCGGCAACTTTACCACTCGCTGTACTCATTTCATCTGTAACCACGTCCCCATACGTCCCCAACGTCATTGCGATGCTGGAATGACGCATGAGTTTTTGTTGCACGGTTATCTTGGTCCCTACTGAATCCAACCAAGAGCGGTACGTGTGCCGGAAGGCGTGCGTTGTCACATGACCCAACCCCGCCGCTGTTGCCGCGTTGCTAAGCTCACGCTTTACGCACGTGTAGGAATAAGGCAGCCGTCCGATGCTGTAAGGGCTTGCGAATATCCAATCACCCGCCTCATGGAAGCTGCTCACCTGCTTCCACGCTTTCAGCCGGGCTAATAGATCGTCCGCAACAGCAAGCGTCTTGGCAGAGCCTTCCGTTTTGCAATCGTCCACATGCTGTTGCACGATTCCTCTACGGATGCTCAAACATGATTGCAACCAATCCACGTCTTCCCATCTAAGCGCAAGCACTTCACTGATACGCAAACCCAGGCACACGCATAGCAGTCCCAACGTTGCAAACGGCTCATGCATTTCTTTCAGCAGAGCGTGAAATTGCTCTACCGTTAGACTCCGTGCTCGGCGGACGCGCTTGCTTGCGCCCTTGTTAACCACTAAAGAAATGGGATTACGTCCCATCTCCAGGATGCCCGCCCACATTGCGAAGTCAACAGCCGCGTGCATGAGGCTTCGCACGTGAGTCTTTGACTTTGGAGCAAGGGGCAAGTCACGCAACCACAGCTCCACCGGACGCGGTTGCACTTCTCTGATGGGCGTATCGCCCCACTTGGGCAACACATGATTCTTGAGGTACGAGCGGTACGTGTACGCGGTGGAATGCCGGGTGGGCATCCGTTCCGTTTCGTATCGCGCTATTACTTCTCTCATGGTGGGTTGACTTGCTTTGACTGCCGGTGCTGCCGGTTTAGGCGCTGGACCCTCCAGGGAAGCCCAAGCCGCCGACTTTGTTGGGTATTGTTGTTTGTTGCCGATTAGCTTTGACCGGCGTCGCCCGCCCGCATACCAAAGGTAATTCCAGGTCTTGCGCCGCCTGTCAAAGCGCACACTGCCGACTTTATGACGCTGCACTCTCACGCTGACTCCCTTCAGCAGAGCGCACGGATGACGCGGCCAACATATCATCCAATTCCGAACGGAGAAAGCTCCAAGTACACCGGCGCCAACATAGTCTTCATAGGGCTTTGTCAGGGAACGTAAACTTGCATTTCCCCCCGCATTGAACCACCTTGATCGAAGCGCACAGTCTTAAGCGATCCAGTGCTCGTCGAAAGAGTAGCAGCCGCCGCTTTATCGTTGTCGAAAACAGGCAATTTCACCAACAATCTAGAACGTTGCGGCTAGACGGCAACACCAGCCAATGAAAGTGCAGCGCTCAAAAAACCAGCGCCTGCTACGAAAAACCACCACCTCGATGAAGTTCGACCTGCAACTACTCCAAGCACGATCGCGCAAGCTAGTGCCACCAAGGCCCCTATCCACGCCCGAGGCACCCATTGTGGGGGCATAACGTATGGCGCAGCCCAGACTGCAGTCCATGATGCCAATAGCGCCGCCAATCCTACGGTTCCGGCGATCTTTCCTCGCATGCCTAGAAGTTACACCCGCCTCAGCTCGAAAAGTGCGTTAATTGTCGTAAACAGGCAATTTCAACAACAATCATCCAAACGGATTAGCAGAGTAGAACGGACGATGGGCGGTAAAACTATAGCGCGAATCCGCAAAAAGTGCGTCCTAAATGCGCTCCGTTAGCTTGCCGAAGACTGCTCTTAGGGGCTTAAAGTGTCATCCGTGGCCCGGCTAAGTCGTTTAAATACGTTGGACTGCGTTTTCGAATCCTATAGCGCCCACCATCCTCCCAATCTGTCCCATCAATCTCGCGACCTGTTTCGCGCCTAACTGCATAATTCTTAGGACTATAAGCAACTCCGCGATGAACGCATGCCTCTTACGCACGTTGTTCAATTGAGGAGGCACCGCATGGCGGCACAATCTTCTTTGCGTCCGGTAGTCGATCGGGAAACATTTGTGAGCCCGGGCAAGGACGAAGCTCTTTCGTCCGGCGTTTCCTGGGCCGCGGTCATTGGAGGAGCTTTTGTAGCAGCTTCTCTTTCGCTCATACTTTTGTCGTTAGGAACCGGTCTTGGATTTTCGGTCGTCTCGCCGTGGTCGAACTCGGGTGCGTCCGCTTCCACCATCGGCGGAGGCGCCATTGCCTGGTTAATCGTGACCCAGATTGTGGCGTCGGCTTTAGGTGGTTATCTGGGTGGCCGTCTGCGCACCAAGTGGACAAACGTTCACACCGACGAAGTTTATTTTCGCGACACTGCCCACGGATTATTGGTTTGGGCGGTCGGCATGGTCATCACTGTCGGGTTCCTCACCTCCGCAGTCGTATCTCTCGCTGGTTCGCAGCGGACTTCTAATGCGACCAACGGGTCGCAAGAATCCGCGCTTGATCCCAATGCTTATTTTGTGGACACATTGTTGCGTGGCAACGCCGCATCCATCGAAAAGCCGGACACATTCGAACGTGGCGAAGTGGTCCGTACGTTTACGCACGATATGCGTTTGGGGGCTTTGCCCGACGGAGACAGAACCTACTTGGCCGAGCTGGTGTCAGCACGCTCGGGACTAAGCTCGAACGATGCCGGGCAGCGAGTAACGTCCGTTTTCGCCGAAGCGCAGGACGCAGCCGAGCGGGCTCGCAAAGCGCTTGGGCATCTTTCTCTGTGGATCTTTGTCGCACTACTGAGTGGTGCATTCTGCGCAAGCTACGCCGGAACAATCGGCGGCAAACAGCGCGACCACATTCACGTTTAACCGATTGCTGACCAACTCTTAAAGGGAGGCTGATTATGCGTTCGATTCTACTTTTGCTCCTGGGAGTACCGATTCCCATCGTGATTCTCATCGCTCTTTTCAGCCATGCTTAGTGGGAAAGCTTTTTAACCGCAAAGGACGGCAAAGAAAAACCAACAGACTTCATATTCAGGAGAGAAGCCCTCGAACTCTCGGCTTCAGTGGCGAGGTAGGGGTTCTTCGACTTCGTGGAAAGTCCGCTGTGCGCAATTTCCATTGCGCTCAGGATGCAAAACTTGAGGGATTTTGTTGCAACGAGCGGCACAAATCCATAAGAACCCTGTCATGCTGAGCGGAGTCGAAGCACCCCTACTTCCGGCACACCCTTTCACCCTAAAGTATTCCAGGCAGCAGTGCTGCCACTCGTTGTCGGTATTCCCGGAACTCCGCGCCAAATCGCGATTCCAGCAGTCGGTCTTCTTCCCGGATGCGCATACCTGCGAAGGCCGCAGCCATGGCCAGGATCGGCAGCGATAGGAAGCTCGCGAAAACCAACGCGAATCCCGGTCCGGCCAGCAAAAGACTCAAATAAAGCGGATGTCGAATCGTTTCGTAAATTCCCGACTGCACCAGTTGATGATCATCCTGCAACGTGACGTACGCGCTGAAATAGCGTCCAAGTTTTGCCAGCGCAATCAGTCGAACAGCAATCCCCACAATGCAAAGTCCCAGGCCGACATAACGCAGGAACTGGTTAGAAAATGTGAGTATCTGGCGCCGATCCGCAAAAGGCAGGAACCAGATCAAAAAAAATGACGCGAGCGCCAGCATGAGCAAGACCACACTCTGATGCCCAGCCTCCCACGTTCCCCGGCGCAAAGGATGCAAATCGAGTCGAAGCAGCAATACTGTTCCCGCGCCCAGAACGATCACGGCGATCAATCCAGTGCGTGCCGGATTGCCAAAAAACTCCCGCCAGTCGTCGCGCCCCCAACCGGCCAGCAGCAACAACAGCATCGGGGCCAGTTGAATGGTAAGCGTGAAACATTTTCGCAGCATGATAAGAATTTCAAACGTTCGAGTTCAATTTTCTCGGGAGTAGCGGCTCACCCAAGGCCAGGTTTATTCTGATTACATGCATTCCTCGATCAAGCCATTTCTTCCAAAAGCGGTTTTGCCGCCCATCCCGATGGGCTGCCTCACCATGTTATTTCTTCTTCCCTTACAACTCCTGTTTTTGCCAGTAGTCCTCATCGCCCGTTGGCGAGGAAGTCATTAACTTCACAATACATGTTCATCCGTCACAGCCAGCGGGCCGCAGACGGCCTATGATCTGAGGGAATTTCCAGGAGTTTCACTCCCAGATTGGCCTTCGTTGTCATTCCGGGCACGGTCACCCTACTTTCGTAACCAGAAGAACAAAGCCGTTCGCGGCTAATATTTCCTATTGTTAGCAGTTTGTAAAAAGCACCGTATGTACATGACTAGTACATCTTTCATGGCGTAGTTTGAATCCATTATGGGATACGCAATTTTTAACCCGGCAGCCGGACCTGCAACGGCGCTGGCAACCCTGGGAACTTGACATCCTGACAATTGACGTTTGATGGAGGAATTCTGTGGCCCGTTCATCGAAGAGTGTGTGCATCGTCCTATTTTTTCTGTTGGCGCTTTCGTTTGCCCAGGCGGCGCCCCAAAACCGCATCGCGCGAGTCATCGATAGTGCCCAGTTTGTGCCGTTGCAAGGTTCGGAGCACCCGCTCGCCCCGGAATTTGATCGCGGCCCCGTGGATCCCAGCATGCAAATGCAGTTCGTCACTATCAACTTCAAGAAATCGGCAGCCCAGCAAAAAGCGTTGAATCTCCTGCTTGCCCAGCAACAGGACCGCGCTTCCGCGAACTACCACAAGTGGGTGACTCCGGAAGAATATGCCGATCGCTTTAGCATTTCGACGGCCGACATCGATAAAGTTTCCGCCTGGCTGACTTCGCAGGGCTTTACCGTCAGCCACGTCGCCCGTGGACGCACTCGGATTTCATTTTCCGGATCGGCCGCGCAGATTGAGTCCGTTTTCCACAGCCAAATTCACCAATATGAAGTAAACGGCGAAAGGCACTATGCCAACGTCGGCGAGATTTCCGTACCCGCGGCTTTGGCCGACGTAGTCCTCGGTTTCACCGGGCTCAATGATTTCCGTCCCAAACCGCATTTGCGCCGCATGCCCGCTTCTCCCCACTTTACCGACAGTCCGGGCAACTTCGCTCTGGTGCCGGAAGATTTCGCCACCATCTATGGCGTAAAAGCGCTCTACGATCAGGGCATCGACGGTACCGGACAAACCATCGCCGTCGCCGGCGGCAGCGCCATCACTTTGAGCAACATCAACACCTTCCGCTCGCTCGCCGGATTGCCGGTGAATCCTCCTACTGTAATAGTAGTGTCTGGAACACCCAGCAGTGCGGATGCCGATGCGCTGTTGGAGGCCTATCTCGATGTGGAATGGGCGGGGGCCGTCGCCAAGAACGCTCAGATTTTGTTCGTGACCACCGACCCCAACGATAATGAAGGACCGTTCGACGCGGTGCAATTTTCCGTCGACAACGACCTGGCGCCGGTCATCAGCGTTAGCTTTGGGTTTTGCGAACTCCAAGCCAATGCTGAAAACAATGCGGACATAGTCCAAGGATGGGCCCAGGAAGCGAACTCACAAGGTCAGACCATCGTCGCGGCCTCTGGCGATACCGGTGCAGCAGATTGTGACGGTGGTTCTTCCGCCACGCACGGTCTCGCCGTTGACATACCGGCGGCCATTCCGGAGATTACCGGCGTGGGAGGCAGTGAGTTCCTGGCGGATCTTGCCAGTCCCACTACCTATTGGAATAGCACCAACGACTCCGTTTATGGTTCGGCGAAAAAATACATTCCAGAAGAGGTGTGGAACGACACTTCACAAGAGGATCAATTGTCGTCCGGCGGCGGAGGCGTCAGTACTATCTTTTCGCTCCCTTCCTGGCAATCAGGCGCGGGATTCATTACCACCGGGCGCAATGTTCCGGACATCGCGCTCAACGCTTCCAATTTCCATGATTTTTATCTCCTGTGCATCGGCACCAATCCGCAGGATAGTTTGCCCAGTTGCAGCAACGGATTCCTCGATAGCACCGGTCAACCCGCCGGCGTCGGCGGCACCTCCGCAGGAGCGCCTACGTTCGCGGGCATGGTGGCATTGCTCGATCAAGCCATCGATCCCACCGGAGTCGGAAACGTAAACCCGCAACTTTATCCGCTGGCCGCCAGCACGCCAGCGGCATTTAACGACATCACCAATGGCAACAACCTCGTCCCCTGCACCACGGGTTCGCCCAGTTGCCTAACCACTGGTCTCCATCCCGGGCAAATCGGATACAACGCTGCCGCTGGATATGACCAGGCCAGCGGTTTGGGTTCGGTCAATGCCGATGTGCTGGTCACGAGCTGGCCAGGATTTTCCGGTGCAGCTACCTTTACCGTGGGCGGCCCCGGGGTGACTATTGCGACGCCTGGCGGCACTGGGATTGCCTCCATTACGGTGGACTCGCTGAATAGCTTTAGTGGGACGGTGAGCCTTACGTGCACTCCGCCTCCGTCTACGGCGTTGATCACGTGCTCCATTACTCCATCGGTCGACGTCACGGGATCCTCCGCCGCTGCGACTCTCACCATCAACACGACGGCTGCTCACGTAGCACTTGCCAGTTCTTCGGCGCCCAAAGGCACGACAGGGATGGGGTGGGTCATGGCGAGCGGTGCAGGTTTGTTCGCCGGTGTCCTGGTTATGGGGGTTCCATCGCGCCGCCGGAAATCGACCGCCATGTTTGCATTGGTTCTATTCGCATTTATGGTTACGGGAGTCGCTTGCGGAGGTGGTAGCGGAGGAAGCAGTCACACCACTTCGACCAGTGGTGGCACACCGGCAGCGATTTACACGATTGGGGTCAATGCCGTTAGCGGCAGCATCACCCGTTCGATCACGGTATTCGTGACCGTAAAATAAAAAGCAATCCTGCGTTGGGACAGCCGCCTCGGCTGTCCCAATATTCTTCATCTAAAGCAAAACCGACATCTGCCGATCTGATGTTTTGAATCATTCATCAGAGGTGTCCCCCTGTCTCGTTTATCCCGGAAATTCTGTTTCGTTTCGTTTTTGTTGCTAGCCGCAGTTTCTTTTGCCCAGACGCCGCCGAGCCGCATTGCCAAAGCTATCGACAATTCTCAGTTCACCGCCATCCGGGGTTCTGCTCATCCCATGGCCAGGACTTTATTCGACCGCGGCCGGGTTGATGGCAACATGCGGCTCGACAATGTGTCGATCATGTTCAAACGCTCCGCAGCCCAACAGCAGGACATGGACACGCTGCTCGCCGAGCAACAGGACAGCGCTTCTCCCAACTATCACAAGTGGCTGA
>DATBAX010000482.1:0-4543 GCA_036271275.1 Terriglobales bacterium
CATCCCGAAAATCCGGCGCTCTTCAGCCGGGCGAGGGATCTGGCGGCTGGATTTGAAATGGCCGTCGTGCCGCCTTATACTTGCAGCCCGCCATGAAGGTAGTCGTACTCATTCCCGCAGCAGGGTTAGGCACGCGCATGGCTCCGCAGTCGGCCGCGAAGAATAAGAAGAATGCTCCGTCCAAACAGTTCACTACCCTGGGCGGCACTCCAATCCTCATTCACACCTTGCGAAAATTCGCAGCCAGCGCCGAAGTCGCCGAAATATACATAGCGCTGCGAGAAAATGAAATAAAAGGATTCCGCAAACTGCTCGAAGCCGAAGACAAATTGATCCTCCAGAAAAAAATCGAGTTGGTGGAAGGTGGCGAACACCGCCAGGAGTCGGTCGCGCTGGCTCTGGCGGCAGTATCAGCGGCGCCGGATGACATCGTTTTGGTACACGACGCCGTACGGCCGTTCGTGACTGAAGAAATTATTCGAGATGTAACAACGGCGGCAAAAAAACATGGCGCGGCCATCGCCGGGATGCCGGCGGTCGATACCATCAAGCAGGTCGAGCGCACCGCCGAAGGCGCGGTCATTACTTCCACAATTTCGCGGGAGCGTGTTGTGATGGCACAAACTCCGCAAGGCTTCCGCTATCATGTCCTGAAGAAAGCATTCGACGAAGCCGCCGCAGATGATTTCATGGGCACCGACGAAGCATCGTTAGTCGAACGCTCAGGACATGAAGTCGTAGTCGTGATGGGATCGCCAAGAAATATAAAAATCACCACACCGGCTGACATGGAACTCGCCGAATTTTTCCTGAAACAGAACTAGGCCAGGGATTTTGCGCTGATTCTCACGGATTTTTTTATAAATCACAGTACACTTGCTGTTTCATGATCACTGCAAGCCCTGAACTCAAATGCGCTGGCATCACAGAGAAAATCATTGGGGTCTTTTATGACGTTTACAATGAACTCGGGTATGGATTTCTGGAATCCGTTTATGCGAAATCGATGGTAATTGCGCTTCGAGAATCTGGACTCATGGTGAATCATCAGGTGCCAATAACAGTTTGGTTCAGAGAACAACAGGTCGGAGAATTCCGGGCAGATCTTCTCGTCGAAAATGATGTCTTAGTAGAATTAAAGAGCGTTCGAGTTCTGGAACCAGCTCATGAAGCGCAATTGCTTCACTGTTTAAAATCCACGGAAGTTGAAGTGAGCCTACTAATAAATTTCGGAGTCAAGCCCCAATTTCGCAGGCTAGTCTTCGACAACACCAGAAAAAAGATCCGCGAGAATCCGTCCACATCCGTGGCCAAGGCGGTTGCATGAGGATTGGCTACGGCTGGGACTCTCACGAATTTAAGCGCGGTATTCCACTCAAAATTGGCGGTGTCACGTTGCCGCATCCCAAAGGCCTGGGTGGCCATTCCGACGGCGATGTTCTTCTTCACGCCATTACAGACGCATTACTCGGCGCGGTGGCAGCGCCCGACATCGGATCTTTATTTTCGCCATCCGATCCGCAATGGAAGGGCGCCGACTCCGCAGTGTTTTTAGCCGAAGCGATGCAGCGAGTGAAAGCAGCCGGCTACACGATTATCAATCTGGATTCCACTCTGGTCCTCGACTCTCCGAAAATTGGTCCGCACACACAAACCATCCGCACCAACCTATCAAAATTGTTAAAGCTCCCAGCCGATTGCATCGGCATCAAGGCCAAGACACCAGAAGGCATGGGCACGGACAACGCCGCGATTGCACACGCGATCGTTTTACTGCAATCCTCCAAAAAGAAATCCCCCCGAAAAAGATCCCGCTGAGTTTCCCATCACCCTCTGCCCACGCCACAAGACAATAACAAATGTGCTCCCGAAAACTTGCAGGGCCATTCGTCCCTTCTTCGAATGGCCGTGTCCCTATATGACAACAGCAGACGAAGAAATTGGGGCTGTCTGGATTAAGCAGCTAACCCCGGAGCGAACTATTCGTCCAAGGAAAGGTGAGCGGTTCCCGAGGGAACTTCTCAAAGACCACAAACGTATCTTGAAGTGATAGCGGGAAACCGGACACGACGTTCCGGCGATTGAAATCTACAGGGGTTAAAGGGACTGCGCTCACTCACGGTTTGGCGGCCAGGGTGAACACAATCCCCGCAGACAGAGCTTCCGGCTTTGCGGCCTTCGCTCGTACGTCTTAACCCCGAGGCAGCATTGTAGGCCTTCCGCGGACAAACGCAAGTTTTTCCGCTGAGGTTCAAAGACACGGCCGCCCAGCCGGTTCCCGACGCTTTTCGGGAAAGAAAATAAGGAGTCGCATGAGAACACAAAAGACTTTCAAGGGCATCGTATTCGGCATGGCATTGTTGCTGGCCGTGAGCGCATTCGCAGCTAACGCTAACAAGGGTTCTCTTCAATTAATGGACTCGGTCACGCTGAATGGCAAGCAACTCAAAGCTGGAGAATATTCCTTGCAGTGGGACGGCACGGGAAATAACGTGCAACTGAATGTGTTGCAGGGAAAAACGGTAGTGGCCACGACACCAGCCCAACTTATTAGTCTCGAAAAATCCCCGGCCAACGGCGCCGCGGTCATCAAGAACAATGCCGACGGCACCAAGACCTTGGCGGAAGTTCGATTTGGTGGAAAGAAATATGCCCTGGCGATCGGGACGGATGCAGCCGGATCAGGCAACAGCTCAAAATGAAATTTCCTCACGGTCCGTCGTGAGCGAATACACAACGGGGAGCGGAAGGCTCCCCGTTTTTATTTGTGCGGAAAATTCAATTCGCGGAAACGTCGTTGTAGTTGATTGTTTTTCGAATTCATAATCGCAAGCTGTCCCTCCGCTTTCACTCGGAGCGGGAGCAAAAAGCGGGAGCCGGATTGCCTACGCTACCTTCACTCCCCGCCAAAACGCGACATATCCCTTGATCTTGCCGGCTGCTGACTTCGGCTCGGGGTAATACCAAGCCGCATCGTGATTGAGCTTTCCATTCACTTCAACATCGAAATAGCTCGCGGTGCCCTTCCACGGACATTCCGTATGCGTCGCACTCGGTTTGAAATATTCCCGATTAAGGCTGTCCGGCGGAAAATACTGATTGTCTTCCACCTCTAAAGTCTTGCCGCTTTCGGCAAGCACCACGTTTTCCCACGTTGCTTTTGCCATAGTACCCATATAGATTTTTCTCTACGGCAAAGGGTTCGCATAAATTTATCGAGGGGTCATGACAATAACAAACGGTCACTCCATGGTCGGGAAGTTGCGGCGGGTGCTGGTATGTTCGCCGCGCTCGGCGGGATGGAACCAACCGGACCGGACCGCCCGATGGCGCGATCTCGGCTTTCTTCATCTTCCTGATTTCGAAAAGGCGCAGTCCCAGCATGAAGCACTGGTTCATGAACTGAAATCAGCGGGCGCGGAAGTCGTAGAGTTGCCGTCCTCCCTCGATCTATCTCTGGACGCCGTCTACACCCACGATGCTTCTCTGCCCACGGACTTTGGCCTGATCGTGATGAATCCCGGCAAAGCGAATCGCGTCCCCGAAGGTAAATATCACGGGGCCTTTTGCGAAACTCTCGGCATTTCCACGCTAGGCGAGATCACCACGCCTGCAACCACCGAAGCCGGCGACATACTTTGGCTGGATCCGAAAACGCTTCTAATCGGCAACGGATACCGCACCAACAAAGAAGGTATCGCGCAGATGCGCACCTTGCTCGCCCCAAAAGGCGTGGAAGTTTTTTCTGCTCCGCTACCCTACGGAACCGGGCCCTCCGCTTGCTTGCACCTGATGTCGCTTATCAGCCTGTTGGACGAAAAAACCGCGTTGGTGGATTTATCCTGGCTAGCGGTAGAAACCGTAGAGCTTTTGAAATCGCGCGGTTTCCGTTTCATCGAAATCGAATCCTCCGAGCGCGATTCCATGGCCTGCAACGTCCTGGCGTTGGGCAGCAAGCGCCTGCTGGCGATAGAAGAAAATCCCAAGACAAACGCAAAGCTCCGCCACGCCGGCTTCGATGTTCGCACCTTCCCAGGATCAGAACTCTGCATCAACGGCGGCGGCGGCCCCACCTGCCTAACCCGTCCATTGCTGCGAGATTAAATTTATTGCGGGCTGAGAAACCCAACCCATCCCTCAAAGCTCTGTCATCCTGAGCGCAGTGGATGCTCGCAAAGCGAGTATCCACGGAGTCGAAGGACCCCTACCCTCTTTCGCACCCCCTCTATCGTGGTCTTCAAAATCTGAAATCACAAATCCGAAATCTACAATTCCTGCTTCGTTCCGAACCGTAGCGAAGCCAAGAAGGAATCTGCTTTCCTATCCCGCTGCCGAGAGACTAAAGCTGACAGCTGAGAGCTGACAACTGAGAGCGGACAGCGCCCTTCCTGCTAAAATAAGGAGGCAATGCTCCTCCCATTCGTCCGCGATTTATTTGCGGACGCGGAAAAACTCCCCGCTTTCACACGCGTAGCCTCCCACCTCAGAGAGAACGCGGGGCGCCTTCGTGTCTCAGGACTGATTCCCACCGCCAAAGCCTTGA
>DATBAX010000483.1:0-5175 GCA_036271275.1 Terriglobales bacterium
AACTCGATCGTGCCACACTTGGTACAGAACGCTGATATGGAGGAGCTATGGTTGATCGGAGGTTGATCACTCGTTCCCGTCACGACTTTAAGCGGAATT
Organism: Terriglobales bacterium; assembly: GCA_036271275.1. Classification (GTDB taxonomy): domain Bacteria; phylum Acidobacteriota; class Terriglobia; order Terriglobales; family Acidobacteriaceae; genus DATBAX01. The sequence continues at coordinate 100 of DATBAX010000483.1, forward strand.
ACGCCGCCACAAGCGCATCGGATTCCCCAATAGGCAACCTCGTCCTTTTTAGCCGGCGTAGTTGGACCGGAAATATTGCGAATCATCCTTCCCTCTCATTCAGTGGCAACTCAAATCTCGCCCTTAAATTTGGCCGCTTCAGCACATCACGGTTCACGATGTGGCTTGGAACCCGCCCCGAAAGAACCTCCGCGATTTGGATACTGGCAATCTGCCGCAAATCCTCCAGGGATTCCTGCGAATTGAAAGCCGCATGAGGAGTGATGACAGTCCGCGGATGCAGCACGAGAGCGTCGTTCGCCGCCGGTGGTTCGGTCGATAACACGTCGAGCGCTGCCCCCAAGATCAGTTTGGAGTCAAGGGCTTCGAGCAACGCCTCAGAATCGATGATGTCGCCACGGGCCGTATTGATCAAAAAAGCTGACGGCTTCATCTGACTGAAGGTGTCCCTATTGAAGAGATGGCGCGTCGTCGCAGTCAACGGTACATGAATTGAAATGTAGTCGCTGGTCCGCAGCAACTCCGCAAACGTCACCGACGAAACGTCGTGTTGTGAGGTCGGATTGCCGGCTAGTCTGCGGTCATACGCAATGACCTTCAGGCCAAAACCCCGCGCCTTCTGATAAAGTGCTTGGCCGATGGCGCCGAATCCAACGATTCCCAGGGTCTTTCCTCTGAGCCGATATAGCGGAGTCTCACTGCGAAGGTTGTAAGTACCACTCTTGATTGCGCGGTCATAAAAAGCCACTTTGCGCCCAAGAGCGAGTAACAACGCCATCGCATGATCGGAAACCTCATCCACGCAATACGAAGGAACATTGGTCACGACAATGCCTGTCTTCGTGGAAAAAGCGACGTCGATGTTGTCCAGCCCAATTCCATATCGGCTGATTACCTGGCAGTTGGGAGAGTTATTGATCACCCGCTCCGTCACCGGCTTCCAACAGGTGAGGATGCCGTCTACGTCTGCAGCCAAACTCACAAGTTCGTTCTCGTCTCCTGTTGTCGCCACCACTAGCGATGCGTTCACTTTCTCGAGGATTTTCTTTTCGACGTCGAGAGAATCCCAGGCATAGTCGGTGACAAGTATTCGTTTCTGGCGGTTTGAAGGAGAATCGTTCATAAGATCACGGCCTATATCAGGAGTTTTCGATTGACTTTGTTAACCATCCGCCGCGGCTAGACAGGAAAGATGAATGTCTGTCCGTGTTCGAGGACCCGGTATCGATCAGCCAAACCGAGTGCATGAAGGCAGGTTCGAAACAATCGCGGATCCAGAGAGTTGTCGGCAAACAGATCGTAATGGCACGGTATAACAATTTTGGGATTGATCTTCGCAGTGAGTTTTGCCGCCTCGTTTGGACCGAGATTGTGAAACGCGCCATTGATCACGGTCACCATGATTTCTGGTTTGTAATCGCCGACGTAGCCGAGCAAATCGTGATAATCGGTGTCTCCGGTAAAGTAGACGCCGGGGCCGTCGTCGACGAAAACGAGATACCCTACGTGCGTCAGATCATCGCCGCCGTACGGGATTGCGAATGTCGCCTTGAGCCGAACATCGCCGATACGATGTTCTTTGTTCGGCCACGTCAAGAGAATTTCCTCCTCCGGAACCCCCAGCGCAGCGAGCTTGTCTTTAGTCTCTCCTGTCGCCACGTAGGGACCGCGGCCTCCGGCGGAGCGATAGCCGTTGATCGTCTGCGGATCGCAATGATCCTGATGGGAGTGGGTCAGAGCGATTGCACTCACCTTCAGCCGTTCCGGAAAAATCGGAGAAGGAAAAAGACGATCGACATCCAGGGGCGACGCGCCCGCGGTCTCCTTACAGCTATTCGTAAGATAAGGATCAATGGCGATGGTGACACCTTGAGGAGACTTCAAGATGAAGCTGGCCTGTCCGAGCCACCAGAGCGCAATGTGGCCCGGTGAAACCTGGCACTCTCGAATTTGCTGGTCTGTTTCCAATATCCTTCGTCCTTATTCCAGCGCAAGCGCGTTTAACTAAAATCAGCGATTTTCACTGATCGATCCGATAGAGAAACTCTTTTCCCTGCGCGACCAGGTCAATATTGTGCGCCGCGCAAGCGGCACGCCGTTTCGATGTGTCCGCCGTTACCCCGGCAATGTGTGGAGTTGCTACAACGTTGGGCAGTTTCACGAGCGGATGATTAGGATCAACAGGCTCCACATCGAATACATCCAGTCCGGCCCCGGCAATTCGTCCCTCGGACAAAGCAAGATACAGTTCCTTCTCATCCACCAGGCCGCCACGGGCCACATTGATCAAGCATGCCGATGGCTTCATCAGCCTGATTTGTGAACCCCCGATCATGTGCCGGGTTTCCTCGTTCAGATGCAAGTGAAGCGAGACATAATCACCGAGGCTAAGAAGTTGATTCAGGTCCTCAGGCTTTCCCGCGAACTCCAGGCCGAACTCCTTTTTCTCAGCCAGGGAGATTTCGCGAATATCTATCGCGAGGATTCTCATTCCGAAAGCGCGTGCCCTGTGTGCAAGTTCGCGCGCACTCGAACCAAAACCTATCAGTGCCAGAGTCCGTCCGAAAAGCTCTGTCCCGCACGGCACGCAGAATCGTCCGGTCTGCACGCTGTGTTGAGATTGCGTCCACTGGCGCGAAAGCATCAGCATGTACATCATGGCGCATTCCGCCAGCGGTATCGCGGTGAACTCTCCCGGGCAATTGGCAACCGGAATTTTTTTCTGTTTCCAGTAGGCAAGATCGAAGTGATCGAATCCAGTTCCCAGGATTTGCCACAATTTGACGGATTGCGCTACGTCCGCCATCGGACGTGTGCCCATCGCACCACCGAAGTCGATGACGACGTCTATGCCATCGAATTGGGCCCTCAGCGCGGAATCATAGTCAAATATCTTCAAGTCGTTGCGCGCGCCAACGGCGGCGACAACGTCGTTCTGCCACGGTTGTAGTATTTTCGGATTCGGAAGAAAGAGTACTTTTAGTCCCAGGCCCATGGCTCGCATCTCACTTCGACCGCAAAGCTCCAATCCAGCGGCGTGATTCATTGGCAAGGAAAACATCGTCTCCACCCACCAGCAACAAAGTGTCTCCTTGTTGCCGACAGCGGGCGGCGTGTTCGAGGCTATAGCATCCCGTACCCATGGCTTTTCCGTGTTTACTGCAAGCTGACCGCACTTGGTCGACCGCTGCGATGTAGGTGGGATGCTCAAATTGTTTAAACAAACCGAGCGAGATGGAAAGATCCATGGGGCCGATCACCACACCATCGATTCCGTCCACCGCAACGATCTCGTCGATATTATTGATTGCAACGTCGGACTCGATGATCGCGAGAACCAATAACGCTCCATTGGCCTTCTGGAAATATTCGTCGGAATCAAAACCATATGCGCCGGCACGCCGCGGTCCGTAGCCGCGGACTCCGTCTGGCGGATAACGACACGCTTGAACAAGCCGTGATGCTTCTTCACCATTATTGATAAATGGGCACAGGATGCCGTGCGCACCCACGTCAAGCAGACGGCGAATCTCGTCCGTATCGAGGCGGAGAGGACGGCCAAGAACAACCGCGTCGGTATAGGACGCGGCCTGCAGCATCGATTGCAGAGTGCCGGCATTGTTGGCGGAGTGCTCGGTATCGACGACCAGCCAATCGAAACCGGCCCTGCCAAAGATTTCCGCCACCGCCGGATCGGACAGGCCAATCTGGGCGCCAAAGCTCGGCGTCCCAGCTCGTAGCCTGGATTTCAGTTTCAAAGCCTTCTCAAGCTGCATAGTCATACGGTAAACCCTTAAACCTAAACTTCAGTTGCGTTACCTGCATATACCGATTATTTCGAGGCGAACCAGACGTCCAGAGCTGTCCCACCGACGACTCGTTCAATATCATTCCGCCCCAATTCCCATCTGCCAGCTTTTACAAGATCCAAATCTCTGGCGACAACTTGACTGTCACCGGAAACAGGAAAATTGGATCCCCACATCACCCGGCCCGGACCAAAGCGCTTCACGGCGTCAAAGGTGAAGCTTTCAAGCGCCTGGTAAGGATAATCACAGAACATGGACTGTCCCGAAAGTTGCACGTAGACGTTCGGAGCTTGCGCGAGCGCCATCAGATCCATGCCCTCGACGAGTTTGCCGTCCGCCACCTTGGGATTACCCAGGTGACTGATTACGATTTTGGCCGATGGACATTGCCGGGCGGTTTCCAGAATATTTTGAACACTAGACTTGATTCCGTTTGGTGCATAGACCAACAGATTCATTCCCAAATCCATCGCCGCGCACCATAGTCGCGGTGCCGTATCAACCCACTCCGCCAGCACCCGGACTCCTCGAAACAGTTTTGCGTGTTGATAGTTTTTCACTCGATCAAGGGAATCCGGGAGAGCCGGGTCGACCAGGCACACTGCGGAGAACTTCTCCGGATATTGCGACACTGCATTCGCGAGATAATCATTGTCGTACTCCCCAAGATGCTGGCACAGAACTGTGCGCTCAATCCCTACCTCCTTCATCGTTGCGAGCACCTTCTCAAGCGGAGCATGCTTGACTTTGCCGCAATGTGCATATGCGTCAACGATCACTGAGGCGCCTCCTCGCGGGAAAAATTACCTTCGGATTTCAAGGTCAGAGCGGAATCCTCCGCTGCCTGTAAGAGTCTCATCGCCGGCAGCACAGAAGAAATCTCGTATTCGGACGATGCTCCACGATGGAGGCTGTCCAGCATTTCCCTGTTTTGCGCAACGAGATCAACCCAGGGACATTCCGGCACCACTTGTTCTCCGGACTCATTGAGGAGACGCCCATTGCGATACGTAAGAGTTTCTTCGGTCCCGATAAAACGTACTTCCCAACATAATTGCTCTGCGTTATAGGTAAGAGTGTGCGTCGCCAGTTGATTTTCTTCGCTCGAGAAATGGACGGTCGCATCCATAATCATGCCGGTTTGCGTGGAATGCTCACCTAGAACCGCGCTAACGTTCGCGAAACTGGTCTTTCCCAATACCCACAAAGAAACATCCACCATGTGGCAACCGTGGTGCCAGAGAAGGTTATCGGTCCAGCTTCGAGG
>DATBAX010000484.1:0-2715 GCA_036271275.1 Terriglobales bacterium
GGACGCCCTCCATCGCATTGCCAACCACCGCGAGTCGCTCACAAGAGACGAAGCGCGCGCCGTTATGTCGGAAGTCCTCTCCGGCCAATGCACCGACGCGCAGGTCGCGGGACTGCTAGTCGCCCTGCACATGAAAGGCGAAACGGTCGAAGAGATCGTGGGATTCGCCGAAGCCATTCGCGCCGCAGCCTCGCCGATGAATCTACACTCCACTCTCGACGTGAGCGGGACCGGACGCGATGCCTTGGTCGATACCTGCGGCACCGGCGGCGACGCCAGTGGCACCTTCAACATTTCGACCGCGACTGCATTCGTGGTTGCTGGAGCGGGTGTGCGCGTCGCCAAACATGGCAACCGCAGCGTGACTTCGAAGTGCGGATCGGCCGATGTCATGGAAGCTCTCGGCGTCAATATCGGCTTGCCCGCGGACCGTCTCGCCGAATGCTTACGGAAAGTCGGCATCGCTTTTCTGTTCGCGCCGGCCATGCACTCGGCGATGAAGAATGTCCAAACCGCCCGCCGCGAGCTGCGTCTGCGAACAGTTTTCAATCTGCTTGGTCCCCTGACGAATCCCGCAGGCGCTTCGGCGCAGGTGGTCGGCGTCTATTCCGTAGAGTTGGTGGAGAAACTTGCGGAAGCTCTCAGCATGTTGGGACTGCACCGGGCTTTAGTTGTGCATGGACTAGATGGACTCGACGAAATCACCGTCACCGGGCCTACACGCGTCGCGGAAGTACGTGAGGGCAATGTACGCACTTACGAAGTCATGCCGGAAGAATTTGGAATGAAGTGCGCGCCCATCGAATCGATCGCAGGAGGAGATGCGGTTGCCAATGCCGCCATCATTCGTGAGATTCTAGGCGGGAAGAAGTCTCCGCGCCGCGATGTGGTCGTGCTCAACGCGGCCGCAGCGCTGGTGGCCGCAGGCAAGGCCGATCATCTTTCGGACGCACTACCGTTAGCTGCGAAGTCGATTGACTCGGGGTCGGCAGCGAACAAACTGGAAGCGCTCGTTCGTTTCACAACCACCTAACTCGCTCTCTTCTTCAACGCTTCAATCTGATCGAGATGATTGGCGCTATGTGTGTCGAGCTTTTCCACAATCTCGGCAAGTTTCCATTGACGATTGAGCTGAGGATGAAAAACCGACTTCTCCAGATCAGCAACCTTGAGCCGGCGGAGAATTTGCAGGTTGGCGTGACGATTGACACCATAGAGCGCAATCATCTCGGCGGGCGGCGTTTCCAGATATCCAAGGTTTCGCGCCCATGCTTCCTGGTCCATGGGAACGACTGTTGATTTCGGATCGGCAAGAATTTGCCGGATGCGATATCCAAAAACAATCTCGACATCTGCAAGGTGTCCGAGGATTTCCAGAATGCACCACTTGTCTGGCGATGGTTTGTAGCGGAGCGTTTTATCCGGCAGCCCGGACACGGCAAGCGCGGTCAGCTTGGGACCCTTCTCCGCAGCTTCGAGATGTTTTTTGAAATCAGCTTCGGTCATATTCTCTCCTGATCGATTTCATTTGGGCGCGGTGGCCGGAATCTCAATCTTGAAAACATTCTTGCTCATGTCATTTTGCGGCACGCTGCCATCATTCACCACAGCCTCGATTGGGGTCGACAAGCAATCGATTCTCACCGAGACCTTGGCCTTGGCATGGACTTCCAAACGCCGCGTGATTTCCCCCTCAATCATTTTCAGGGTCAACGGAATTTCGGCGCCCACGTCGCCGGGATTCTCCACGGTCACAGTGACTACATAACCATTGCCCGTAATGGCGCGCGCATAGGCTGATTCCACGCGCACCTGCGGCAATCCGCGATCGTGATAGACCCATCCATCGAAAAACCATTGCAAGTCGCGTCTGGATTGCGTTTCAAGCAGGTGCTGCATGTAGGCAGGATCTTTGTCCTGATCGGGGCGATACGCGGCCAGAGCTTTTTTCAGCGGCTGTTCGCCCAGCATGTCACGCAGCATCCACCACACAAACATCGCTTTGCTGCGATAAAACTCTTCATTGCTGGTATTGATAAGCGCATCGTTCGTATCGTTCTTGCGATTCGCGGCCAACGTTTTCTCCACGTCCGCAATGGATGCCCGATGCGGCGCCATAAAATCCAATGCAGCCTGGCGACCACCCTGCTGCTCGCGATCAAGCGCCTGCGCGAAATGCGCAAGGCCTTCGTAAATCCATTCACGCTGCGATGGAAAAGCAGCATGCGTCAGCTGATGAACAGCATTGAGGCGGTACAGGCGAGAGTCGCTGCTGCCGAGTGGAGTTAGCAGGAGCGTGCCACTTTCGAAAGGCGCGGCGTTGGGGTCGGGCAGTTCCACGACATCAATTTTTTCTTTCGGAACTCCGAACCATTCGGTGACGAAGGGTACCGCCAGTTCCGACGCTAATGCATAGTTGTCCGCGGCCGATTTGTGGTCGTTCAAATAGTTGACGGTGGTCGCCTGCTGGTCCAGTTCAGAATATTCGCCCACTGCAAAAGTCGGCACACTAAGACTCAGCGGCGCGAATGAACATTGCTTCGAGACGGATTCGGTTTGTCCGCCGTTACACAGAATCACCTGCGGGGATTCAGCATCCTCCCCCACATAGTTCAGGGTAACCTTCATCTCGGCCTGAGTTTCCCTCGCCTTCCACTTTCCCACGGTTTCGAAAACGGTGTTGCCTTCCGATAAATTCGCAAACCCGGTCGCCAC
>DATBAX010000485.1:0-26779 GCA_036271275.1 Terriglobales bacterium
GAGCATCTGATTCGACAATCCGAATCCAGTCTCACCGAATAGGCCCGACGGAGGACCGAAATTAGGGTGATTGAGGACGTTAAACAGTTCCGCGCGGAATTGTATGTGGAGAGGTTCACGGATACGAAAATCGCGATGAACTGCCAAATCCCACTGCACGGACGAAAATCCCCGGAGAAGATTTCGCGGTACGTTTCCCTGGCGTGTGGGATTGCCTGTCGTCGGATCCACCGGTGGGTCTGCGAACGCCGCGGGATTGAACGCTCGACCGCCCGGATACTGAGGTCCCGTCAGATACAGAGCTTGTCCTGTCACAAGGTCCGGCCTTATATCCGCGAGGAATCCGTTGTTCAACTGAGAGAAATTTACGTCGCTGATGTCCACGGGCGGCGCCGAGCGCGCTTGGATGATGTCCTCAACAGACCATCCACTCAAAAGCAACTGCGCAAACGAATCCATTCTGGGAACCGCAATGTCATAAGTCAGAGCGGCACTGAACGCGTGACGAATATCGAAATCGGATGGTCCTCGGTTCGTGCCATTCGAACCGGCCGGCACGAAGCCGTTAGAGAGCACCGCATTGGAGCCCGCTGAGCCGGTGTCTATCGAGTGCGCCCAAGAATACGAAGCGAGCGCCTGAAGACCGCGTGACAAACGCCTCTGATACTGAATCTGTAGCGCATCATAATCAGAAGAACCTCCATTGCTTACCAGTTGCGCTTGAGCAATGTTGGGACTCGGAGCCGATACATCTGCCGTATGTAACAATCGCCTTCCCGCCGCGCCGACGTAAGAAGCCGAGATCGTCTGTTGGCTTCCGAGCGCCTGCTCCAGCGCTACATTCCATTCGAGCGTGTACGGCAGTTTCAGTTGGGGATCGAAGCCGTAGAGCGTTGTGCTGTTGCCGGGGCCCGGCGGAACAACTTGAGGCGGCGCCGCCGTCGGCGGATCAAGCGGGAATGTACCTCCCGGAACAGAAGCCAATGCTCCAAACGGGTAATGATTCGTACCGATTTGATTCCCTACTTCGGAAGTCGCGAGGTCGTAGAACACTCCGAACCCGCCGCGAAGCACGGTCTGGAATTTGGCTGATTGCCGCAACTGATACGCGATGCCGAGCCGCGGCGCGACGTTGCCATAGCCCGTGCTGTACGGCGATGCCCCTGCCGGCGCCAGCGCCAGTTGCGACAAATCAGCGAGATTGAATCCGGTAACACCAGGAAGTTTCGGGCCATTCAGTGTGCTGGGTACGAAATCAATATCCCATCGAAGCCCGTACGTTACCGTGAGCCGCGGGAAAATTCTCCAGGTGTCTTGGGCATACAAACCAAGATTTTGAAACAAGAGCGTAGCACTCGAGTTCGATACCACGATGCTCCGAAACAAGCTTCCGGATTGCGCGGAGGCGACAGTTCCAAATAGTGCCGCCTGCTCGTAGGCAAGTGGATCGAAGATGGGAGAGAGACGGCGATAGTCCACGCCGATCTTCAAACTGTGCGTTCTCTTCTGTATAGCAAACCCGTCCACTAAATTGATCTGACGTTGGGTATTGCTCACGACCCTTCCTGCTTCGAGAAAACCGTCTTGCAAGGTAAGGATGTCGAATAGCAGCAGCCCATTGCTTGCAGACAGTCCTGGCGGAAATGGCAAGCCCGTCAGAGGTACGGCGCCGCCGAACGAGTCGAGTTCAGAACGACTTGATGCATTCACGCGGCTGTAGTTCGCGCGGAAATCGTTGGCGCCGTGAGAAGTAAACTGCCAAGTCGCGCCGAACGTCCCTGTCTGAGTGTTGATCTCGGTCGGAGAGACGGTGCTGAGAGCGCCTCCGTCGCCGCGGATGATCGAGTCTGAAGGAGAATAGTTGTATCTGCCAAAGATGACTATGTGGCGCGTCAAAGCATGATCGATGCGCAAGCTGTAGGCATCGAGCGTGGATTTATTCGAAAAGCTGGCATTGAACGGAGCCATCCCCGTCGTTGGGTCTTCCGGCCCGTTCGGTACCGGAAACGCATTCAAATAAGGCTGCAAGGCAGCCGATGCGGAAGTTCGCGAAGCAGTGTCAGGAACGGTGGTCTCAACAACCTGCGGCAGTCGTAGCCGGAGACCCTCGTAAGAGAAAAAGAAGAACGTGCGCTCCTTGGCTATGGGACCACTCAATGTTCCACCAAAATCATTCTGCCGCTCTTGTGGTTTGGGAAGGCCGTTTGCATTGGCAAACCAATCGTTGGCATCCAGCGCGTCATTTCGAAAATAATCGAATAAAGTGCCGTGAAATAAATTGGTTCCCGACCGCGTTACGATGGAGATCTGACCGCCCGGCGTTCTGCCAAATTCGGGAGCATACGTCGATGTTTGAATGCGAAATTCCTGAAGCGCGTCGACCGACACGAGACTGTTTGTTCCGCCCATCGCACTGAATGAACCCAACGCCCCGGCGAGGCCGTTGCCTGGATATGCGGTTGAGCTTGCGCCGATCCCGATGTTCGCGCTGACGCCGTCTACCGCCCAGTAATTTGAAGAAGCACGTTGGCCGTTGACGCTGAACTGGCCGTTGTCATGAAAATTGCTGCTCGTCGGAACGACACCCGGACTGAGATCGATCAGAGACTGAAAACTGCGGCCGTTCAGCGGCAATCCCTCGGCAAACTGACGATCCACCACCGTGCTGACGGCCCCGTCTTGCGTGTTGATCAATGGGGCGCCACCTTCCACTGTAACAATCTCGGATGCCGCTCCGATCGGCAGTGTGAAATTGATGGCCAAGGCGTCTTGAACGTTCAGAACAATGTCTGGCTTGATTAGTGCTTTGAAGCCGATTTTGGATACTTGCAGCCGATATGCACCCGGCGGCAGATTTGAGATTACATAGAGGCCTTCGTCATTTGTCTTGGTGGCGTACTGCACGCCGGTTCCATCGTTCACGATAAGGAGCTCGGCTCCAGGAACTAACTGACCGGCCGGATCCCAAATCAACCCGCTGATTGTGCCGGTCGAAGACTGCGCATGACACACCCCCATCGCAAGAAGCACTAGAGCCAGAAAGCAAACGAAACGCGGTAATCGCACGAAGCTTCTCCTGACAGCCGATAATTTCACTTGCTGTTATCTGATCTGTAGGGGGAACGGACTGTTTTGTACCAACCTATTTTGCTTTAATCTCTCGCGTGGCAGAGATTTCTCTTGTCACGGATGGTTCGGATGAATTCGAAGATAGGCGAAAAGAAGAGGTTTACCGCTCGGCTGTTGGCTACCACCTTTAGGCTCCACCGTGACGAATACCGCATCGATCTGATCGAGAGTCTTGGTGTCTTCAGACTTGACTACCCAACGCTTGTTCGCGACGCTGTCTTCAAAAAGAATTCCTAAGCTTAACGCTTGGTTGTGGCTTGTGACGCGCTGTCCCCAAGCTTGAAAGGTGCTCGCAGTCTTCAAGCCGGCTTGTTGGTCGAGGTCATACGCATAAAAAAGAAGAGACTTTCCTTTCGTATAAAAGACCCGGCCATAGGGCTTATTCGTTTCGCCGGTCTTTTCGACGTCGTATACCTCAGCGATGTAAAGGTCGCGGGCACTCATGAGGTCACGGATATCGCGATCGTGAGCTAGGAGTTCTTGCTGACGGGATATGGTCTTGTCTTTCTCTTGGAGCAAGTCGTCGCGTTCGCGCAGGCCGCTTCCCTGCTGAGCCATCTCCTCGGCGCGATCTTGCAACTGCTTGGTAAGGTCTGCCACCTTGGCTTCCAGTGTGCTGGCATGTGCTACCTGTTCGGCTTTTTCTCGTTCTTCAGTGTCCAGTTGCCGCTGCAGTTGTTCCATCCGAGCGATTGAAACGGCTCCATTCTTTGGAGAGCCCGAGCCAACCGCCGGTGTTTCTTTTTCCCCTCGCTCAGGGCCCTGGTCGGAACTCTCTCGAGCAATTCGCTGCTTCAATTCCGTAATAAGCTTATCGCGGGTGGCGATTTCCGTTAGCAATGTTTGTTTGTCATGGCCTGCATCGCTTAATTCGCTTTTTGCTACCCCGAGATTTTGTCCCCGTGCGGGAGTCCCCGTCGCTGCGCTTTCGATACCCCTTTTCTCCCCAATCCGATATGCGCAGATTGCGAGTGCGGCGAAAAGGAGAATGCCTGCCGCGTAGAGCATTCCGAATTGTCCCCACCGGGACGGCGATGGAACAAACCCAACAGTGCTTCTCCGTTCACCGTTCTTGTTGGGGGATAGCGGACCCTCGAATTGGGTTGATCGATCTTCCGTTTGCAGTCGCTCGAAGAAAGCCGCCTCCACTCTGGCTTCTGACCAAGAAGACTCTACAGATTCCATGGGGAGCGGCAGCTCTGACGCTAACTGAGGAACGATAATCGTTGCGGTTTGCTGATATTGATCAAAAACCTGCCGGCAGGAAGCGCAGCCGATCAAGTGCTCGTCGAGCTTTTTGCGCTCATCGTCGGTGAGGTCGCCCGACAGCGATACGGCACACAGTTCCAGGAATTCATCGTGCGCGGGCATAGATCACGGCGCTTTCATTTCTGCCAGCCACATCATCTTGTACCACTAGCTGTACGATCTTGCAATTCACTGCGAAAGATACGACTTCTTAGCTTTTCCATGCCTCGATAAAAATGGTGCCGAACATTGCCAACGGACTGCCCTCGCGCCCGCGCGATTTCGGACAATGTGTGCCCCTCAAAGAAGTGCAGGCGAAGCGTCTCCCACTGATCTTCTGTAAGGGAATTCAACATCTCGCGAAGCCTGGTCGTGCCGATCATCCCTTCGAGAGACCGATCATATTCCATGACCGTCGACGCTCCGGCATCTTGTTCACAGCTCTCAATTGTCAGGGATGAATAGTGATTACGCGCCGCCAACTTCATTCGCCGCTGAAGTGCCTGATAGTAAATCATTTGGACGATCCAGGAACTGGCCGGCCCCTTGGCGCTGTTGTAGCCCCGGCATTTCCGATGGATGTACAGAAAGACGTCTTGAACGAGATCTTCCGCTTCGGCGTCATCGCGAAGAACTCGGCGGCCTATGGTGAATGCGATCCGCGCGTACCGCCGAAAAAGGGACCCGAGAGCGTCCTTGTCATCCCGACAGATGCGCTCCAACAACTGCCCATCGGAAACATCTTGAACGGGATTGTTTCCGAGGTATTCCGTGGCTCGCCGAACAGCCAGAAGTCGTACTGAAAACGGTGCGGCGAGAGAGTCCAATCGATCACCTATTGAGTAAAGCGCCCTAAGAACCCGCAACCGAGCGGGCGTTCTCCAATGTCTTTTCGAGATTCGTTTTACTCAAAACATCCAAGATGGACAATTCCCCATTTTGGGGAACTTGTCAAGTATTGACTATACGGTAGAGCGTGAATCCAAGAGATCACGCCTATCGGAGAGCCTACAAGGAATTCACCCGTCGCCTCGTAGAGGCTCGGAAAAGCGCCGGCTTAACCCAAGTGCAAGCAGCGAAACGCTTAGGCAAAGCTCATACTTTCATTTCTAAATGCGAGCTGGGGGAAAGACGAGTCGATTTCGTCGAACTTCAACAATTCGCCCGAATCTATGGCAAGGAACTGGAATTCTTCGTAACCCTTGGCGCCGGATCCCAAGCCTGACTCATCACCTTACAAGATGCGAAGTCCTTCGGACGAGCGTTTGGAAAGCCAGATCCAAAGACTGGCGAAATCTTCTACGTTATTGGTTCTTCTGGCCGTTCCTGTGTCTTAGGGCGTGGTTTTCGGCGGCGCTCGGTCGAGTTGTTCTGACGTTGTTCCCGACTTTTGAGTCGCGAGGAACACTCATCGCATTCGAGGGACAAGGGCAGTAGAGATCGAAAACAAAAACAAATGGAATTTCAAGGACTTACGAAGAATGCGAAGGAACGATAAGTCCTTGAAAAAGAACGCGGGGGAACACAAAGGAATTCTTAGTGCTCCCTCGAGCTCTCTCGTTTTCCTCGATTTTGCCAATCTTTTGGCGTGTGTTGTTCACCCGCTGCCCCACGTGGAAAGTCGGCTTTGGATACAAATCTCGCGGCACGGATGGCAAGCCGACCTCACGACGCCTTCTTGGTATTTGCCTAGGCATTTCTACGGTTCCGGAAGTCCGCAAACGCAAGTAGTTTTAGTAGCAGATTCCGACTCCCTGGTTGGAATCTAGGCAGTCAATCCGGCTCCAAGGGAATGGAACGAGGCGTTGGGTTCGATCCCCACCGCCCCTACCAACCATCTTTCTGATTGGTCGGGACTTAGCAAAAACGCGAGGGGGCAAAAGGGGGCAAATAACCCCGATAATCCGGTTCGTGCGTGATTTTTCAGCGGCACGAGTGACGACCGGATTTCGGTAAAAATTGCGACCCAACTGAGCGATTTTGCGGGACGAATCGGAGTAATTCGCCGAAGGTGAAATGTCTCACGGTTTCAGTCATCCTCTCGTTGGTCGGAACGGTGGTTCGCACGACGCTCTTCTTCCTCACCGGTGTCAATGAGCTGCTGCTCATCTTCCCACCACAGCAAGACGAGGATCGAATCGGGCCCGGTTCTAAGTCAGCTTTCCCGAACATAATACTTTGTTGCGTTTTCGCGCTCGAACCACCGGTCCGAACGCGTATCTCCGGCCTTGCTGTTCGCAAAGGAATTAGCGAGAAGGTTTGCGGACACGGAATAAGGGTCGAGCTGCTCTTTCGGCCAGAGCGATGCAGGGATGTCATTGCTGGGGCGAAGAAACCACTTTCGCCGACCCTGCTCATAGTAAATCAGCATGGCGGGAAAAGAGCCGTAGGTTACGAGCCGGATGGCCGTCGCCGTTTGGCTCATTTTGAACACGGTCGCGAGATCTCCGACGGTTTCGAGCGTGATCGGTCGTCCCTTCGCGCGGGGTGCGAACGGCCTCGGTGCCGTCGGGATCAAACCCATGGCCGACATGGCGACACTGGCAAAGTCCGCCGCGGAGCAGGCGCTGGTAATCGACTTGACGTTGAGTGAAGCACACAGCGTGCTCGCGCTGATCACCGGTTCGGTCGAATACGACTGGAAGCTCGCGGAGCGCCACTTTCAGACCGCCATGAGCGTGGATCCCGTTCCGGCTCTGGTCCGTGTCCGGTACGCGCTTTATTTCCTGACACCGCTTCGGCGGTTTGAAGAAGCGCTCGAGCAATATAAGCTGGCCCTTCAAACCGATCCGTTGTCGATGATAGTTCACTTCGGCTTGGGCTTCGCGCTGTGCTCCGATCGTCAAATGTTCCGCCATGGCACCATTCAGTCTGAGAAAGAGGATCGTCAGCGCAGCAGTGTTCGGTCGAAAACGGGCTACTCAGGCCAGGAATTTCGCGAGCGGTTCCCAATAATTGCCCTTCCATCCTTCGGCCAGGTGTTCCGCTTGTCCTTTCGGAAAACCGGCATGGTCGAAGACAATCTTGGTTCCCGAGCCTTGCTCGATGAGTTCAAATCTCGCAATCGAATAGACACCCGGATCCCAATCGACGACGCGCCAGGCTTGAACGATTCGTTCGTTCGGTGCGAGCTCGATGTGCCGCCCGACGATATGTCCTGCGAAAATTGTGAAAGTGCCTCCCACTTGAGCGCTGATCTCCGTCGGCGCAGTGCCAAGCGCCATACCCGACTGCATCGCGGCACCGAGGTGCATGACCTTGTCGAACTCGGCGGTCTTCGTGAGCGCTTCGTACAGGCGCTTCCGGCTCGCTTTGAAAGTGGGTTCTTGATGAATGGATTCGGCAACGTGTGAAATTTCATTGGAGTCAGCCCGCGCGATCGACGGAGCAAGGGTCAGGCCGCCGAGGGAGGCGGCGACTCCGGCGAGAATCTGCCTTCTGCTGGGGCTGCCGGCTCGCGCCACGAGATTGTACTGTTCGCTCATCCTTACCTCCGGATTTGATGGTTCCGCGGAGATTCCGCCGGAAGGCATGGAAGCATGCCCCCTAAATATGTTCAACATAATGTTTTATAGTTGAGCGAACCTTCTGCAGCGGCCCGTCCTGGCGTCATGACCGGTATTCATTGAGCATACGAAGGAAATTGCGCGATACTGCGTTACCACACGAACAAGGAGGCGGTATGCCGTATCCGGCCGGTCATCGCGAGAAGACCAAGAAGAAGATTATCGACAGCGCCCGCAGGCTTTTCAATCGTCATGGCTTCGAAACTGTCAGCATCCAGCAGATCATGGCTGGCGCGGGCCTAACGCACGGCGGGTTTTACAGTTACTTCAAAAGCAAGAACGACCTCTATGCCAAAGTCCTCGGCTGCTTCTTCACCGATCCGGAGTGGAAGAGTTGCTGGGAGGGCGTGCACGTCGACCTTTCCTCAACCGACGTCGGGCCGCAAGTGGTCCGAGCCTATCTGTCGAGGCAGCACTACGAGGACGTTGAGAATTCCTGCCCGATGGTGGCGTTGCCAACCGACGTGGCGCGCAGCGGCAAGGCGGCGAGGCAGGCATTCGAGACGGTATTCAAGGCGATGGTAAGCGTTTTGGAGCGAAGTTTATCCAGGAGGGACCGGGTTCGCTGCGTTACGGCGGAGAGCATTGCCGCCTTGTCCATCGGAGGAATGATCGTGGCCCGCACCATGGTCGACCGCGTTCGTGCCGATCAACTACGCTCCGCGTGCATGACTGTGGCGCTGGAGCTTGGAGGGTGGGATCAACAGAGAAGAGGAAAGTGAAGCTGCAAACGCGACAGTATTTCCTGGTGCAAAGTTGGCCACGACCTGCAACTCAGTCATATCCTTCTTGAATGAAGCCGCCAATCGGTTCCTGCCTTGCATTTTTCGTAGTTCATTCCAATCTGGCTGCTAGTGTTCAGACGGGCGATACGAGGATAAATCGGGCGGGCGTTCGCGCCGTGTGACCGTCATCCGCCAAGAATTGTTACGGGCGTTCCGCGCTCACAGTGGTTTCGTCCAGGATGCATCCACTAGACACAAGTGCAACCCGCGGGAGATACCACCACTTGCGATTCCGGTGGCAGGGACAACGGGGCAATGCCGCCAGCGGCGGAGTGTCCGCACACAAACGCTTCGAAGGTGTGACTAGTCCAGGTACTTCTTGAGTGGTTCCCAATACATGCGTGCCCAGCCTCCGTCGAGATGCACGCGGTTTTCTTCCGGGAAACCGGAATGCTCCAGGACCAGTTGTGTGCCCTCGCCTTTTTCCTTGAGGTCGAATCGGACAATGGAATAAACGCCCTCCGGCCACATGCTGACATGCCACGCCTGCACGATTCTCCGGTTGGGCACAAGGTCCAGGATTCGTCCAGCGATCTGCCCTCCGAAACACGCGAAGGCGCCCCCGGCCTCCTGGTGAATGGTCGCCGGAAGACCGGTGAAGGCGCTGAAGTGCTTGGCGTCAGTGAGGGCTTCGTACACGCGAGCGGGACTTGCCTTGAAATCGACTTCCTGACGTATAACCGCAGACATGATTTGTGGCTCCTTCGGGATTGGTAGTTTTCGTCGCCCGATCTGCGCGCGACGCAGTGAAGCGCAATTCCAGCAAGAGATCGAATTA
Organism: Terriglobales bacterium; assembly: GCA_036271275.1. Taxonomy (GTDB): domain Bacteria; phylum Acidobacteriota; class Terriglobia; order Terriglobales; family Acidobacteriaceae; genus DATBAX01. The sequence goes on from DATBAX010000485.1 coordinate 9,507, forward strand.
TGATCAAGGTCATATTTTATGGAAAGTCGCTAATGCCCATTCTCCGGCGCGACAGACAACATGCCACTTGAGGAGAACTGTTGCGCGATGCGGTCGAAAAGCCCGGTCGACGTGGGATCGAGATTGGCAAGTCGTTCGATCACTTCGCGGTGCTCTGGCCGGCAGCCTGCACCGGCAGCGGTGAGATACTCACTCGCGTGCTTCTCGCCATACATCTGTACGAGCATGCGCTTCGCGGCCTTTTCCGCATCGAGTTCGCAAGGCGTCAGTTGCGGGAGCATCACCCAGGAGAGTGGCGTCTGCGCGTGAAATACGATCGCAGCATTGAGGTATTGCCATACATGACGCAGCTCGTGGGCGAGCGTTAGGACAAAACCTTCTTCCCTTTCACCTGTCCACGTCGCGTCGAGATAGACCAGCAAATCGTACCCGCCGCTCGCGTCGATGACATCGGCGGGGAGATTCTGTCTAACGATAATGCGACTTGATACGGTGCAAGCATGAACATCGCATTCTCCCGTCGCTTGTCGTTCCCATCCGGGCCGCATGTATTGCCAGGTCGGGTGGTCCTGCAGGTTCTTCCGCGCAGCATCTGCGACGATCGAATTGACCTTGTCGTCGAGAAAGACGATGAACCTCGCATCGGCTACACCGGCGCGCCGCGCGACATTCCTGGGCCAGTGCTTCAGGAATTCTGCTTCGGTTGACGATGTCCATGTAGATGCTCCCCGTGATTATCGCTGACGCGGCGCTCAGCATCCGAATGGGAGCGTCGTGTCTGGCTAAGAATTTAATTGAGCCGCTCGCCAGCGGTTCGGCTCTTGTGGCTGACAGCACGGTGTGCGTTCATCACTCGACATTGCGACTTGCTCCGTAATTGAAGATGAACGTAACATGATCTTATCTTCCAGCTATTCAAGCTTCAGTTAGAATACGCCCGGGCAACAGAGAAGAACGCCAATTATCAGGCTCGCCCGGAAAAGCATCTCCCCTTGCTTACCGAGGGCAGAGGTGTTAGTATCGGTTACCGAGGACATAAAGATGAGCAAGCCTTCTGATCTTGTTCAAGGCACCTTGGACATGCTGCTGCTGAAAAGTCTTGCGCTTGAACCGATGAACGGCTTCGCCGTCAGCCAGCGTCTGAAACAAGTCTCTGGCGACGTTTTGCAAGTGAGCGACGGCTCGCTGTACCCGGCTTTGCACAAGTTGGAGCAAGAGGGCTGGATTACGGCCGAGTGGAAAACGTCGGAGCACGGCCGGCGGGCGAAATACTATTCGCTCACACGGCTCGGGCGGCGGCAGCTCGAAAAAGAAGCGGACAACTGGGCCAGGCTTTCGAGCGCGATTTCGCGGGTCATTAAGATCAAAGAGGCGTGAGCGTCGGGCCGGGCGACAGGGAGGTTGGAGATGCGACCGGAGCACTGGTTGTTCACGATTCCGCTGCGGATGCGGTCATTGTTTCGTCGGGCGCAGGCGGACCAGGAATTGGACGACGAGCTGCGCGACCACCTCGAACAAGCAACCGAGCAATATGTCGCAAAAGGCATGGCACCGGGGGAAGCGCAGCGGCGGGCGCGGCTAGATTTGGGCGGTATCGAGCAGACCAAGGAGCACTGCCGCGACACGCGCAGAGTAAACCGGATTCAGGACCTCATGCAAGACTTGCACTTTGGTCTGCGCCTATTGCGCAAGAATCCCGGATTTACCTCAATCGCAGTGCTTACGCTTGCGTTGGCGATTGGAGCGAATACCGCGATTTTTTCGGCCGTGTACGCCGTCTTGATCAAGCCTCTGCCCTTCAAGAATGCGGATCGCATGGTGTTCATCCTCAAGAAAAACGCCGCGCGAGGCTGGAGTCGAAACCCGATCGCACCGGCGGAGATTCTAGCCTGGCGGAATCAAACAGAAGCATTTGAAGATTTTGCCGCCTACACGGAAAGCTCTTGTGTGCTGACCGGGGCGGGTGAGGCGGACGAAGATCCTTGCGAAACAATCACCAGCAATCTTTTTCCGCTGCTCGGAGTGGCGCCATATCGCGGCAGAAGTTTTACTTCTGAAGAAGACAAAGCTGGGGTTCCGCGCGCGGTGATTCTGAGTTATGGGCTTTGGCAACGGCGCTTCGGCGGAGACGAAAATCTGATTGGCCGTTCGATCACTGTGAATGGTGAGAGTCACGCGGTCGTCGGGGTTATGCCTGCGAATTTGTCGCATTTGTACGCCTCGCCGTACGGATCAGTACCAGGGATGTGGGTTTCTGGCATAGGTCTCGCAGCCGAGCACACGTCGAATGACTACTTTGGTATCGCGCGGCTGAAGCCCGGCGCGACGCTAGCACAGGCCAGCATGCAAATGGACACTGTTTCCATGGGCCTCGAAAAAGTCTATCCCGACCTCCATGGATGGCGTGCACAGCTGATGAGCTTCCGAACCAACAGTTCGGCCGCTACGCGTCCGGCGCTGCTCGTGTTGATAGCGGCCACAACATTTGTTCTTCTGATTGCGTGCGCAAACATCGCCAACCTGTTGCTGGCTCGCGGCGCTGGCAGAGCCAACGAGTTTGCGATTCGTAGTGCGTTGGGAGCCAGCCAGGGACGACTCGTCTGGCAGCTATTGACAGAGAGCGGGACCGTCTGCTTTGCCGGCGGGATTATCGGTGTTTTGCTGGCCAGCGGGCTATGCAAAGGATTGGCGGCCTTGGCACCAGACACACTCCTGCGAGCTGCGCCGGACTTGACCGCGGGAACAGCGAATGTGCGAGTTCTTGGATTCGCGATGCTCACACTCATTGCCACCACGTTTCTTTTTGGGTTGGCGCCCGCGCTCCAAAGTGCCAAACCGAAGGTGATCGAGAGGCTAAAGGAAGCCGGGCGCAGCTCTCTGCAGAGTCCGCAGAGTCGGCGCTTTCGCAGTGCGTTGGTGGTGTCTGAAATTGCCCTTGCCCTGGTCCTGTTGGTTGGGGCTGGACTGATGGTGCGGACTCTCGCGGAGCTAATTCATGTCAATCTGGGGTTCAATCCCAAAAACATTTTGACTCTTCGTGCGCCGCTTTCTGGTGATCGTTACAAAGAGCCGCGGTCGCGCGCGCAAATCTGGGAGCACGTCGTGGCAAGTGTTGAAGCATTGCCGGGGGTCGAAGCGGCCAGCGTTTCGCGCGGTCTGCCGATTACGGGGTGGAGCGGACAATACTTCACGACGGCAGACAACCCGAACCCTCCAGCTGGACAAGTGCCGGATGCAAATTACGTCATCGTGGGGCCGGACTATTTCCGGACGATGCAGATTCCATTGCGCCGAGGACGCGGTTTCAACGATCACGATGCGCAGAGCGCCGAGCGAGTAGTGATCGTGAATGAGAAGCTGGCTCGGACCTCCTGGCCGGGACAAGATCCGCTTGGCAAACAGTTAAGGGTGGGAGACGACGCCCCGTGGCTTTCTGTTATCGGAGTGGCTGGAGACGTGTTAAGTCAGGGAGCGGACGGAGGTATTCATTCGGAGATGTATGTCCCTGTGGGGCAGTATCCCTGGGTGCAGGGGCCCCAGCATTTGGTAGTGCGCACGTCTGCGAGCGTGAAGCCCGAAAGCCTAATCCGAGCGGTGGTCGAGCAAATTCATCGAATCGACAAAGACGTGCCGGTAACAGACGTCGAGACGATGGAACAGATCACGCTTGAGTCAATCGCGCAGCAACGAATGGTGATGGCGCTTTTGGTGTCCTTCGCGGGACTAGCGCTGGGGCTTTCGACTCTGGGGATCTACAGTGTGCTGTCGTACTCGACTGCGCAACGAACTCGTGAAATCGGCGTGCGTATGGCCTTGGGTGCGGAGCGCGGAAGGGTGCTGCGATTGGTGGTAGGCGGAGGGGTTGGACTGGCCGGTCTCGGGCTGGCGATAGGAATAGGAGCAGCGTTGCTCTTAACGCGATTAATGACCGACCTGCTTTATGGTGTCCCGGCGACTGATCCTCTGACCTTCGTTGGCGTGAGTGCAGTTCTGGGGGCCAGCTCGATTCTGGCTTGCTACGTACCAGCGCGAAGGGCAACGAAAATCGATCCGATGGTCGCTTTGAGGTACGAATAGATAACCACTCGAATGCTCGGACGGCGAATTCAGCGCTCCGATGAACCGGCGCCCTGAGCGGCATTCGCGAGGGTGCCGTTGAGACGAGACTCGCCAAAAAACTCAGGTCCTGGCCACTCCCTCCACTCCGGCCTAAGCGCGCCGCCTACGGCGTCGCGGGCCTCCGTTCCGGGAGTGGCCAGGGAGACGAAAGGCATCCTTTAATGACTAAACCCTGGCGAGCGAACCACACCTGGAGCGATTTCACTTAACACATACTCCCAGCTGCTCAAGCCTGAGTGAGGAAATCCATGACTACGAATGATGTCACCGCGAACGCGATCGCTTTCGGTCGAGAAAGGGCTAAGCAGACGTTAGTAAGACGAGACGCGGCACTCGCGAAACGTGCCAAAGCGCTTTCTGCTCATCGGTCGCGACTCGAAATGAATATACAGAATGCGACCACTCAGGAAGTTACTGCCATTGCGAACGTGCAAACCGCCGGATTCCTGGTTGCGGTTGGCGATTCCTGGTTCGATTACCCTCTGCACAGCGACGTCCTCGATCTGCTCGAGGACGAGCATGGCTACAATGTCGAGTCGACCGCACATCACGGTGATCCCATCGAGACTATGGCGTATCAGAACGGGCAGCTCGACAAAGTCGCTCGTTGTTTGGAGAAAATAACTGCGCAGGGAGCAGTTCCGAAAGCTGTCTTGGTATCGGGTGGAGGAGATGATATCGCCGGAAAGGAATTCGGGATGCTCCTGAACAGTGCCAACTCACAAATTCATGGCTGGAACGAGGAAATTGTGGACGGAGTGTTGAACCAGAGAATCTTGACGGCCTTCAAATACATGTTGAGCCAAATCGAGGCTCTCTGCCAAGCCCAACTCGGCAAAACAATTCCGGTGCTGGTACATGGCTACGACTATCCGGTGCCGGATGGAAGAGGTTTCTTAGGATTTCTGGCCGGTCCCTGGCTACAACCAGGATTTCGAGAAAAGTTCTTCAACGATCTGCAGAACAACATCGCACTCCTGCATGTGTTAATCGACCGCTTTAACGCGATCCTAGCGGAACTGGTGAAAGAAGCATCCTTCTCGTATGTGCATTATGTGGATCTACGAAATACACTTTCCGGCGATCTAACGAACGACGCGTACAAGGCTTGGTGGGACAATGAGTTGCACCCAACCGAACCGGGCTTTAGTGCTGTTGCCGCGAAATTTGCGGCGGCTCTGAGCATATTGGGTTAGCTGAGGACCGCTCCAACGCGTCGTCGCGTAATCCGCGACCGGCAAGATCCCGAATATGCTTGCCCGTTATTCCGCAGCCTTGAAGTCACTCCTTCGAAACGGACTGTCTCGAAGCGTCCGCTAGGGATGATTTGCCTGCCCTCCGAAATAGGCGTAAAGGACCTTTTTGCCCTGCGGGGTGTCGTAACGCTTGTTGCCAGATTCCGCGGTGACAAAAACCGAATTGATTTGCGAAAGCACTTTTGAATCATCAAAGGTCATGGCCCAGCGACCTTGGCCAGTATCGTCTTTATGTAAGATGCCGAGGCTGTGCGTCACTTCTTTCATACCGGCTTGTCCGCCCCAAACGTGAAAAACCACGTTGGCCTTGAATTGGTGAGGGTCTTCCAAGTCGTAAGCATAAAACACCAGGGATTTGCCCTTGATGTAGAAAACCCGGCCGAAGGAACGTTGCCGCTTGCCGCTCCCGTCCGCGTCGTACACATCAACGATGTGCAAATTGCGGGCGGCCAAAACATCGCCCAATTCGTTTTTGGCGGACTTCAAATCGCGCTCGCGCTGCAACTCCTCGCTCGTCATCTCCAGCTTGGCCGTAAGGTCTTGGCTGGTCTGCTTCTGAATCCCTACGTTGATTTCCGCTTCAGCTAGGCGTTGATTGAGCCGATGTACTTCGGATTGCAAGATGGCGAGCTGATTTGTCGCGTCCGGCGTTTGACTCGCGGTGACTTGTGGCTGGCTTGCTGGTTGATGGTCAAGAGACGCTAGCTTGTCGCGAGCGGCGCTCAATTCTTGCTTTAAGGAGTCCTGTTCGGTCGTGGATTGGGTCAGTCTTCGCATAAGGTCCGCGAGCTGTTTTTCGAGACCTGCCTTTTGGCGTTCCAGATCGGCCAATCGCTGGGAATCGTCGGGCTTCGCCGGCAGCAAGACAGGCGTTGCGGCAGTCGTCTTTGCAATTTCCTTCGTGTTCGGGGAAAGCGTTCGCTTCCCTAAATAAAACCCGGTGATACCGATTACAGCGCAGGCGGCAACGGCTGCGGCAACGAGCCAGGACCGAGTGATCTTGCCAGCGGCAAGCCTTGTGGGATCCGTGGAAACCGTTCGGTTAAATGTTTTGTAATCGATTTCTCTGGGAGATGCAGCGATGGCTCTTGGCATGGCCAACGGCTGTTTTGTGGGCAGCCCGCTGCCCTCCGTTGCCAAACGCGAAAGAAAGCGTTCGCGCATTCCTTCTGGAGGCTGGGCATCGGTTTCTGGCCCTCGATTGGCGGCCAACAAAGGCATTGCTTGGACGCTGACCTGACTGATGGATTCGAGGTATTCGCGGCAGGAGGAGCAGGACGCCACATGTTCATTGAGCTCGAACATTTCCGGGCCGCCGAGTTGACCGGTTGCGGCAAGGGTGCAGTAGCGTTCATAACGGCGATGCAAGGTAAAGCGGAATTTACTCATGGTTTCGGCCATAAGAAATCCCTTTTTGGTGGGGCTTTTTGAACGAAGTACGCAAAGAAGCCAAACCTCGATGAAGATGATGACGCACGGCATGCACCGACTCGCCAAGCCTGGCTGCGGTCTTCTCGGCAGTCAGGCCTTCGTAGTAGGTCATCTCGACGACCTCGCGTTGGCGGGGTTTCAATTGGACGAGCATCTGCTCCGCCAATCGAACGATGTCATGGACATCGGAAGATAAGGGACGACTCATCCCCACTTCAATTGCCGCTTCGAGTTCCTCCCATCGATAGAAATGGTTCGCAACCAAATGACGTTTGCGATGCAGTGCCCGATGATAGGCGTACTGCAGGATCCATACCTTCAGCATGCCCCGGCTTGGATCGAAACTCGCCGCGGCACGAAAAATATCAAGAAAGACGGTTTGAACGACTTCTTCCGCTTCGCCCGGATCTCTTACAATGCGGACGGCGACGCTGAAAACGAGGCGGTGATAACGGTCGAACAGAACGTGAGGGCGTCGTGGCAGCCTGTGGCCACAGACGCCATAAGCATTTCATCTGAAAGTCCAGCGAGGTCGCCGGGTCGAGATTCACGCGGCTTGGTGAGGTTCATTTTGGTACGTCCCACCTACCTCGACGGAACTCATAATGACACCGATTAAAATCTGTATAGCACAGTTGAAACGGTCGGAAGCGGAGTTTATTTATGGCTATGAGTGGCCAAAAAGATTCACTGCGAGGGCATACTTACAAACCTCAAAAAGGAAAGTGATATTTGGCCGGAAAAAGTAATTTGTTTATCAATTGAGGCGAGAAACACCCCATCCGGGGACATACTCTAGTGTCCTGGTGTTGCTTATCGCATGTATTTCGTGCTGGTTCCAGAAATAAGAGCCCAGGTCGCAACGTGACGCGGCCGAGCAGCTGCCGGTGACATAAAAGAGTTGCCCGGCCCCGATGCGGCGTGTGTGTCTCCATTAATCATCGTTCACGCCTGTCTTCGGGAGGTTCCCGTGTATCCGGGCGTCGAACTTAGGCTCTATCGCTATGTCACAGTGCTTGCCGAAGTCCTCAACTTTACGCGTGCAGCGGCACGTCTGCACGTTGCCCAACCTGCGCTGAGCAAACAAATTCGACAGTTGGAAGAAAATCTGGGTGCCAAGCTCTTCGAGCGAACGAAGCGAGAAGTGCGATTGACCGCGGCGGGAGAAGCATTCACGGCCGAGGCCCGCTTAACTTTGTTTCACGCGGACCGTGCTGTCCAGGGAGCGAAGGCGGCAAGAGGCTTGCACCGCGGACCTTGGAGCATTGGCTATTCGCCGCTGATCGACTTGCGGATTCTCTCCAAAGTACGCCGCCATTTCGCGTCAACTTACCCCGCAGCCGAAGTGCGTTTGGTTAGTGCGCATACATCCGAACAGGCAGATGGCCTCGTACGCGGCACGTTACATGCGGGACTCGTAATATTGCCAATTCGCGAGCAGGCTGTGACTTGCGAGGGACTGTATCGGGAGAGTCTGATCCTAGCGTTGCCCACGGGGCATGCGCTGGCAACTAAAGATGCGGTTCAGATCACGGATCTGGACGACATTCCTTTAGCGACAATACGTGGGGACATCGAGCCGCGCTTCGGTGAGGACCTCAATCGGATTTTTAGAGTTGCACGCGTTCACCCACGCGTAGTCCAGCAGGCAACAACGCAAGCGGAGCTGGTGGAACTCGTTCTGGAAAGCGGTTTCCTGGCCGGGCTGACCCTACCTTGGGCACAGCGTGTGGTGCGGGAAGGTATTGTATTCCGCAGGCTGGTAGACGAGTTTTTAACCGCGGAGGTTGGCCTCGCCTACCTCCGCGACGACGGCTCTCCGATGTTAAAGTCTTTGCGGAAATTCCTGATCGATACGTTCCACCCTTTGTCGCCCGAGTCTGAGGCGCTCGAACGCCGAGGGCGCCAGATGACCCTCTTTTGACTGAAGTTGCCCTGCGGGCAGTTTGCCCGCAAAGAGAAGCGGCCGAGCATCACACTCATCGTGTGTAGACTCATCGTGGTCATCAATCAAATGATGACTGCGTGGCCGTCGACCCGAGAGCTACGTTTGGAAAGCATGTGCGCAAGCTACGTCTCGACCGCGGCCTGTCGCAACAAAAGCTGGCTGAATTAGCGGATCTGCACCGCAACTACGTTGGTGGGGTCGAGCGCGGCGAGCGAAATATCGCGATTCTTAACATTGTGCGGCTAGCGCGGGCGCTGAAAGTGAAGCCGGGGAAGTTGATGGAAACGATTGGGTAATAGAGAGAATAAATCCTCGAAATCAGCCCTAGATATAAAACTTAAATGGGAAGGCGCGGCTCACTATCCATGAGAGCCGACATCAGCACATCGCCAACTGCATTTGCGAATCGGATTGTTACCGGAAGACCGTCATTGTGCAGGCATAAATGGCATTCGCCGCGGACAATGCTGATCAGAAGTGGATTGGGTGTCTCCGGCCCCATGAAGGTATCAAGTCGGGCGGCGCGTATCCGGATGTCCAAAGATAAGCCGAACGCTCGCCGTCACCAAGGCAGAGCCGCGGATCACAGGATACGCCCCGGCCGAAACAGCTTTGCTTGGCTCCGTGATCTTCAGAAAGAACATCTCACGTTTGCTTACAAGTAGGCGGGGTAACCACTCCCCTCCGGTGAGCAAGCGACGAAGCGCCGATCAGCGCTTAGCGGGAAAACAGCAGGCCATATGTGCGAGGTTTGAAAGATGCCCGCGGCAATGACCGCTGAAAAACAGCAATGTCAGCCTCACGCTTGCCGCTCAGTATGCCGTTTGCGATTTCAAGCCGTAGTGTCCCAATTCTGTAAAACGAACATTTGGTGTTTTCTTAGAATCATTGATGACTTAAGCGCACTCTTCCAACTTCTAGGGTGCTTCGACGTCATGTATATGCAAAGGTACTAACACGTTCTTGAAGTCTCGCGTGTGTTTGGGGAAGCAGCGCGCAGCCTCAGGATCCCTTCTCTCAGTGAAATCCATTTAGACCGACCAGATAAGGATTCCTATCATGGCTCAGCCCGGTTTTGTGCGCGCACGCATGTCCCGTATTGCCGTCGCTGTCGTTGTTTTTGGACTCTTATTGTCTGCCATTTCGGCGGATGCGCGCGAGGAGCACGAGCCATCACCACGGCCGCAGAGTTCCCAGACGGGTCCGAGGATTTGGCTGAGCGAAACGCGCGACGTGCGCGCGGAACACGTAGGTGCAACTACGAACGAACAAACACTCGCACGCATTGTCGCGTCGGGTCAGGCGACCGCTCTGTCCCTCGCCAAGGGCGATTTTGACGGAGACGGTGTCGAAGACCTGGTCATCGGCTACGCTACGCCGACAGGCGGCGCGATTGCTCTGCATCGTGGGAACGTCGACGCATTTGCTCCGCAGAGCGAAGCATCGTTCCAGGCCATCAGCCGCGGGGAGTTCCCTTCTCCCTTTTTGACCCAGGCTCATGTCTACCAGGTGCCGGTCCGCCCGGACTTTATCGCCGCTGGAGACTTTACGGGGCTTGGAAATCTGGATCTGGTCGTCGCAAGCCGCGAAGACAACAGCATCTATGTTCTACCCGGACTCGCCCAGGGCAAATTTGGTTCGCCGCAGCAAGTCCAATTGGCCGGCAAACTGAACGCGCTGGCTTCCGGAAGACTCGGAACGGGGCAAACCTTCAGCAACGTGATTTTGGGAATCACAAGTCCGGCCGGCAACCCTTCCCTTTTGGTTTTGGGTGGAACTGAGATTGGCTTGGGTATCGTCGCCAATTTCCCGCTGGCGGCTCCTGTTTCGAATGTGGTCTTCGGTGATTTTGGCGAGAGCGGGGATGACGTAGCGTTTCTGTCGGGCGATCAAGTTGTTCTATTGCATGCTCTGACGATGAGGCTTGAGACGCTCTCGCTGCCGGTATCCGCGCGTTCGATGGTCGTAGGCTCTTTCATCTACGATCGCAACTCCCACTCGCAGATCGCCCTGCTCGATTCGAACGGCAGCCTGCATTTCGTGGCGCCAAACGAATTTGATCCTAGCGTTCGGACGACGGAAGAACTGAAAGCGATTCGCCAGGCGACGCGCCGAGGATTTGCCAATTCATCCGTTCCCGGCCACGCGATTGCTGCCAGCGGCTGGAAAGTGGCTGAGAGCGTGCCCGGCATCACCTCGTTCGGAGGCGTTCAGGCCCCGGTGCTTCTCCGTACGCGCATATCCGATCACGGCGCCGACGATGTCATGGTGTTGAATCCGGCGACGAGGCAGATGTTGGTCGTCTTTCATCCCGATGCAACACCGGGCGCAAGCACTTTCGCTCCGGCGCAGATTTCAAGCCGACCTTATTCGGGCTCTCCGGTCACAGCAATCTCGACGCGCGTCAATATCGATGGTCGCTCTGGCGTGATCGCGTTGCATTCGGGCCAAGCCACGCCCTCGGTGATGATGCCGCTGCCCGACCCAACTTTCTTCGTCAACAGATTCGACGATCCGACACCGGGCACGACCGCGGCGACCTGCAACAACGTCAGCAACGCTGACACCTCCTCATCCTGCTCGTTGCGCGAAGCTGTTCTCAAAGCAAACGCTACCGCCGGCACCGACACCATCACACTCGCGGCCGGAACGTACACGCTCTCCATCGCGCGCCAAGCGGGGGACAACACCGGCGCGCACGGCGGCCTCTATATCAACGATTCGGTGAACATCGTCGGTGCGGGTCAGGCCAACACAATCATTCAGGGCGGCACCTCGGCGGCAACCGGAGTCGACCTGGTATTCGCCGTGAACGAAGACATTCAGACCATCACGAACGCATCCGCGAGCTTCTCGAACCTCACAATTCAATTCGGCCACAACCGAGGCAGCGTCGCCGGCACCGACGGCGACGGCGGCTGCATGGAGCACGATACGGGTTCGAGTGGTGCGGCAACGCTGACACTCAACAACGTCACGATCCAGAATTGCGTGACTCAGGACGGCAACGGCGGCGGCCTCGTTCTGTTCAATGTTTCGTCAGGCATCGCCGGCGGCGGAACCGGAGCGGCATCGATTTCCAACAGCATTTTTCAGGGGAACTCCGTCGCGGAACAGGGAGCCGGTTCCACCGGCAGCGGCGGCGCAATCTGGGTGTCCGACCTGGCTCGCATGGCGATGTCGAATTCGAGCGTGAAAAATAACTCCGCGAACCAGGTGAATGGCGGGGGCAGAGGCACGTCGGGCGGACTATTTATCTTCGGCGCCGGAGCTGGAGAACCGCAAATTCAAATTCACAGTTCTACGATTTCCGGAAACAGCGCGGCCGGCGAAGGCGGTGGCATCAACAGCACGCGAGCCTTACTGATCGATGGCACGCTAGCAAGCCCGACGGTTATCAGCGGAAACACTACTGGCGCAAACGGCGGCGGCGTTCAAGTCGGCGGCGGAATTTACCTAGATCAGGCTTCGCCCGATACAGCTACGATCACGAAAGTCACGATCACAGGAAACACGGCCACGGGCAACGGCGGCGGTATCGCCATTGGAAATGACAACCCAGGCGCGGGACCAGTAACCATTCATTTCAGCCGTATTGCGGGCAATACCGGGGCGAGCGGCAGCAACAACCTCGACAACGATCGCACGGCCGTCAACGCGACGGCCAATTGGTGGGGAACCAACACGCCGTCCGGCACGATCACGAATCGCAACACGGGGACGACCGACATTTCCACGTTTGCCAAACTCACGAACACAGCGAGTCCCTCGACGCTAAAGATCAACAGCAGTTCCACGCTGAGTGCGGATTTGAGCAAAGACAACAACGGCTCCGCGGCAACGCTGGCGGGTAATCTGGACGAATTGGTAGGCCTGCCTGTCACCTTTAACAACGCGGTCCTGGGGTCCGTTCCACAAGCGCAGCCCGAATCTCTCAACTCCAGCGCACAAGCCACCGCAACCTTCATCGCGGGCGGCACCTCCGGAAACGGCTCGGTGGATGCGACCCTGGACCAACAGACGGTTACGGCAAGCATCGTCATTGTTGAGCCCTTGCGGGTCGTCAAGACTTTCAACCCGACGACCGTTGCGGTCGGCGCGTCTTCCACACTTTCGTTCGCAGTAACCAATCCCAATACGATTGCGAGCGATGCGAGCTTTACGGATACTCTCCCCGCAGGGCTCGTTGTCGCGGTTACGCCCGGCGTGACTAACACTTGCGGCGGTACGGTTACAGCCACCGCAGGGTCCGGCAGCGTAGGCTTTTCGAACGCCACCCTGCCTGTCGGTGCTTGCTCTATCACCGTAAAGGTCAGCAGCGCGACCGACAGCGCATACAACAACACCGTCACGATCAATTCCACCACGGCAGGAACCGGCGCGCTGTCGACCTCTTCCGCGACGTTGACCGTGGTCGCGCCGCCATCCATTGCGAAAACCTTCGGGGCAGCGACGCTTCCGTTGAACGGCACGACGAGCCTGACCTTCACGGTCACCAATGCAAACGTGAACACGACTTTCAACGGTCTGGCGTTCACCGACAGTCTCCCGGCTGGACTTGTGGTTGGCCCCACGCCAGGGCTGACGAACAACTGCGGCGGCACAGCCACGGCTACGGCGGGAGCTTCTTCCCTCAGCTTGAGCGGCGGAACGCTGGCTGCAGGTGCAAACTGCACCGTCAGCGTCACAGTTCAAGGCACCACGGCGGGCGTGAAGAATAACAGTGTCACTGTTAGCTCCACGAATGCCGGCACCGGCAACACGTCAAACGCCTCCGTCACGGTCGTAGGCGCAGCCACGATCAGTAAATCGTTTGGTGTAGCCAGCATTCCTCTGAACGGTTCGACTAGTCTCAGCTTCACGGTTACAAATCCGAACACGACGACCGCGCTCAGCGGAGTCGCTTTCAGCGACACTCTCCCGGCTGGCTTGGTCGTCTCCACTCCCAATGGCTTAACTGGGACGTGCGGATCCGGAACGATCACAGCCACGGCAGGCTCAGGCGGGGTCACGCTTTCCGGTGGAACGATTGCTACCAGCGGCTCGTGCACTTTCTCCGTTAACATCACCGGAACCATCGCCGGCGCCAAGAGCAATACGACCGGCGCCCTCAGCTCGAACGAAGGCGGGACTGGCGGAACCGCTACTGCCACGATCAATGTCGTGGCACCTCCGTCGATCACGAAAGCTTTTAGTCCGACGTCGATCGCGCTAAACGCGACGACTTCCGTCACCTTCACAATCACGAATCCCTCGGTGAACGCGGTATCTCTTACGGGCGTAGCCTTTACCGATACACTCCCCACCGGATTGATGGTCGCGAACGCGTCCGCCACGGTCTGTGGCGGGACCGTTACGACGACCGCACCGACGGGTATTGCGACAACAGGCGCTACGGTCGCGGCAAACAGCCAGTGCCAGTTCAGCATCACGGTGACAGGCGCGGCCGCGGGGCAATTTACCAACACCACGGGCGCCGTTACTTCGACTAACGGGGGAACCGGCAACACCGCTTCCGCGAACCTCACCGTCGCTACACCTCCATCTATCACCAAGGCTTTTGGCGCGGCGTCGGTTCCGACCGGCAGCACAACTTCGCTCACATTCAATATCACCAATCCGAATACGAGCCTTGCCCTCACCGGCCTGGCATTCACAGATAGCTTGCCGGCTGGGCTCGTTGTCGCCGGCACTCCAGCACTTTCGAACACGTGCGGCGGCACCGCTACCGCAACCGCGGGCGCTTCTGCGGTCAGTCTCTCCGCAGGCACACGGCCCGCCAGCGGAACCTGCGCTGTCTCCCTTAACGTCACCGGAACCACCGCGGGCGTCAAAAACAACTCCGTCACCATCACTTCGACCGAAGCCGGGACAGGCAATACTTCGAACGCGTCCCTGACCGTAGTTGGTGCGCCGGTGCTCACAAAAGCATTTGGCGCCGCCAGTATTCCACTGAATGGTTCGACGAGCCTGAGCTTCACGGCGCAAAACAACAACGCGGCTTCCGGCGCCACGGGCGTAGCTTTTAGCGACACGCTGCCTGCGGGCTTGGTCGTCGCCACGCCTAACGGACTCACCGGCTCATGCGGAACCGGCACCATCACCGCAACTGCGGGAGGCGGAGCCGTCAGCCTTTCCGGCGGAACGATTGCCTCCAGCAGTTCGTGCACTTTCTCGGTCAACGTCACCGGCGCGACCGCCGGTGCCAAGACCAACACGACGGGCGCGATCAGCTCGACCGAAGGCGGCACTGGCGGAACCGCGACGGCCTCCATCAACGTCGTAGCACCTCCATCGATCGCAAAGGCGTTCAATCCCACGGGCATCGCACCCAGCACCACGACTTCGTTGACGTTCACGATCACGAATCCCGCGGCCAACGCGGTATCGCTGACCGGCGTCGCTTTCACCGACACGCTTCCTACTGGCCTAACGGTTGCAAACGCCACCGCATCAATTTGCGGCGGCACCGTAACCACGACCGCGCCGACCGGCATCTCGCTGACCGGCGCCACGATCGCCGCAAACGGCCAGTGCCAGTTCAGCATCACCGTGACGGGCGCCGCCGCGGGTCAATACACCAACACGACGGGCGCCGTCACATCGACCAACGGCGGCACCGGCAACACCGCCACCGCTAACCTCAGCGTCGCAGCGCCGCCATCGATCACAAAGTCGTTCGGCGCACTCAGCATCCCGCTGAACGGCACGACGTCGCTAACCTTCAGCATCACCAACCCGAACTCGAGTAACGTGCTCTCCGCGCTCGCATTCACCGACACGCTGCCGGTCGGCCTGGTGGTCGCGTCGACCCCGTTGCTGAGCAACACTTGCGGGGGCACCGCCAGTGCAACTGCCGGAGCCACAAGCGTGAGCCTGTCCGCGGGCGCGCTCGCCGGCAGCGCGACTTGCGCCGTCAGCGTCAACGTGACCGGCGCCAGCGCCGGAGTGAAAAATAACTCCGTCACCGTTACGTCCACTCAGGGAACCGGCAACACTTCCTCTGCGAGCGTCACGGTCGTCGGTCCGCCCTCGATCACCAAGTCGTTCGGCGCGGCCAGCATTCCGCTCAACAGCTCAACGTCTCTGACCTTCACGGTTCAGAACTCCAACACAACGACCGCAGCCGCGGGAGTCGCCTTCACCGACGCTCTGCCCGCTGGCTTGGTCGTCTCTTCGCCGAACGGCCTGACCGGTAACTGCGGAGCCGGCACGATTACCGCAACCGCGGGCTCCGGCGCGATCAGCCTCTCCGGCGGAACGATCGCCGCGAGTGGCTCGTGCACTTTCTCTGTCAACGTCACCGGCACGACCGCAGGAGCGAAAAACAACACAACGGGAAGCGTAAGCTCCACCGCCGGCGGAACCGGTTCAACCGCATCCGCCTCCGTAGCCGTCGTCGCGCCTCCATCGCTGGCTAAAGCCTTCACTCCCAGCCTGATCGCACCGAACGGCACTTCGACGCTCACTTTCACGGCGGCCAATCCCGCCGCGAACACCGTCACGCTCTTGGGCGTCGCATTTACCGACAATTTGCCGGCGGGCATCGTGGTCGCTTCGCCCAACAATCTCACCGGCTCTTGCGGCGGAACTCTCGGCGCCACGGCGGGCACCGGCACCATCAGCCTTTCCGGTGGCTCGATTCCTGCAAACGTTGCGTGCACCGTCAGCGTCGACGTCACCAGTTCCACTCCGGGCGCGTACACCAACACAACCAGCGCCATCACCTCGACGAGCGGAGGCACCGGTAATACCGCAGCGGCGAACTTCTCCGTCGGACTGGCTCCTTCGATCTCCAAGGCATTCGGGACATCCACGATCAGCCTTGGCGGGTCGACTTCGCTGACCTTCACCATAGCGAATTCGAACACGAACACCGCGCTCAGTGGCGTCGCGTTCACCGATCCCATGCCCGCGGGGCTCGCAGTCGCCACTCCGAACGGTCTGACCGGCTCCTGCGGCTCCGGCACAGTCACCACCAACGCAACTTCCGTAGTCCTGTCGAATGGAACGATTCCCGCGAACAGCTCGTGCCACTTCTCGGTAAATGTCACAGCAATCGCTGTCGGCACTCTGATGAATACCACCGGCAACGTCAGTTCGGCGAACGCCGGCACCGGCAACGTCGCGTCCGCCTCGATTAGTGTCGTGGCGTCCGACCTCTCCATCGCGATCAGCACCGCAGGCAATTTCTCCCAAGGTCAGACCGGCGCCACGTACACCATTACGGTAAGTAACGCAGGTCCAGGTTCTACGACGGGCACGGTTAGCGTGAACGAGCCTGCGCCATCCGGACTGACCATCACCGCGCTCTCAGGCGCCGGGTGGACCTGCAACTCCGCGTCCTGCACGCGAAGCGATGCGCTGGCCGCGTCAGCGAGCTATCCACCAATTACGGTGACCGCCAACGTCGCCGCAACCGCGCCGACCAGCATCACAAACAGCGTCTCGGTATCGGGCGGCGGCGAACTCAACACCACCAACGACACCGCAAGCGACGTCGTGACCGTGTCTGCAGT
>DATBAX010000486.1:0-21031 GCA_036271275.1 Terriglobales bacterium
ATGGCACCGTGATGACAAGCTATCGCGGGAATCCCATTCTGTTTGGCAAGAATAAGCGGGATTCTGGAATAAGGATTGCTGTCATCGGCGCACAAACATCCGACAATGTTTTCCGAGTCGAAAACGCCGCTCCAGGCACTATGGAGAGCGCAGCCCCAACCTATCAATGAAGGAATTCGATCCAAAATTCCGACTGCGTCTGCGCACTCAAATTCGCCAGCCGCGGGACTAAGGCCTTCTCTCAGAGCGCTCCAGGCGCTCAAGAGATCCGCAGTCTGGGATTCATTCGGGGACGTGAAATATGAATCCAGAGAAATCATTTGCACGTTCGAAGGAAGCGACTTGAGCTCGCCGTTGCCGCGGGCGCACGCGAGAAGAAACTCCACATCGGGCAACAGCGAAGCGTACGAAACGCCAGCGCGCGAAACGCCAATATAAGCGGAGGGTAACAGAACTACGGGGCGTCCAGAATTGCGCCTCCGGGGCGCGAACCGTCGTCGGAGCTGGTGTTTCGCATCGAATTTATCCTGCAAGACCTGGACTACTTGAGTCGCGTTCAAATTCGAAAGCGCTTCTGAATAATGCCGGGCGCTGCGCAGCGCCGAATCCATACTGCGTTCCAAATCGATCAGCTTACCGCCGCAAAGTCGCTGCAATGCCGTTGCCAAAAAGAAAGGCCGGGTTGTGTAGAGTTCGCAAGCCGGCTCCAGATCATTCGCCAGCCGGCGGACCAGCAGGAGCTGCTGTAATTGCGGTGCGATTTCCAGCGAGAGAACATCCCACCAGTCGATTCCCAAATGATCGACCAGCCCGCCCATTCCGAGTTGTAAGAGATTTCTGATTTGATAGAGATCTTCGACTTCGCGCCCAAAGTCATAGAGGCTCACCACAGAACATCGCGCTTGACGGCCCCATTCGTGATAGGTGGAAACGGGGGCGCGACCAAAATCTACCACCAGGTCCCAGTTGCCGGACGCAACCCTCTGCGGAAGCCGGTCTTCAGGGTGAATCAGCAGGACCTTCATGGCAGTGCGTTTCTCCTAAAACTTTTCACGCGGCGGATGAGACGTCAATCACAGGCTCAGTAACTGTCGAGAATTGTGATTCGGTGACTTTGGTTGAGAACAAAATTCGCTCTTGAAGCCAGGAGAGCACTCTGACAAAGCCCCCGGCCTCAGCGCTCCGCAGAGCTGCGCGGTTGGTGGACGGAATATAAATCCAAGGCGATCGCTGAGCCGCCCGTAGCTGCGCAGCGACCGCGGCGATGGCCTGCCGGTAGTGGCCCCGACCGCGAATCGAAACTGGGGTCCAGCAATCGGCGATCCGCGAACAATTCGCCGACGGCGGCTTCATCGGGAATTTTTGGAAATCTTCGATCCAGCAAAAATGGAGTGGCATGCCTTCGTTGTTGACGAGAGCGAATCCTTCAACTTTCGCGCGAAGCTTTTCGGCAGCGCGCAACAAGTAAGCCAGTGTCTCCGGATCATCAACATAATGAATCGCGGCATCAGCCAGCAGATCCAAATCTATAGACTGGATTGCTGAAGAATGCGGCGCCGACTGCCGGATCGGCAATACTTTTTCCGACGACCACTCCAGCAAGATGAACTCTGACCGATCATGCAAGGTTTTCCGGAGGACGCGCGCCAAATAAGTCAGTGGCCCTTCGTTTGCGACTCGCGCTCTCAACAACGCCGCCCGACTTAATCCGCCTCGCACCCAGGCTTCCGCCCGCGGGATCGACCGAACGACCGCCGCTGAATGATATCGAACCCGCTCCTTCAACCCGCGAAATGCGGACGCTGTGACCGTTACATGGAGAGTTGGCTGGCTCGCCGTGGCCAATCGCTCCTTGTAACCTTCCGCCCCAAGTCCGAGGTCTATACGATCCAGTTGGGGATCGCTGCAGGACTCCTCGACGATCTTCGATAGCAGCCACAGACCTGGGGAATACTGCTGAAAGCTACTGACAAATGTTGGTTGATACCAAAACCAGCTTCCGGAGAACTGAAATCCGTAGTTCCAGGCCACGACTTTTCCGGAAACCAGCAGTTGCGAAAGTGTCACCCAGCCCGATGACGCCAATGACTGCGTCAGTTCCGCGAGAAAAATCCTGCGCTCGGGATGTGCGAGATTGCTGATGCGCCCGGTGTCTAGAAATCGGGCCACGTGGGCTTTGGCGAAGCTGGGTAGTTCGGATGCAATGTCATCGTGTGACGTGGAATGACTCAGCGTCACCGGAATATTTTTCCCAAGAGTTTTCGAATAGCGACGAATCCTGCGCTGGACGGATTCTCTAACCGTCGCGCGATTCTCGGGAGAATCAATCATCACTTTCGCGCAAGAATATGCGGGACGGGCAAACACCGAATATCCGTGATCGCGGGCAGCACTTCTGAGCGCGTGGGCTGTGGCGGAATCGGCTGGCAGATTTGCCAGACGCAGCACTCCTGCGTCCAGTTTCTTCAATTCGGCAAAAACCGACTCCAGAAATTCTTTACGACGCAGGGGATGGCAAATGAAATCGCAGTAGTCCGCAGTCGTACTCGCCAAAAAAACAATTTCTTGTGAACTATCGGTGGCCACCGCGGCAACACCCACGAGCGAGTCTTCCTCATAAGCAAGCAGTAATAACGGAGCCATCTGCCCGCCGTATGCCCGGTACACAGCCAGAGCCCACTCGTAAGTGTAAAAAACTTCCGGCCGCTCCATTTGCTGCACCAAATCGTTCCATTGGCGCTGCAAGAGATCATCTTCGGGTATCGCTCTATGTTGAACTATGCGCAAGCTTCTCCGCCGGCTAACTGGTGACTGCTCTCAAAACAACAGTCTGTCATAAATGTCCGGCATCTCGATGGAGAATCATTGTCCAGTCGCGCGGCAAGCGGAAAACAAAATTGAGTGAATGCCACGGCAACCCCGCGCTGGCGCGCGGTAGTGGGGCATTCGCCAACTGTCCGCAGAATCAAACAGGTAACCCTTTTCACGTCGTGTAGTGACTCGTATCAGGGGTACTGCCTTCCAGCGCACCGGTGCGCTTCAGCGCCTGAGTTGCAAGCACAGCCACGCGACACTTTCTATCGCCCAGCCATTCCGCGCGGCTTCAAACGTGAGCATTTTCATCACTCAATAAACGTCGGCGTAATGATCGATGCAAGCCGGAAATGTGAGCTTCGAATTCGGCTAGACCCATCTCCGCGGTGACGTGCACGCGCGGCAATGCAAACCGCGGATTTTCTGCTCCCAACCCGCCGCCAAAGTTTAGGAACGCACATTTGAATCCAGCACGTTCAGCCATTTCCTGTTCACGGTGAGTGATCGAACCGGCATCCCCGAAGGGATACGCCAAGGCCCAAATCACTTGATCCAAACTCTCTTCAAGCTTGCGCTTACTCTCAAGAATTTCCGTCCACGCCATTTCCTCAGTCGCCTGCGACAACATGGGATGAGACAGAGTATGCGCCCCAATACACATGCCCGCTGCTCGCAATTGACGTAGTTCAGGAGCGTTCAACATCAGAAATCGGCGACGGAGAACTGGATCATCCATATATTTCGAAACCCATTCCCCGGAAATGCCAAGCTGTTCGCGGATTCGCTCAAGAATTTCCCCGCGCTTGCGCTGATCAAACTGCGAGAACTTCTTGACCAAGTCCCACCACTTGTCGCGCTTCTGGTGGGGCGCTTCGACAGAAATCGAAATTTCCGCCAGCTTTATGGTGAACGAGTTCCCGGCTGCAAGAAACAGCAAATAAAGTTCTTCATACCAGAGCATGGAAGCTTGTTCATCCAGCGAAGCGCCGGTGACAAAGAAGAGACAGTAGACGTCCATCTCCTGGAGGAGGGGCACCATGTCGGTCAGGGTGTTCTGTAATCCGTCATCGCAAGTCAGCAATACGGACCGCGGGGGCAGTGGGTGGTTTGATTCGCACCAGAGCAAGAACTGTTCTGGGGAAATAATGTTGTAGCGCGTTTTGAGCAGGTGCAGTTGACGGCGAAACGACTCTGGGCTCACCAACGCCCCATCCAGCGAGGGATCGATCATCTGATATCCCGGCGGAAGGATTCCGTGGTAAGTGACAATGGCCGGGCCGGCGCCGGCGCGATGACGCAGATATCCGGCTCTGGCCAGGCCCGGGTAGAGGACATGCTTCAGAAATGGGCTGACCAGCCTCATCAGTTTTCGATCAGGTCCCAGGTCACCGGGGTCCCGCGTTCAATGTCCCGTGCGGCGCGCTTGCCAATCACTTCCGGCAAATGTCGCGTGTGTAAACCGTGTCCGGGACGGATCGAGCGAACATTTTCGGGCGTGAGCGTCTGGCCTTGTCTTACGTCCTCGACAATGAAAAGCGATCGCCGGAACACCCGCGTGCTTTGTTCACGTGGGCTGGGACCGAACTGCACTTCTCCCAACGCTTTTTCCGCAACGCGTACTGCCTCGACCATGGATTTGAATTCCTGAGGCTCGAGCGAAAACGCGCTGTCCGGTCCCTGCAGCGAGCGCGAAAGCGTGATGTGCTTTTCAATGATGCACGCACCCATGGCGACCGCGGCAACCGAAGCCGCGATGCCCATGGTGTGGTCCGATAAACCAACGGGCACCTGGAATCTGCGCGTCATTTCCGGAATTGTCCGCAGGTTCATTTCGTCAGGTGAGGCGGGATAGGCTGCGGTGCACTTTAGTAACGCGATTTGTGTGCAGCCCGCGTCCCGCGCGGCTCGCAGCGCCTCTTCGATTTCCTCGACGGTTGCCATGCCCGTGGAAATCAGAAGCGGCTTCCCCGTGGATGCCATTTTCTGGATGAGTCCGATGTCCACGAGTTCGCACGACGCCAGCTTGTAGGCCGGCACCCCCATAGTTTCAAGGAAATCGACGGCGGTGGAATCGAACGGGGAGGAAAACAAGTCCAACCCGAGCTCACCCGCGATTTGTTTTAGCTTGGGCTGCCATTCCCAAGCGGTTTGCGCTTCTCCGTATAAATCGTAAAGAGTGCGGCCATCCCAAAGCGTGCCACCACCGATACGGAAATATTCCTGGTCACTGCGAATCGTAATTGTGTCTGGAGTGTACGTCTGCAGTTTGACCGCATCCGCGCCGACCGCTTTAGCAGCCTGGAGAAGACGGACCGCCTGTTCAAATTCCTGATGGTGGTTTGCGGAAAGCTCGGCGATCACATAGACCGGTTGACCAGGACCGATCAGCCGTTCCCCGATTTTGAAGTTGGAACTCACGAAGCCCGGGGTTTGGCCTGAATCTGCTCGATGACCTGCTCCGCCGAAAAAGGCGTCCGTCTTCCGCTGCGGAGGATTTCGAGCGACCGCTCGCCTTCATTGAAAACCAGATCAACTATGGAAGCGTAAGGCTGGAACGGTGGAAACAGTTGCCAGTACCTGGGGTGCTCATAATGCTGAAAAACAACTTCGACTCCTTTGTCGACCAGGACATTTCCTTCTTCCAACAGATAGACGGCGGACCCCAAAGGCGAAACGTATTGGTCGGCACCCAGCGACGAGCAGATGTTCGCCAACAATTCAGTCCGTCTGCCAGGTTGCTGTAACTGGGAAGAACGTACTAATCGAGTTTGGATTCCCATCACGCTCATAAACCACTCAAGCAGGCGCCCATTTAGATCGGTGAGCCGAGTGCCTGGAGTGTATTTTAAACGGGAACTTAGTTCCTCAAAATACTGGTGGAAGAAACGAGAGCGGCGATAGTTCAATTCAATGGCGCGAAGGTGAGTGCGCCAGAACTCCTCGTCGCGGATTTCCACATCTTTAATGAGTTGGCCGAATCGGCCGCGGAACATCACGGGTACAGTAAGCCATTGCAAACCAATGGGGCTCTTAATGCGATTTCGTTGCTGCCACGATTGTTTTTCGAATTGCACATTGTCCAACAGCACAAATGCATCCACTTGATCGATCAGGTCAAAGTAACCTAACCAGGGAAGATACGTAGGCTGAGAAATGGCAATTTTCACTGGATTTTCGATCCACTCGCCGAGATGAAAAACTTCCTACTCTGGCGAGTCCGGACAGCTTCATCTTTCTTTTCGGCAATTGTTCGAATTGAATCCAGCGTGGCATACATGAGTTTGACCGGGATGATACGCCTAAGTATCAAGCAAAAACCACCGACGCTCCGCGTGTTCCAAAATCAGAACAACCAAAAATCTGAGCCGAAACGACTGCAATTTACCTTTCTTTACATTCTCGGGTTGGCTACCAAGGTTCATTGCCCAAGCCATGTTCCGGATCAGGCGGTAGTTATCGTCAACTTGCGATTGGCCCGGCAACTGCCCCGCTCCCAGATGCCGCCAATCCGGCCATGTCATTTTTATCCAAAATAAAATGAATTGAGTCTTGTCCGCCCACAGTTTCGTTGGGCAGTTGTGTGTAACCCGCGCGAGTAAATAATTGGAGCGAAATCGCGTTCACCGGCTTCACGAAGGCGTCGACGATGGTCGCGCTGGTAGTTCGAAACAACTCGTCAGCGGCCATCGCGAGAATAGTGCGCCCGAACCCTTTGCCTCTCCAGGGCTTGGCCAGACTGATCGATACCGCAGCCCGGTCACCATCGACCTGAAATCGCACATGTCCGATCGGCGTTCCCTCGGGGTCGATTGCCAGATACAACGCAGCATGAGGATCAGCTAGTTTGGCGGTGAACCACTGCAGATGGCGTTCCCAGGGGATGGGTTCGGTGGAAAACGATACGCTCCGAACTTCAGGATCGTTCGCCCAATCCCAAAGCAACTGAGAATCGTTCTCGTCGGCGCGCCGCAAACGCAAGCTTCCGCCTTGCATTGCAGAGACGACTCTGTGTGCTCCCTGGCCGTCGACCAATCCTCGCGCTCGCTGCGACATTTTCGTCCGAAGCTCCGCAGAAGAAATGAATGCCTGCAGTTTAGCAGCGATTTCCTCCGGCGTTACGTTTTTCGTCGAACCGAGATACATGGCAGCTCCGAGCCGGCTGAGTTCTTCGGCTACCGGACGCTGATTTTCGGCCAGGCCGATGAGGATCGAGGGTAGCCCGAGCAGGCACATTTCCCAACAGGTTGATCCGGCTCCTGA
This sequence comes from Terriglobales bacterium, assembly GCA_036271275.1. GTDB lineage: Bacteria > Acidobacteriota > Terriglobia > Terriglobales > Acidobacteriaceae > DATBAX01. The sequence goes on from DATBAX010000486.1 coordinate 7,075, forward strand.
AATCGCAATATCCGCCCACGCCATCAGTTCGGAAATGTTGTTTGCATCTTGAATCAGGCGGATTGTTTTCGACGATTGCCGGGCGGCACCTTCGAGATGCGACAAATGGGGATTGCTGTTTCCTACCAAAATCCTGGTTTCGAGTCCGTTGACATTCAATAACTCCAGCGCATGGATCACCCGTTCCGTAACATTATCGGGATCGCTTCCCCCCATGGTCACCAAAAGACGGCAAGCCGTTGCGTTGAATTCGCGGTGCACCAGCGCCCAGGGTGCAAATTCCCGGCGCAACATGGCATAGCGCGTGCCGAGAAGAACACGAGTGTAGCTTTCGCGATTGCGATAAGCCCGTTCGCTTGCCTGCGCATTCTGATTTAAAAGCAGGTCCGCGAAATAGTGCCGACAGTGACCGAAATCGTCAACGAACAGCAACTTCAATCCACCCTGCGTCACATTGCACTGATAGGTATCGTCAAACTGGTAGCCGTCGACGACCACCCAGTCCGCATGACGCGAATGCGCCAATGCCGCAGTGAGTGCCGCGTCCTTGCTGCTTCCAGCGTCTGCTTCGAAGTGGACAACTTCAATGTGTTCAGCGCGAATTCGTGCAGTGAGGGCGGGGGGCGACTGCGTCATTGCAAACACGGCGTTGCCGCCATCGTCTTGCCATGCTTGCGCGAGAGCCAAACAGCGCATCGCGTGGCCAGTGCCCATCGCGACGCTGGCGTCGGCACGAATAATAAGAGTACGAGACGCCATCAAACCCCGTGTAAAGATTTTTGCAAAACGTGCGAGTTCAATTCTCCCAGTTCCGGCTCACGCTGCATGAGAGCGACTGCCTCTTGCCATCCAAATGTGTCTTGATTATCAAATCGAGTGTAGATTTTGCGAATGAGTTGCAGGTCCTCGGGAGTATCGAGCGTCCAGCGAAAATGACTACAGTCAGTATGACCGCGGGTTGAAGCGACCCGAAAAAGCTCGGGATGCTCATAGAAGTATGGGGTCACATGTTCCCGCTCATACGAGTTTCGGGCTTCCGTCCAGGCGCGTTCCAAAGCGGCGCGTGAGAAAACTTCAGTATCCAGGCCCCGCGGATAGGTATGAACAATGGTGTTGCTGGCGTAGTCGGCATGCTGTTGCTGAAAAACTGAGATAGTTTCATCGACCAGAACGGGATCGATCAAAGGACAGTCGGAAGTAATGCGCACCACGACGTCAGCCTTGCAAGCCTGGGCTGCCTGGTGGTAACGATCCAGCACGTCATCTTCAGGGCCACGAAAACTTGGGACCGACAGACGCTCACACTCGCGGACGATGGCATCGTCCGTGACAGAGTAGCAGGTGGCAATCAGGATTTCATCCAGCAACGTTGCCCGACGCAGGCGGTTCACGACCCGGGCCAGCACCGTTTCTCCACCGACATCCATCAGCACCTTGCCCGGCAACCGGCTGCTGCCCATGCGGGCCTGAACGATGGCACACGTCTTCATAGTTTTCGCGGGTCCGGAGTGCGCACTGTCTTGTGCAACAGGAACATCGAGTCCACATTCGAGTTCTCCAGATAGGACACGTCTTCTCGCCGCACCAAACTCAAATCCGAAAACCGGTCGAGATAGTACTTCGCGTAATCCATTTTCCAGAGCAAACCCTCATTCCCTCGATATTTCACTTCTACAGTTTGCGGAGAATAATACTCGAACCCCCAAATATATTGGGAAGCACAACGGTGGATTTCGTCCGCCGCCCTGGGAAGATCGCCAGGCGCGATATGAATGAGGACACCCGATGTAAAAACGACGTCGAAATAATTATCAGGATAGGGAATTTCGAAAGCGGAAGCCTCGGCAAAACGAACGTCCGGGAGCTTATTACGGGCTTGCTCTAATGCATACTTTTGGATTTCGATCCCGTGCAGATCGCGATATCCCATCTCGCGCAAGACCGTCAGTTGGTTTCCGGCGTTGCAGCCTACTTCCAGAATGCGGGCATCCATGGGGATGCCGGCGAGAAACGGCTCATTCAGCTTTTTCCGAGTGAAGCCATAGTTCTTTTCGTACAGAGCATCGAGTTCGGACTGAGTGAGGACATTGCGGTCGGTATATTCCCGTCCAAATTGATTGACCCACTCCGCGATCTGAGGTGTATCCATCGATTCAATCCTTCCGGTAATCCGAAGCGCTAGAGTTGAAATCCCGTCAACACCTTTTCTACTGCCCGCATCACATCATCGATATCGCCGTCAGCCATTCCATGAAACATAGGCAAACTGATGAGGCGTCGATAGGCATCCTCTGCGATTGGGTACTCACCGCCTCGATAACCAAAATGATCGCGGTAGTACGGATGAAGGTGAACTGGAATGTAATGCACGTTCACTCCGATGTTCTCGGCTCGCAATGCACGAACGATTTGATCTCTGTCCACCGAAAGTTTTTCCAATTCCAGCCGGATTGGATATAGATGCCAGGCAGGACTCACGTCATCACGAACTTGCGGCGGAAGCAACCCACGCATGCCGCGGAATGCAACGTCGTATCGTGACGCGATCTGCCTACGACGCGCTAAATTCTGTTCCAGCTTTCTGAGTTGTTGCAGACCCAAGGCGCAGCCGATGTCCGTCAATCGGTAGTTGTAGCCTAAGAGGACCATTTCATAGTGCGACTTGCCATCACGTTGTCGCTCCCGCGCGCCGCTGGTGATCCCGTGATTGCGAAAGCGGCGAAGCGTTTCAGCAAAAACGGGATTGTCAGTGGTGACCATTCCACCCTCGCCCGTGGTTAGATGCTTGACAGGATGAAAACTGAATACAGTCATGTGAGCGATGCTGCCCACGCGGCGATTACGGTACTCCGCACCCAGAGCATGGCAGGCATCCTCGATGACAACCAAGCCATGCTGCTCCGCCAACTCCAGAATCAAATCCAAATCTGCAGGATGGCCGGCATAGTCGACAGGCAGAATCGCCTTGGTGCGAGAGGTCACGCGCAAAGCGGTTTGTGCGGGATCAAGATTTAGAGTGTCAGGCAAAACGTCCGCGAAGACTGGATTCGCGCCTTGATACAGAACACAATTCGCTGTTGCGGCAAAAGTGAGGGGCGAGGTGATCGCCTGATCTCCAGTTTTCAAGCCCGCGCCAAAAGCCGCGCCGTGTAGCGCAGCCGTTCCCGAACTAAAGCTGACTGCAAACTTCGCTCCCACCCAGGCAGCAAATGCTTCTTCGAATTCAGCGACCTTGGGGCCGGTCGTCAGCCAGTCGGAACGTAGGGTATCGACCACCGCCTGGATATCGGCTTCATCGATCGACTGGCGTCCATAAGGTAGAAGCGTCTCGCGGACGGGCTTTCCGCCTTCGATTGCCAGCACTTCCCTGCTTGCCGGAGTAACTGTCATGAACTCCTCTTAGGCGCGCGCACGAATCTTTTCTTCGCGAGGCAATACGGTCAAATTCGGAGCACATCCTTCGACAAGCGCATATAAATCCTCCGCAGTCAGCCATTGCGGATTCGTATCGCTGGCATACCGGAAGCCTTCCGGCAAAGCTTCGCCCTGCTCCCAGTTTTCCTTGCTCCACCAGGAATGAGCCGGCTGCACCACGAACATATCTTCCGTTTCGATGGCGTTGCGTGCTTCGTCTTCCGCCAATAACACTTCGTGGAGTTTTTCGCCGGGACGGATTCCGATGCACTCGACTTCACAACCGGGCGCTACCGCTTCCGCCATTTCCACCAACTTCATACTGGGAATCTTGGGTACAAAAATCTCGCCACCATGCATCTGCTCGATACAACGGACCACGAATCTCACTCCCTGTTCGAGTGTGATCCAGAAGCGGGTCATGCGCGGGTCCGTGATCGTCACTTTGCCGCGCTTGCGCTGCTCCATAAACATGGGGATGACACTGCCACGGCTGCCGACAACGTTGCCATACCGGGCACAACTGAATCGCGTGTCCCTGGCGCCGGCATAGGCATTGGCCTGGACAAACATTTTTTCGGCGCAGAGTTTTGTCGCCCCATAAATATTGATGGGATTCACTGCTTTGTCGGTACTGAGCGCGAGAATGCGGCGCACACCCTGATCGATTGCGGCGTCGATGACATTGCGGCCGCCCATAATATTGGTCTGGATGGCCTCGAATGGATTGTATTCACAGGCCGGCACTTGCTTGAGGGCGGCGGCGTGTACCACAACCGTGACTCCGGAAAACGCACGCATCAGGCGCTGCGGGTCGCGGACATCTCCAAGAAAATAGCGCAAGCTGGGATGATCGAGGCCGCCCGCCCGCATATCATGCTGCTTCAATTCGTCGCGGCTGAAAACGATAAGTTTTTGGGGATGATATTCACGAAGCATCAGCTCGACGAACTTCTTGCCGAAAGATCCAGTACCACCCGTCACCAGCACGACTTGTTCAGACCAATTCACCAGTGCGCCTCTTCTCAAAACGAGATCGCGATGCATCGCGCCAAGTATATCGGATATTACTTGCACCATCCGCTCGATGGGGCACGTTAACGTCATGGAACCAGCGAGATTAAGGCGGGTTTACTGTTTCGATGCGGCGCAATATTTTGCACCACTCGATGAGCAATAAGTGTTGAGATACATGTTTGCGGAGATGGTTGCGGCCTCGAGTGGCGTGATCGTAATTCCTTTTTCGGCCGCAGGTTATTTTCGCGAGGAGTACCAATGGATTCGGGCCCCCTGATTCAGACCAACGGACAGATTGTGCGTGATGTTCCGTCCGTCTTCCCGGTCGAGTTCAATCGGCAATTGGGGCCTGGCGGATATCCTTCACTTCAGCCACAAGAATCGGCGCTCCGCGAATATCTTCGGATTCTCATCAAGCATAAATGGGCGATCCTCAGTTGCGTTGCGCTAATCTTCGGCGCTGTCCTCATCGCTACCTTACGCAGCACACCAATCTATGAGGCAGTGGGAAGCATTGCGATCAACAAACCAGATCCCGTCCTGAATTTTAGAGATTCCAACAACGCCGGAATGGATTACTACGATCCGACCGATCTCGACACCGAAGTACGAATTCTGCGGAGCGATTTGCTCGCTCTACAGGTAATCCGGCAACTGAACCTGGATCAGCAGCCCCAATTTGGCGGCAATGGCAAACCTCCGGCATCGGGGACCTTGGGGCTGACTACGGACGTCTTGCAACCAGATTCACCGCGAACGACGCAAGCGTTGGACGCATTCAAGGGCGCACTCCGAGTCACGCTGGAGCCCAATACACGCATCATCGACATTCACTTTCGCAGTCCCGACAAAAACCTGACCGCTCGAGTCGTGAATACTCTGGTGAACACTTACGTCGAACAAAATTTCAAGACGCGATTCGAATCGACCATGCAAACCTCCGATTGGCTTTCCAAGCAATTGGTGGATCTGCAAATGAAGGTCGAAACTTCCCAGGAAAAACTGGTCCAATACCAGAAGGCGCACGAGATTCTCGGCATCGATGAAAAGCAGAACATCACCACCCAAAAACTCGACGAACTGAACAAGGAACTCACCGCCGCTGAATCCACCCGGATGGAGAAAGAGTCGGTTTATCATCTGGTGCAATCCGGCGATCCGGACTCTGTAGCATCGGCTTCCAGCGTGCAGAATGAAGCGAAGGGATCCAGCAACGCGTCCTCGCTGCTGGATAAATTGCGCGAGCAAGACGCTGACTTGAAAATACAAGTCGCGCAACTCAGCACTCAGTTTGGACCGTCTTATCCAAAGCTGGCCCAACTCAACAGCCAACTCAAGGAAATCGACGCTCAAATCCAGGTTGAGATAAAGAAGATCGCGGGCCGTTTACGCGGCGACTATCTGGCGGCGGTTCAGCATGAAAGCATGTTGCACGCTGCTTTGGAGAAGCAGAAGCAGGAAGCCAATCAGCTCAACGAGAGCGCAATTGAATACAGCTTGCTCAAGCGCGATGTCGAGAGCAATCGTGCACTTTATGAAGGCCTGCTGGAAAAACTGAAAGAAGCGGGCGTCACCGCTGGGCTTCGCTCAAACAATGTCCGGCCCGTCGATATCGCTCGTGTGCCCACCGGGCCCTCCGAGCCGAATCTTCCCCGCAATCTTTCTCTGGCATTGGCTCTCGGCCTCACTACCGGCGTTGGGCTGGCATTCCTTTTGGAAAGTATTGACAATACTGTAAGGACACCTGAACAAGCCCAGATTCTTTCAGGATTACCGTCGCTGGGGATGATCCCGCTGGGTTCTTCCATTCGCACCGAAGCCAGCGCACGCCAGCGGCTCACCGTCGCTGCCTCCAGAGAAGCTGTCGAGTTGATTACGCAATCTCGACCGCAATCGCAAATGGCCGAGTCCTACCGTGCATTGCGGACTTCCCTGCTTCTCACCTCGCTGGGCACACCCCCAAAAGTGATTCTCGTTACGAGCGCGCTTCCCGAGGAGGGCAAGACCACTACCAGCATCAATTGCGCGATTGTGCTGGCGCAAAAAGGCACGCGAGTTTTGCTCATTGACGCCGATCTTCGCCGGCCGAGCATTCACAAAACTTTGGGAATGGGGCCGAAATTCGGACTCAGCAATGTCCTCACCGGGGCCGTCACACTTCAGGAAGCCACACTTCGTTCGAACATTCTGCCAAATTTATTTGTGCTGCCGGCTGGAACGCCGCCGCCGAATCCCGCGGAACTTCTTGCGTCCGTGGAGATGAAGGACATTCTCACCAAACTGCGCGAACAATACGATCACATCGTAGTGGACACGCCGCCAACTCTCTCTGTTACCGATGCCGTCATCATGTCCACTCGTGCGGATGCGGTGGTTTTGGTCATCCGTTCCGGGCAGACTACCAAGCAGGCCCTGCGACGTGCCCGCGATATTCTGATGCAAGTGAACGCCCGCGTATGCGGCGTGTTATTGAACGCGGTGAATCTCAATTCACCCGACTATCACTACTACTACGAATACCAGGGAAAATATGGCGAGCGCTATTATCAGGAGGAGGAGTTGAATCCGGACGAACCCCGGGTAAGCTCCGGCGATTAGCGTAGTCACCACTCGGCAACACTGACCGGTTTCAGGACTCCATGCGCATAACGCTTCAGAGCCCAATCAGAAAAGTTTTCCTGTTCGGGTCTTCCCTGCTTTTAGTTCTAACCTACATTGGATTGACTACCACACAATATCTGGCAGCTAATTTTTCCGAGAAGCCGGACCTGATCAACCTGCATCGAGCGGCCAAACTGGCGCCGGGCAATGCCGAATATCAATATCGCATTGGACGGTATTTTTTCCTGGCCGCAATGTCGCCCGCCGAAGCAGCCCCATACTACGAGTCGGCGGTCGCTCTGGATCCTCACAGATCCCGCTACTGGTTTGGTCTGGCAACGGCCTACCAGGTGCTCGGCGATACTGCGAAGCAAATGAATGCCCTGGAGAGGGCCATACAATCCGATCCCAAAACTCCCGATGTCGCCTGGCAGGCGGCAAATCTTTATTTGGTCCAGGGCGAGACGACTAAAGCTTTGAGCGAATTTCGGATCGTCCTTGAAAATGATCCCTACCTGACGGGAGCAGCTTTGCAGCTATCCTGGCGAGCCAATCCCGATGTCGACGCTTTGCTGCGAGACGTCGTACCGCCAGTGCCTGGTGTGTATTCGTCCTTCCTGAGTTTTCTAATTTCAAAAAAGCAGTCAGCCGCAGCCGCCAAGGTCTGGACGCAGATGGTACAGCTTCACGAAGCGGTCGAGACACAGACTGTTTTTGAATACGTCAGATACTTAATCGAGGAGCGGGAAGTCTCGCAGGCGCGCGAAGCGTGGCAGCAGGCTCCCGCCATTGCTGACCTCTCGAACTACCAACCGTCGCCGGCAAATCTGATGGTGAATGGTGATTTCAGCCTGCCGGTGCTGAATGGCGGCTTCGACTGGCAGTATGAAAAAATCGCGGGAATTTCCTTCGCCTTGGATCCCACCGAAAGTCATTTAGGTAATCACTCACTCCTGATTTCCTTTGCTGGAGCGGCAATCGACGATGTGGGGCTTCGCCAACTTGTCCCAGTCGAGCCTAATACCCGCTATGATTTTTCCGCATATTTCAAAGCGCCCCATCTGGATGGTGCCGGGGGAATAAAGTTCTTGATCCAGGATTTCTACGGCGGGACCTCTTTTTGGGGCAGTGACGACCTCAAGAATGTGGAGGTCTGGAAGCAAGTGAGTGGAACTTTCACCAGCGGACCCGACACGAAATTGCTGGTCATTCGTCTCCAGCGCATTCCTGCCGGAAGCCCCATTCGCGGCAATCTTTGGATCGACGGCGTACGCCTGATTGCGGCCGAACCGGGGAGCACCCGGTGACGCCTGCTGCACGCAATGTCGAACCAATCCTGACACGAAGTTCTTCCCGTTCGTTGCCCGACGCAATACTTTTCTACGGTGTCTTTAGTTTGCTATTGCTGGGTCCGCTGGCGTTCGGCGCTGTCGAACCGTGGGCGATCTTTATTCTGGAAACCGCGACAGCCGTATTGTTTATGCTTTGGCTGGTCCGCCAGATTTTTTCATCGGAACTCCAACTCGCGCCCAGTCCTCTGCTTGCCCCCGTGCTTGCGTTCGCCTCTCTGGCTTTGATCCAAATGGCGTTTCATCTCACGGCGTACCGTTACGCGACTCTTTCTCAGACGTTGTTGTATGGCGCTTATGGTGCGCTTTGTTTTTTGGCCGTACAAGTCTTGCGCAGAACATGGCAAGTGCATACTTTGGCCTGGGCATTCACCGTATACGGTTTCGCCGTAGCACTATTCGCATTGATTCAGAGTCTGGCCCCGAACGGAAAACTTTATTGGCTTCGCACTCCCCGCTTTGGAGGCTGGATCTATGGGCCGTACGTAAATCACAATCACTATGCGGGATTAATGGAAATGCTGCTGCCCATCCCCCTGGTTTTTGTTTTCACCCGTTACGGATCAAGCTGGCGTAAAGCAATGGCGGCACTAGCCGCCGCATTCATGGCCAGCACAATTTTTCTTTCTGGCTCGCGCGGCGGAATGCTGGCGCTGGCCGTGCAAATAACCATCTTTGTTGCCATTCTGCTGCTGCAGAAAAAAGCTGGCCGAATGGTTCTCACTTTTGGCGTTTTTCTCGCGCTGGCCATCGGACTACTCGCTTGGCTGGGCGGTGGCGAGTTGGTTGAACGCATCGCCAGCATCCATTCCGAGGCCCGCATGGAGCTTTCTGGAGCCATGCGAGTGAATATCGATCGCGACGCCCTCAGAATGTTTGAACACAAACCGGTCCTGGGATGGGGCCTCGGCACCTTTGCAGAGGTCTATCCTGAGTTTCGAAGTTTCTACACCAATTTCTTCGTGGACAAAGCACACAACGACTACCTGCAACTGCTGGTGGAAATGGGCACCCTCGGATTTGCGACCATGCTTTGGTTCCTCATCACTGTGTATTACCGCGCGACCAAGAAATTAAAAAACTGGACGGTGGATACCAACGGTGCGCTCAGTCTGGCGGCAATCCTGGGCATCACCGGAATTCTGGTGCACGGCTTTTTAGATTTTAATCTTCAGATTCCCGCCAACGCGGCGCTGTTCTATGTGCTGTGCGCTCTCGCGGCAATGGAGCCACGATTTGGCTTGAGCCGCCGAACATCTCGCTAGCCGGATATTTTCGACAGTTGCTAAAGAGCGTCTAGCCTTGAGTATTTCTCCCGATACGAAACCGCTCCCAAATTTGCACAGTTGAATCCTTCGACCATACCTCCGTGCCGTCCAGACCGCATTCCTGTAATTAAAGATGGAATATCGGAGTTCAGGCGATGCCTCGGCAAATCATGTTGTGGGTGCTGTTCTCGGTGTTGGCATCAAGCTGCGCCTCAAGTCAGGTTCCCCGTCCTTACGTTTATGGCGGACTCTCTCTGAACAGCGGCGGGTACTCACCCACCGCTGGAGCGGTTGGCACCGGCCTGGACATCGATTCCACCCATGCAATGGCATCTGCCGAGATTCGGGTCGACAATGCCAGCAAAGAAGACTCCGGCACTGGACATGACATCGGCGCCCGGGTTCGCGCCTTTTATCGCACCGAAGGAGGCTGGTACGTTGGCGGTGGCGCCCAGTGGAGCAAGTTGGTCACGTCAATTTATTCGAAAGAGGCGTGGCGGCCAACATTTGGCGGCGGGAAAGATGTCGTTCGTAAAGATTTTTCGATACGGCCACAGATTATCTATGTTTTACCAGGGACAGATCAGCTGAATGCGGTCCAGGGTCCCGAGTTCAGTATATGGATGCCTTCGCCCAAAACTAAAAGCCACTTCTTCTATCGTCAGACACTTGGGGTTTACGAATTTCACCAGACTTCAGTGCCTAACAATGCAGGGACTCAAAACAGATCAGTAGCGTCGTTCCTGGAATTCACAGTGATGTATCGCCATTGAGATATAGACACTCAACGCTGATGCGACGAATTCGCCGGGAAGAAAATTGTTCCCACCTCGCCGGCGCGGGGATCTGTAATTTTTTCAGACACGCCTCGATAATTCTCTGAAACAGCAGCCGTCAAATCTTCGTATTCGACATCTCGCGGTGAGCCCCAGATCATTACCGCGTCAGGATTGGCACTCTGGATGTCGGCCATCATGATGGCCACGTTAGCTTTTACTGGCAGGTAATCACTGTGGGCAATGACCTCGCGATTCGCGAAAAATGCTGCGTCGAAGACTGCTTCCCACCCCACACCGTGTTCTGGATAAGGCCCTTCGCCGACGCCGACCACGGTCATGCCGGGGTGCGATCTTAATTTTTCGGCGGCATCGTAACAGCTGCGTTGAAAATCTCGATTTAACGTTCGGAACGGCGAGGATCGATAAAAACTGGTAAATGCAAGTCCAGCGCACACCAGTCCAATACAGATCGCCCTGCAAATCCTCGGCAATAGCGGATTGCGCTCATTCGATGACAAAAGAAAACCACTGGCCAGCGCGAGTATCAGTGGAACCAACGGCCATACATACCGACCGTCGAACACCAGCATGCAATAGGCGAGAATTAAGGTAAGAATACCCAGGAAAATGATCCAAATGAATTGGAACTCTACCGCGCGATTTCTCCTGTTTTGAGTTAAGACAACCATACCGATCAGGAATGCACACACCCCTCCCGGCGTGGTCAATAGGATGATTTCCTTTAGGGCTTCGGGTATGTTGCGGCTTTCCGCTTGAATAAGCTTTGGCAGAATTTGCGAGGCCGGAAGCAAGAGGTGCAGGGACGCATATTTTGGCGGGATTGGATCGACTACGCCATATTGATCGGAAAACTGAGACATATCCTGAAGGACCCGATATTCAATTTCATGGGGAACATGTAGCCGGTCCTTTACTGTGTTTTGCATCAGGTTTGCCCTGAATTGGGTTCCGGTTGTGAACACGCCATACTTCGAGTACAAAATCCCGGCCCAAGCCGTCGAGACAAGCAGAGGCAGTAAACCAGCAAGGCATAAGCACGTCACAGCCCGCCTGAAATCTTTTCGAAGCGATAGAGCGATCGCCACGAAAGTAATCAGTCCCAACCATGGAAGGGCTATGGCTTTGTCGAGAAAAGCAATAGCGTGAATTCCTCCCAGAGCAAACCAGTCCCATCTTTCCTGACGCCGGAGGCACCGCAGCAAAACAATTCCGTACGCGATCACAAGAAGGGTAAGAAGGAAATCCGGGCTTACCAACTGGACGGACATCGCTATGAGCCCACGTCCAAGTGTGAACCAACACACCGCTACTGCAGCCGCCAACCCGGAATGCCACAAGCTCAGGGTTAGGAAATATAAAAGCACGATGCAGCCCAGAAAGCTGGCGATCGTCAATAACTTCCCGACCATCAAAAAATCGCGGTTTGCAAAAGAACCTAATGCGATCAACCAGGAATAGAGTGGGCTCCGAAAGGCGTTGATCGAAGCCTGGAAATTGCCGTCGCGAAGATGGCGCGCAATGCCTAGATAGGAGATCCCGTCAAAGTCGATATCGCGGAATAGGTTTTTTCCAAACCAGCAAATCTGAATTGTGCAATTAGCGAAGGCCAGCAGGATAAGCCAGAATGATGCGACGCTCCTAGTTTTCCCAGGATGATTGAGCAGGTCTGACTTTCCTAACGTAACGGGTCTGTGGAATTCGAAGTCTGAATTTATAGCTTATAAGAAGGTCGCTAAGGCTGAGACGGACTCGCAGGATTGTCGCCCTGCAGTAATACCCAGATCAACACCCCCCCAACCACTCCCTCTCCGGCATATAGCGCGTAGGGAGAACTCAGAAGACCACCGGTTGCAGTAGGAGAAGCGCCGTGATCGAGGATCGCCGCGCAACTATTCTCATCGCGGGTTGTGTCGTGGCCCTCGTGGAGAGTCGCGTTCTGTGAATCCGAATCCTTGTCGCTTTTCGACGCGTTCTTGACCTTTCCACCCGCTTCAACATTTACATCGCTCTTGCGCGCATACGCGTGGACTTTCCCGTTTGTATCGACCACGTCAAATAGCGTCGCAACAGTCTGCGCGGGAATCACTCTCACACATTTGACATAAACTCTGAACCCGTCCGATGTCGAGACAGTCACGCTTCCATGCTCAAGCTCAATGGCATTGTTCTCAAACTTCACAACAGATTCTGGTCCCACCATTACCGTCGATCCGGTCACATTCAGGTTGGCCACGGAATCGGCTTTGGTTTCGATTACATCGTCAGGGTAAATGGCGGAAGAATTAGGAAGATTGGCGCCGTTTAATAAGACCACGCCTTTGCCATACAGCATCGCGACGCCAGTATCGGCCCCCAGCAGCGACGCCGGAATGAGACTAATCATCATCCAGCAAAGTAGATTTCGTAGCATAGGCGCACTCAAGCAGGCCCGACTGCATGGCCGCTTGCCTGATCCTAGACGTGCGGCCATGGCTCGTCAATTGACTAGCATGGTCATGGCCCAACCCGAAGTAATCACAAGGGCAAGCGAATTTTCTGGTTTTCGAAGGAGCTGCAAAGACGATTACGAAATTTGTATCGGGGGGTTGCGAGCGCTAACGATCGTTCCTGGACTTTCCCACCCTCTACCGCCAACGATCGATCAACTCCCACCAACTCAGCCGCATCCACTCGTCCACATTTACTTTGGCCCATTCGCGATGCCGCCACCATTGCGCGCCGAATTCGTCCGCATTAAATGTAGCCGCGACGCTGTAAACATATTCCGGGACTTCTTTCTTAAAAGTGCTTAGCGCACGCCGGGTGTGGAAATCGGAAGTCACCAGCAAAACACTCTTTGCGCCAGCCTGTGTTAGACACAGCGATGCATCGCGGGCCTCCGCTTTCGTAGATAATCCATGAATCGAACAGATTGAGATCGACTGGGCTTCTGGCAGTCCATCCACATATTTCCGGGCTAGTTCCGGCTCACTCCATCCAAACACTTTCGCGTCTGCCGGGACATTTAAAATGATTCGCGGAGCGTACCCCTGGCGCAACAACCCTAAAGAGCGCGCGGGACGAAGGTCCGTGTCCCCCGCGAGGACCATAATTACATCGGATTTGGCGGGCTCATCCACGATCAGGAACCGGCCGGAATCGGCTACCAGAGCCAAGCCCAATAATGCCGCAACAATCAGGATAATCCGGATTTTATGCATCAAGCCTTTTGTCCTTGCCCGTTTCGTGGCGTTTTATGCATGACCAACGTAACCAAACAAGCGAGTTTAGTCGTTCGCCACAACATAGCAAAAGAAGTACATCATGCTAAAATTCTTTATACGAATTTAGAGCACTCGACTTCTCACCATGGGCATTTCAACAGTTTCCACCACATTATTTTCCACACTGAAGAGCAAAATCGAGCAGCGGCAGGCCCGGGTTGCGATCATTGGACTTGGTTATGTCGGTCTGCCATTGGCGCTTTTGTATTCGGAGGAAAAAGTCCGGGTCACGGGCTTTGATATCG
>DATBAX010000487.1:0-4208 GCA_036271275.1 Terriglobales bacterium
GGAAACAAAAACGTGATCGATATAAACGTCGCAATGATTCAGCCGTGCGACCGTGCCTTTGCCGACGACGAGATCATTGAGCGCATCGTATTCCGCCAGCCGCGCACCGTTGCGGATGACTTCGCAATGCACCATGGAACGAGTTTCGACTTCGCTGCGATTCTCTTCAATCGCCTCCAGCGTCGAATAAAGTTCTTCCACCGGCACTTCCGTCAGAAATCCCAGCGAACCCAAATTCACACCCAGCACGGGAATACCCGACTTAGCCACCGCCCGCGATGCAGCCAGCAACGTTCCATCTCCGCCCAACACAACGACGAATTTCAGAGGACGCCCAGCCATCTCCGCACGCGGCAATACCTCGATCCCCGCAGCATGCGCCGCAGTTTCAGGATCAACCACAACTTTGTACTGATGCTCACGAAACCACTTAAGAAGCCCAGGCACAATGCCCGCCAACTCCGGCTTACCCGGCTTGGAGATGATGGCAACAGCTTTCGTCTGCGACAAAGCGTTCGTATTCATCGGAAATGAAATTGTACACGGCCCAGCTACGCTAACTGGAAGCCGTGTGGCGCGGACGCGCCGGCTGCGCAGCGAGCGTGAGCCTTCTAGGGGCGACCCAGCTTAGCCCAGGACGAAAAGTCCTGGGTAAGCACGGAGTAAGATCACGCGCCCGGTGGCGCCACTGTAGTAACGAACCCGTCGAGAACGTAGGGATCCTTCGACTCCGCAGACGTTCACTTTCGTGAACGCCTGCTGCGCTCAGGATGACAAAACTGTTTGGATTTGTTCAGATCGAAACATCTCACCGCATCCCTCGCAACAAAAACTCCCGATTCCCCTCCGCTCCCAAAATCGGGGACTTGATTACGTCCGTTTGCGTAAATCCCAACGCGACCAATGCTGCTCGAACTTTCTCAACCGCCGCTAATTGCAATGGCTCATCTCGCACGATGCCGCCCTTCCCGACCTGCTCGCGTCCCACTTCAAACTGCGGCTTCACCAAAACTACAATCTCACCCGGAAGCGCCGCCGCGATTACCGCTAGCAGAACCAATGTTGCGGAGATAAACGAAACGTCCATGCAAACAAACTGCACGATTTCTCCAACCTGCTCTCGAGTCAAATACCGCGCATTCGTTTTTTCTAAGAGCCGCACTCGCGCATCCTGACGCAAGCGAAAATCAATCTGCCCATGTCCTGTATCAATCCCAATCACACGAGACGCACCATGCTGCAACAAACAATCCGTGAATCCGCCCGTGGACACACCCACATCCAGACAAACTTTCCCACTCACATCGATCTTCCAATGTTCCAGCGCTCGTTCAAGTTTCAGTCCACCACGGCCCACATATTTCAAATCTTCGCCGAGGAGTCGAATGTCCGCGGCAGGATCGACGCCTGTCCCGGATTTTTCTATTTTCTGCCCATCGACCAGAACTTTTCCCGCAAGAATCAGCGCCTGCCCACGCTCGCGTGACGGCACCAATCCGCGCTCCAGCAACAATTTGTCGATCCGGACTTTCATCTCTTCCCGTCCACCACTAAAGTGCCAGCCCTCGTATCAGTGCAAACTGTTGAACTACGCACCCGCTGAGTTACTTACGTAAGATGTTTCCAACTTTTGCACAGGATTTTCCACGCCGATGTTGAAAACCAGGACGCAGTTGCAGATTCGCCATAATAATTATCCCAAAAACAAAGCCGCCCTCGAAGGGCGGCTCGTTTTTATCAATCTCGTTAGAACTATCCGGCGACTTCTTGTAATGTTTTCTCGTCGATGTCGAAGTTGGAGTGGACGTTCTGCACATCGTCCTGATCTTCGAGAGCCTCCATCAGCCGGATCATCGTGTTCGCCGCCTGACCTTCCAACTTGATGTAGTTTTGCGGAATCATCGCCACGCTCGACGACGTTACTTCAATCCCCGCCTTCTTGATCGCCTCCAGCACGGCCTCGTAAGCCGAGGGCTCGGTCAGGACTTCCCAATTCTCGCCATCATCGTGCAGATCGTCCGCACCGGCTTCAAGGGCGACGGTCATCAGGTCATCTTCCTTCGCAGCCTTCTTCGGGATCACGATATCGCCCTTCTTGTGGAACATCCACGACACCGCGCCCGCTTCCGCCATGTTGCCGCCATTCTTGCCAAAGCAGTGGCGAATTTCGCTCACCGTGCGGTTGCGATTGTCGGTATTGATGTCCAGCAAAACCGCCGCGCCGCCCGGCCCATAGCCTTCGAGCGAAAACTCTTCATAGTTCACGCCCGGCAATTCGCCGGTACCGCGCTGGATCGCCCGCTTGATGTTGTCCTGTGGCATGTTTTCGGACTTGGCCGCGAGAATCGCCGTGCGCAAACGGGGATTCCCTTCCGGGTCGCCGCCGCCATTCTTGGCGGCAATGCTGATTTCCTTGATCAGGCGGGTAAAAATTTTGCCGCGCTTGGCATCCAGCGCGCCCTTCTTATGTTTGATTGTCGCCCATTTTGAGTGGCCGGACATGAAAAAACCTCGCTCAGTAGACTTTGATTGCGGTAGCTGTCGCTAAGTTGGGGATTACCTCAGAATGCCTCGAAACCTATGCAGACGAACGGAATTATAGCACGCCAGAATCACTGTATTCGTTACGAAAATAGACCATAAACCACAGAGGACACTTAGTATCACAGAGGAATCTTAAGAAAAACCCTCCGTGATACTCAGTGTCCTCTGTGGTTAAAAAGATCTACAGAGTATGCCGAAGCTTAGGCGTCGCTGCGTTCAGGCTGCCGTTGCAAGCGGGGTCGTCGTAGCACTTGCGGAATGCCGGCACCACCAGCGCCTGCTCCAGAGTGGGATCGTTCAAATTCGAAAGCGTTTCGTCAATACGTTTTGCTCCAGCACTGTACCCAATCTGCTGATACGACTGCGCCAACAATTTCAACGAAAGCGGACTGTTCACGTCTTCCTCTAAATGAGATATCGCTTCGTCGAATTTACCTTCTGCATAGGCCAATGTGCCCGCCGCCCCGTCGTAGGCATCTTCGACCAGTTTGTCATTCGAGGTTTCGGATAATTCTGAGAGTCGGGCCACCATGCTCCGGGCTGCTGCGAGCTCGTTTGCTTTTACTGCAAGTTCGATCCGCAATCGCAAAATCTGTGCGGATTCTTCGACCATCGCCGACTTCATGGCGTTCTTGCCTTCTTTCACCGCGACGTCGGCTTTATCTAACAGGGCCAGCGCATGCTTTGGATTCGGCTGATACATCGCCATCTGCCGATAAGTGTCGGCTTCCACCTGATCGATGTGCGCCGAGTGAGCGTATGTGGCGATTGATTCAAATGCACGATCGGCGCCGGCGAAATCTCCTTCGCGAACGAATGTGCCCGCTTCCCTTGTCTTCCACAAAACCCAATGCTGCTGCGGAATAGAAAACTTCTGGAACCCTATTTTATATTCTTTACGCGCACGGGCCTGATCCCCCATTAAGGAATAGGTGTCAGCCAGACCAAACTGCGCCGAATAGAATTTGGGATTGATCGCCAGCGCCGCCTGATAGCGTTGCGCGGATTGCTCGAAGCGCCCCGCTAAACGGAGGATTTCACCGTACGAATCCTGGGGGTTCGGATCACCCGGCATCGCCGCGACATACTTGTCCATCTGCGCGAAAGCTTTGTCGAAATCGCGAATCCCGGCGTAGTTATAGCCCATGTTGTTCAACAGGCCGGCGGAATCGTTGATCCCTGAATGCTGATAAATCGCAATCGCGCGATCGAATTGCGTCTGGTTCATCAGCCACCAGGTCGTCATCCAGACCACCCACTTGTCGTGGGGATATTGGCTGAGAACATCATTCATTTTTGTTATCGCGGGGATTAACTTGGCGTCGCTGGCGTCCTGATACCACTCAATCACCAATTGTTCCGCCGGCGTAGCATTTTTGCGGGCAGCGAAAGCTTTCGCTTGTTCATTCACTTGCTCAGCGGAGTCAAGGCTGATTTGTCCGAGCAATTCATGTCCCATGGCGAAATCGGGATCGAGTTTGATCGCTGCTTGAAGTTTTTCAATCGACTGCGCCTGTTCCACCCGATCGATATAAAGGGTCCAGGCCTCATCGACCAAACGGCGCGCCTTGACGGATTTGGTGGTCAGCGGCAATACGGCCGTTTGCGGATCCTTGGACACTGTAACCGTTTGCTGCGCTACTGCGGCCAACGACAAGCCGGCA
>DATBAX010000488.1:0-7131 GCA_036271275.1 Terriglobales bacterium
CCTACGAATGCAATCTTGATCTTCGGATTGGCTTCCTTGATTTTCTGCACCAGCCGAATGTCGCCGGGGAATCCGGGCGTGCTGGTGTACAGAACCAGGAACTCATACTCTTTCGCGATGTTGATGGTGTCCTCCGCCGTAACGTAGTGGGGCGGAGCGTCCAGGAGCCGTGCACCCTCAAGCATTCCAGCCGGATAAGCCAGCCAGACCGGGTACCAATACGACTCAATTTCGCGGGTGGCCGGCCAACGTGAGCCGGCGCCGCCATCGAAGTTCTCGAAAGAGGGAGGGTTTAGAAATAGCGTCTTTAAAGGCATATGGGTGATGTCCTATTTTAACATCTGCAACGGCATTCAGGGGCCTGCTGTGTATCTTTGAGGTACACCGAAGTCTCTGTTTTGCGGCTTGCAAGTGTTGAATTTAGAGCGACATGCATGCCCTGGCAGCGTATTCGCTCCAGATGCTCCCTTTGATGCAGGGAGCCGAAGAAAAGACCCCTTATATTGAGAGAAATTCGGTGATTATTTGCCGCCTTCGACCCACGACTCCAGACCTCCGGTGGCCCGCAGAAGTTGAATGCGGCCGCGCTCCAACTCGAAATTTGCATCCTGCAACTCGTTGTAACGCTCGTTGGCCTGGATGCGAGCGTCCTCTGCGTCGTGCAGTGTCGCGGTACTGGCGTCGACGCGGACTCGCACCGCATCAAAATTCGATTGCGCGATCTGGTATTCGAGATCGGCTACTTCCTGGCTGGCTGCCAGTTGTTCTACTGCGCGCTGAAGCTTGAGTGTCTCTTCGGAAACTTTCTCCTTGGCGGCAGTGACGTCGCTTCTGGCGTGGACGGCCTCGGCATCGGCTGCCTGGGCGTGTGCGTGTTGCGAAGGATTAAAAAAAGGGAAGCGCAACACCAGACCGATAGTGGCGTTGTGCTGTTGAAAACTTCCGGGACGAAAGTAATTTTCGTAGTTGTTGAAGCTTGCCAGTAGTGCATATTGTGCGGCGAAGTCAACCGTTGGCCAGAGCGCGCGATGTTCGCCGCGAGCGCGGAAGTCCGTCGCTTTTGCGTGGGCCTGGGCGAACTGAACCGCCAGACTGTTTTGCTCGGCCTTGCCTTCAAGATCGTCTTCGCGCTTGACCTCTGGCAACGCCGGCATGGAGTCAGCTACAGTCTCGATGGATGCCGCCGGCAGTCCGCTCAACTGTGAAAGCCGGTTTCTAAGGACGTCAATTGCACCCTGCGCCTGTGCGATGCGCAGCCGGGCTCGGGCTGTGGTTAACTTTGCTTGCGTCCGAAGAAGAGGATTGTCCACGCCTTCCTGAATTCGCTGATTTACGATCTGTTCCATTTTTGACGCCTGCGATCGCTCGTCCAGCAAGTGCGTCAGCAGATTTTCCCACTTGGATAATTCGGCATAGCTTAAAACGGTTTCCTGGATAACCTGATCGCGCTGGTCTTTGGATTGAATCGTGCTGGCTTGCCATTCAGTTTTCGCCGAGCGCACGTAATCTCTCAATGCAGGATTGACCAGGGAAGACTGACTGGTAAAGTTTACGATCGATGGCGCCGAACCTTCCAGGCTTAAGGGATATCCCCAGGTTTTGCCCAGACCCGAACCGATGGCCACTTGTGGCAGGTATTGATCGCGGGCTTCCAGATAGCTCGATAAAGCGCGCTGCTCTTCGGCGTTGGCGGCGCCGACAAGAGTGCTGTGCTTGAGGGCCAATTCTACGGCACGCTTGAGTGGGATTGGCTCGGAGAAAAGATTGACGACCGCGGAAAAAATAAACAAGACAGCCAGCAATGGGATGGGCAGGCGTACACAACGCAGAAGTCCATTCATCACGTCACCTTTTTGGAGAGAAGTCGGAAACTAGCGGTTGACACGATTCAATGCTTCCTGGGCAACCGAGAAACTCCTGGCCAGGTTAAGAGACGTACGATACTCCTGCGCCGCAGCCTGCTTGTCCCCCTGTTTTTCCAGCACGGTCCCCAACAAATAGTGTGCCTTGAAGGCAGGCGCCTGTTCCACGGTGGACGCCGACGAGACATAGCGGCGCAGCAATTTGTTTGCCTCAGGAAGATCTCGATTGGTATCAAGCAAAAGATGGGCCGCGTCGACCAGAACATCCGCTTGATCAAGTGGGGCTGAGGCCACATGGCGGAGGGCGTCATCCATTTCATCCAGGCGGCTGGAGTGCTTGTAAAACTGGGCCAGATGCAACCACGCGCTGGCACTGCCGTGACTGGATTCAATCGCCGCGCGATATTCTTTTTCAGCTCCTGCGAGGTCTTTTTTCTTTTCGTCAATCCTGGCGTTTACCCAATGGGCTTTCGCGGGATCGATCCGCGCCAGAGTTTGCGCTTGCGCTTCAGCCTTGTCGCGCCCTCCGCCTACGATTCCTGGAGCTTCGAGATAAAACTCCGCAAGATCGGTGCGGGCATCCACGTTGTTTGGGTTCAGTTGTACGGCGGTTTCAAACTCGGTGTGGACTTTTTTGGCCAGACCGGCCGCAGTCATGAAATTTGCTTTGTCTGCCTTCTCGCCGTACACCCGGCCGAGCCATAAGTGATACCGGCTGTTGTTGGGGTCAAGGGAAACAGCGCGTTCGCAATTTGAAATTCCGCTGTCCCATTCGCCCAAAGTGTAATAAGCCCGGCAAAGCAGATTGTGGGCTTCAGGATCGTTGGGAGAGCTGCTGATTTGCCCTCGCAAATTTGTGATCGCGTCGTCGACTCGTCCCTGGGCAAGCAGGGATGGAGCGGAATCGTCCGCGACGGCAATTGCTGTTACCAGCGTCATCCATATCAAAAATATCGTTATTGATGTTAACGGCTTGATCAATGAACCACCTTTACGGCCAGGCCGTTGTGCAACGGTTTCGAGTTGATGGAATTCAGTGCGAGGACGGCGTGTTCTGAAACTCCGTTGGTCACTTCCACTTCGGTGAGATTGAAAATGGAAGTCGCCACTTCATGACGTTGCAGTTCGTCATTGACCACCTGGAAAACGTAGGACTTACCATTGTCCTGGCGGATAGCCTCGCGAGGAACTGTCAACGCATCGCTGTGCTTGGCAGTGACGATGGTGACTCCCACATTGATATTGGGCAATAACTTGAAGTCTTTGTTGTCGACGACGCACGTAGTTTCTCCCACGTTGCGTGCTCCGTGAAGCTTGACCGTTGAAGGCACCACGCTCAGGGTCCCGTTCCATGTGCGCCCTGGGATGGCATCCCACGTAACTTCAATCTCATCGCCAGGGGCGAGGCGGGCGACGTCAGGTTCGTCCACGAAAGCGCGAACCAGAATTTTCGAGAGGTCCGCTTCCTGTAAAACCAGATCGCCAGGGTTCACGTAATTTCCCTGATGGAGTGGCAGGGAATAGACCACACCGTCGAAGGGAGCGCGAATATTGAGTTGACTCAGCGTGTCCTCCGCGGCTGCGTAGGCACTTTGCGCTACTTCCTTCTGAGCTTCGACGCGGGCAATCTCTGGCTTGGAATAACGGTCTTTCTGCTTTTGCTGGAGCAGTTTGAAATCCGCGTCGCTACGTGACAATTGATCTTCGGCGGTCTTTACTTCGCCGGGAGACGCGGCGCCACTTTGTTGCAACCGATGAAGCGCGTCCACATTTCGTTGCGCAGCCGCGCGCGCCGTAGTGGCCTTCACTAGATCGCTGTCCAAAGTCAGGATTTCTTCCTGATTGCCGCCGCTCTGAATCGCGCTGATATCGGCTTCAGACGTCCGCATCTGACCAAGTGCTCGTGCGGCCTGATTGCGGGCTTCGGCATCGTCCAGTTGGACCAGCAACTGACCTTTTTTAACGTGATCGCCTTCCTTGACCAACAGTTTCTTTACCGTGGTCCCGACCGGAGCATGGGCTTCAAAACTTTGCAGAGGTTCCACTTTGCCATTGGTGGCAACTACGCTTCGAATCGTATTGCGGACAACTGTCGCGGATCGTATCGGCACGGGATCGTCGTGCAGGCGAAAAGACGCCAGCAACACGATCGCGGCGATCACGCCGACGATCCATAGGATCCATCTGCGCCGCGCCCAAAACCCGGTATTGACGGTGGTAGAGGCCATGTTGATAGCTGGACAAAATAATGTACCACTTGTCCACCCCGTTCTACGGGAACGGGCCTTAACCTATTCGATGCTGGCAGTGGCATGGAAAGCTCAATTTCTTGAACGACTTGGCGGATTTTCCTCGTGTCTGGTTACAATGAAAGGATGCCTAAACAGCCACGCTATACTCCCGACCATGCCAAGGCAGGACTTGAGGCCAAGTTTCCCGAGATTGAGACCTGGCCAAATCAGTTTCCGGGATACGAAATCGTCGTAGACGATCCGGAGTTTACTTCAGTGTGTCCGAAAACCGGGCTACCGGATTTTGGTGTTTTGACCATTCGCTATGTGCCGAACAAAAATTGCCTGGAGTTAAAGTCGCTGAAAGAGTATCTCCAGTCTTATCGCAATCTGGGGATTTTTCAGGAAAACATTGTGAATCAGGTGTTGGAGGATGTGGTGCGATGGGCGCGTCCGGTGTGGGCGGAGGTAAAAGGCGACTTTCGTCCGCGTGGCGGGATTTCGACGGTGGTGGTGGCGCAGTGGCCGCGTCCGAGAGGGAAGCGCGGGAAGTAGTTTGCAGAAGGCTTGTATCAGGGAATTGCTTGCATCGGTGTGCGAAGCAAGAGCTTGAACCACCAAGGTCACGAAGATACACGAAGGAATTCCTTTGTGAACCTTCGTAACCTTGGTGGTTTAAGCCTTGCTTTGGCCATAACAAGCAAAATCTCTCTGGGTTCCGCAGCACGAGTCCCGACGTTCACTCTTAAATGCTGCCCGCAGCGTGTTATATTTTCGCCAAGTGCCTCAGAAACTCTATCCTTGGACCGCGCTTTTCCTGCTTACGTCGCTGAACCTACTGAACTACATTGACCGTTCTGTGCTGTTTGCTGTTCAGCCCCTGGTTCAGGCGGAATTCCATCTCAGTTATACGCAAGTAGGCTATCTCACCAGCGCTTTTCTGTGGTTTTACATGATTGCCGCGCCGTTTGCGGGACCGCTGGCTGACCGTTATTCGCGTAAAGCGATCATTATGTTGGGCGCAATCTTCTGGAGTGCGCTCACCTTGCTCAGCGCCGTCACCCATACCTACTGGGAACTGCTAGTTCGCCACACGCTAGTCGGAATTGGGGAAGCGACCTTCGTGATCATCGCCCCCACTTTTGTGGCTGACTTGTTTCCTGAGAGGCAGCGCGGCCGCATTTTTGGGGTGTTTTATCTCGCCATTCCGGTCGGCACGGCTGCAGGTTATCTGCTGGGAGGCAGCTTGGGCGCGTCCCACGGATGGCGATTTCCGTTTTATATCGCAGCATTTCCTGGCTTCCTGCTGGCCTTGGCGATTTGGTTCATCCCGGAACCGCCACGTGGGCTGCACGACTCGGTAAAGGAGAGTCCTGAACGAGGAACGGTAAAGGGGTTGGTGGCAAATCCTGCATTCTTGACCGTCACTTTGGGCATGGCGGCGGGGACGTTCTCGCTCGGCGGCATACAAGTCTGGATGCCAACTTTTCTGTCCCGCGCGCGCGGCTATACCCTGGAAGCGGCCAACTTCAAGTTTGGAATTATTGTGGTGGTCGCCGGTATTCTTGCGTCCCTGATCGGAGGCTGGCTGGGAGATCTGCTGCTTCCCCGCATGAAGGGATCGTATTATTTTGTTTCCGCGGTCAGCATGGGCCTCGGCGTCCCGGTAATGATCGTGGCTTTGTTTTATCAGGGATGGATCATGCTGCCAGCCATCGGTTTGGCGGCTTTCCTGCTTTTATTGAACACTTCGCCACTCAACGCAGCGCTGGTCAACTCAGTTGGAGTACACATCCGGGCGACCGCGATCGCGCTCAATATTTTCATCTTCCATCTCTTGGGCGATGTACCCTCGCCAACGTTAATGGGATATGTCGCGGACCATCACTCTCTGCAATCCGCTTTCATTCTTCCGGTAATCGCGATGGGTGTGTCTTCTGCCGTGCTTTTTTACGGGATGCGATTCGCGCCCGCAGTTGTTCTTGAACCACCAGTACCACAACAGGTCAAGGCAACCGGCGGATGAGTATTTTTCACTGGATTGCTGGATGCATTCTGGCTCTGGCATGGATCTCTCGCATTATTGACGCCGCGATCGGCATGCCGAAAGTTGCCGATATTTCACGGCCGGAATGGAATCTCGAACAGATCACCGGCAACCCCCGCGTCAGTATTATCGTTCCCGCCCGCAACGAGCAGGACGACATCGCGCAGACTCTCACCCAATTACTTGCACTCGACTACGACAACTATGAAGTGATCGCAATAAACGATCGCTCGACTGACCAGACCGGCGAGGTCATGGATCGGGTTGCTGTAGATGAAAAACTCAAAATTATTCACATCACGGAGTTGCCCCCCGGTTGGATGGGGAAAACCCACGCCATGTGGACCGCCGGTAAGCAAGCGTCCGGAGACTGGTTACTGTTCACCGACGCGGATGTCCTGTTCAAGCCCGATTCCGTTCGCCGAGCGCTGGCTTATGCAGAATCCGAGCGTGCGGATCACATCGTTCTGTTTCCCCAGATGATCATGAAACAGCCAGGCGAAAAGATGATGATTGCTTTCTTCCAAACGCTTTTTGTGTTCGGACATCGGCCCTGGAAAGTAGCCGATCCAAAAAGCAAAGATCATATGGGCGTGGGCGCTTTCAACATGGTGCGCCGAAGTGTTTACGAGCAAGTTGGAACCTACGAACGCCTGCGTATGGAAGTGCTCGACGACATGAAACTGGGAAAAGTGGTGAAGCAGTCCGGTTTTTCCCAGCGCAATGTGTTTGGCGAAGATTTGATTTCGTTGCGCTGGGCTCGGGGCGCGATGGGCGTCGTAAACAATCTCACTAAAAACTTTTTTGCAATCCTGTCATTCCAGTGGTGGCGAACCGTGATCAGCTTCGTGGGGCTGGCATTTTTGAATCTGGGGCCGTTTCTTGGGGTCTGGCTGGCGCATGGCTGGGCGCGCCTGCCATACGGGATCGCCCTGTTTGGGATGTTCGCTATCTATGTGGGCATGTCTCGAAAATCCGAGGTGCCGGCTTA
>DATBAX010000489.1:0-5632 GCA_036271275.1 Terriglobales bacterium
CGGAAGCGCGTCCCAGAAATCATTAAGCGGAGGAAGCACCGGAAGCTGGTGTGAGAGCATGTCGGACCACATCGCCTCAAGCGCCTGGCGATGCGGCATCAGCGATGCGAAGGTGGGCACCGGGATTGCCTTGTAATCGCATTTCTGCCGGAGCACGTCGAGCAGCACCGCGGCCGTAGGCCGGCTGTCCGTGTGCCGATAGAGGTTCACCACGTCGTAGAGATCGCGTGGCCGCGTCCGCTCTCCAAGCGCGCGCAACTTTTCACCAAAGGCTTCTTCGTAGGCATAGCAGTTCGCCCAGATGCCTCCCTCAGGCTTGTCGCTGTACGGATGAAACACTTCGCGGCGAACGGAGGGAAGCACTAACCGCTCGTCTGCCGTCAGGTCAAGCTTAATCTTAGGCCAGCCGCCCGATGTCGGAGAAACGGGGCCGCGATAAGCGATCTTTCCCTGGCTGTTTGGTTTGCCGCGCGGGTTGTCGTAGATTTCGAATTCAAGCTGGTCGGAAGCAATGTTCAATCCTGATTGTTCCGTAACCCACGCAATGACTTCCTCGAATATCGACTTCAGGAATTCTTCGTCGAGATGGTCTTCATCGCGCAGGCTAAAATCCAGATCCTCTGAGAAACGGTAAGTCTCGAAGTAACACTTCTTGAGACAGGTGCCGCCCTTGAAGACCCAGCTTTCCGCGAGCTCTTCATGCGCGTTGATGCCGCCAAGTATCCAACCCAGGACGTAATCTTTCTCGACGACATTGGGCAACAGCGAAAACGATGACGCGGCTTCGAGGATTTCGCGTTTGTCGATCACGAGGCCGCGCCTTTCCATGTCTCCGGCACCCACAGCCGCCAGGCAGTGACCAGCTTCTTGGTGCGCAGCGCCGGATCGAGTTTGGCATAACCGTGCGTCATCCGCGCACGGCATTCATCCGCGAGTTTTTTGTCACCAAGTCGCGTGGCGGCAAGAAAACCGAGGCGCTTGAAGACAGCTCCATTGTCGAACTGCTCCGCGTGACGGATTAAGAGCGCGCGATCAGCCGTCTTGCCTCCGAAATAGTTACTCAGGCAATCCGCAACGTGATCGATGCCACCCCCTACCTCTGGTGTAGCCATCATATCGACAAGCGTGCGCGCGGGATCCGAGATCGAGACCTTGGCGGAGCCGCGCCACAGAGTTTTCAATCCGAACAGGCGTTTCGGTTTTATGTTATGTAATAGGAATACGGCACCCTGCGCGGTCACATGGTTCAGGGTGACACGGCGCGTAGTAAACACGAGCGTCTCATTGAAGAGCTGCTCGGTGAGTTCCCAATGATGAGCGGCACTCCAGCCGCCGATGTAGCATTCACCAAAGAGCGTAGGAACAAGCACCCACGGATCTGCGACGACCTGTTCGCTGCCAGCCAAATCTAGGGGCACCGGAACATAAAGTCCATGCCCGATCCTCCGCAGCCAGCCTTGCTCTCTCCAGCGTGACAGAAGCTTTGCGGCTTCGCGCCTCTCGATACCAAGGTTCTTTGTCGTAATATCGACAGACACGACTTCCTTAGCGGCGCGGAGCACTGAAGCAAGCCGCGCGCGTGAAGCCGGCAAACGGATTGTCTCTCGTTTCATGACTATACAGTAACACGCTAAGTTCCCATTTTACGGGAACTCAGCGCTTGATGATATAGCTCCGTGGGACGGCCATAACTCTAATACATTCAAGCACCTGTCGTCCTTCGCCTTGCTGCCAACCTGACTAGACATTCGGGACACCACAAGCTTCAACCCTCAGGTTGAAGCTCCACAGATGGAATTGTTCGGGCAAATGCGGCCAATTCACTGCCGTCAATACGCGCTGCAACATCTTTATTACGCACCGCTTTGAGATATACCATGGTCGAAGCGAGGTCACTGTGTCCGAGCCACAACTGCAACGTGCGGATGTCGCAGACATAGTCCTGCAAGTTCCGCGTAGCGAACGTGTGACGGAATTTGTGTAAGAACCAGTTAGAGCAAAACTCGCCCTCGGCGCATTTATTGCCGTGCCGGGAAGTGCAGCGACCGCAGTTCAGGCCGGCTCTGTAAGCAATCCGTTTTAACTTCCACTCCTGCTTCTTGTCCGGTTCGCCCGTAGAAGCCGGAAACACGAGGTTGTTTGGATTGGTCTTGCTTTGGCGCTCCTTGTGCGCTTTCAATTCAGCAACGAGCGAGGCGGGAATTGGGATCTCACGTTCTTCCTTGTTCTTTGGCTTAAATCCCCACTTCGTCTTGGCCGTCACCCGGACGACATGATTTCGAGAATCGATATCGCGCCATGTGCAATGCCGGACTTCCTTGTCCCGCATTCCAGTCAGAAGATAGAACAGAAATAATGTTTTCTCTTCAGCCTTGCAAGCTGTGAACAGTCCGCTTAACTCTTCTGGTTCATAAATTGATCGGATCGGATCGACGTACTTGGGCCAGTCCCGTTTGTGCAGCAATCCGGAAATACCGTTCAGCTTTAGCAACTGGGAGACGATGACCGCTCGATTGTATGCCGTGCGGGGTCCGCAACCTAGGTCGTAGAGTTTCCGGACAAAGTGCAAAAGATCTTCGCGCGTGACATCGTGCAGATAAGTCTTACGGCAGTTGTGTACGAATAACTCCAGGCAGTGTTTGTAGGCCTTGTGCGTTCTCGGCTCACGCTGTGGCGGCTCAATCTCTTTGAGATACGACAACACGGCATCGTCAATGCGGATGCGCTCGCCTGCTTCATTTTCGGTGATCTCAATCCCAGCTTTGCTGGCATCAAGCTCAATCGCCTTGCGGCGCGCTTGCTCCAGCACTGCGCCTGAATCCTGGATGCTCTGCCGGCGCCGGCTCCCGTCCTGATACCATTCAATGTAATAGGTTCCTTCCGCGTGATGTTCAGGCTTGCCGTTCACGCGCACCCAATCGAGTTTCAATTTATTGTTTTGCGTCTGAGCAGGCGCGAAGCGCCATTTGTCCCCAATCTTGACATACTTGAGGATGTTGACCCGGCAGGAATAGCCTTTGTGTTTCTGTTTTTTGGGCATCTCAATGTTCCTGTCTGCATTGCATTCTACAGACAGTAGTATAGACAGGAACATCGCCAACTACAAGAAAAATAAGGTATCTGGCGGAGAGGGAGGGATTCGAACCCCCGGTACCCGTTAAGGCACAGTGGTTTTCAAGACCACCTGTTTCAACCGCTCACACACCTCTCCGCTGGAGCGAGCTCTCCTCATTATTGTACGATGACTTGCTGTTTACTGTCTGCCGCCATCGGCAGCAGTGCCCAAGCCTTTCCACAGCTCAAGATTTTGTCCAGGCTGCTGGATTCGCCCTTCGAGCCGAGGGCATCCAAAAAGAAGTAAAGTTAATAGCAGGAGATTTGGTGATGAGCACACAAAAAGTGGTTGAGCTACCGCGCCGTACTGTCGCCAGCGTGAGCCCGCTGACCGGTGAATTGTTGCGCGAATTTGAGCAGCACTCAGATGAAGCGGTAGAGAACAAGCTGGCGCTTGCTGCGGCTACATTTCGTGAGCATCGCAAAGTTCCGTTTGCCCGGCGTGCCGCCATGATGCTGCGCGCGGCGGAAATCCTGGAAAAGGAAAAAGAAACGCTGGGTAGGCTGATGACCGAGGAGATGGGTAAGACGCTGAAGTCTGCCATTCAGGAAGCTGAAAAGAGCGCAACCGGTTGCCGCTTTTATGCCGAGAACGCAGAAAGGTTTCTGGCCGACGAACCAGCCAGGACCAATGCCACGAAAAGCTTTGTACGCTATCAGCCCATCGGCCCTGTGCTGGCTGTGATGCCGTGGAATTTTCCTTTCTGGCAGGTATTTCGCTTTGCCGCGCCTGCCCTGATGGCCGGCAACGTGGGCCTGCTCAAGCACGCTTCCAACGTCCCGCAGTGCGCACTGGCGATTGAAGATATTTTTCGGCGCGCCGGTTTTGCTGAGGGCGTTTTTCAGACATTGCTGATCGGCTCTGACCGCGTGAACAAAATAATTGAAGACCGCCGCATTGCCGCCGTTACGCTCACTGGCAGCGTGGGTGCAGGCAGCAGTGTAGCAACTGCCGCCGGCAAAGCGCTTAAGAAAACTGTTCTGGAACTGGGTGGGAGTGATCCGTTTATCGTGATGCCCAGCGCGGATTTTGAGAAAGCGGTGGAAACTGCTGTGCAGGCGCGTGCCATCAACAACGGGCAATCTTGTATCGCGGCAAAGCGGTTTATTGTTCATGAGAAGATTGCAGATCAATTCGAGAAAAAGTTTGTAGCACGCATGGCGTCCCTTAAAGTGGGCGATCCCATGGAGAAAGATACTGACGTGGGGCCGCTGGCCACTGAAGATGTATTGAAAGGGCTGGAGGAGCAGGTAAACAAAACGGTTACCATGGGTGCGCGCGTTTTGCTGGGAGGTAAACGTCTTGATCGCAAAGGCAATTTCTTTGCGCCCACCGTTCTGGCGGATATTCCCAAGGGATCGCCTGCACAGGATGACGAACTGTTTGGCCCGGTGGCATCACTCTATCGCGCCAAAGATATGGCGCATGCCGTTGAGATTGCGAATGACTCTATCTTTGGACTGGGAGCATCCGCCTGGACGAATGATCCAGCCGAGCGCGATCTGTTCATCAATGAAATTGAGGCGGGACAGGCGTTCATCAATGGTATGGTGGCTTCAGATGCGCGCATTCCGTTTGGCGGTGTGAAGCATTCAGGCTACGGGCGCGAGCTGAGTCACCATGGCATTCGCGAATTCGTGAATGTAAAATCAGTTTCCATTCAGGAAGCAGAGCAACCTAAGAGCGGCACAGAGTAAACGCACATTCATTTGCACCATCGTTGCAAAATCGCGGATTCAGGCCAGGGCCACTTTCGGAAGTTGATCGCGGTGGCTTGCCAGCTGCTCGACCACAGGCTCCAGGCGGTCAAAGGCCTCCTGCAAAATGCGGCGCGATGTGGCAAAGCATATACGTAGATGTCCGCTGGCGCCAGGGCCAAACCAGCGCGGCGCACCGGGAACCAATGCCACGCGGGCTTGATCGCGAAGCTGCTGGCACAGATGCTCAGAATCGTGACTCAAACTGCGTACGTCAGGAAATATGACATAGGTGCCCTGCGGCGGATTTACGGTCACGCCCGGCCACGCCGCCAGTCGATCCACCACGTAATCACGCTGGGCTTGCAAGTGCTGCACAAATTCAGCAAGCCATTCGCGGCCGTCATTGAGCGCGGCAATCACGGCTACCTGCGAAAGCACTGAGACTCCATAGACTGTGCTTTCTGCGTCGGATGCGGCGACAATTTCTTTTTTCCATTTGGCGTCAGGGCAAATCACGCAGCCTACGCGGAGCCCAGCCAGAGCAAAATTTTTGGAGAAGCCGTAAACAGTCACGGTCTTCTGCGCAATTTCCTGTGAGATAGAGGCAAGGCTCACGTGGCGGTGCGGCGTATAAACAATGTCTGACCATATTTCATCGGAAACAATGCGCAGCCCGCGGCTGATGGCCCATTCTGCCACGTGTTGTTGCCACTCCCGTGAATACACCACGCCGAGCGGATTGTGCGGATTACACAGCCACAGCATGCGCGTGCGTGGAGTAAAGTGTGCTTCCATGGCGGCAATAAACTGCGCAGCG
>DATBAX010000490.1:0-19541 GCA_036271275.1 Terriglobales bacterium
GCAGCCTCATTTGTTTTTCGGATGAAAGGGTCGGCCACCACGAACGCTTCCCTCTTTGGATTTAGGTCATCTCATTGAAACCGGCATCCCGAAAAGCCTCGCCCAAGCGAGCTTGAATGGACCCCTCGGGAGCCGGGCCGGGCGCCAATTCCCGAAACTGGAATTTTCACTAATCCCCTCAAAGCAACGCACTTCCCTATTTCTGTACATACAATTCCGTCTAGACACAATGTTCCCCGTGGAACACTTCTCCATTTTGCAAGCTGGTTTTGAGTCAGCGGCGGAGGGCCAGGACGTTGCCGTTTTTGGCAATCAGGGCCACGCTGGCGATGTGGATGAACAGGCCGTGTTCGACCACGCCGGGCATGTCGCTAAGCTGGCGCGCCAGCGATGGCGGGTCGGGGATTTGGCCGAAGGAGCAGTCGAGGATGTGATGGCCTTCGTCGGTGATAAAGGGTTTACCGGAAGCGTCCACGCGCAACTTGACCGAGGCGCCCAACGCGCTGATCTTTCTTTCCAGCCACACTTGCGCGAAGGGGATGACCTCGACGGGCAGCGGAAATTTTCCCAGCATCGTCACCTGCTTGCTCGAGTCGCCCAGGACGATCATCTGTTTTGAAGCGGACGCGATGATTTTTTCCCGCAGCAGCGCGCCGCCGCCGCCTTTGATCAGGTTGAGTTGGGGATCGATTTCGTCGGCGCCGTCGATGGTGACGTCGATCTGTTGGACATCGTCGAGGGTGAGTAGAGGAATGCCCAGACTTTCGGCGAGTGCTTTGGTCGCAGAGGAGGTCGGCACGCCGCGAATTTTCAGTCCGGCTTTGACTCCTGCTCCCAACAAGCGCACCGCATGGCTCGCGGTGGTGCCGGTGCCCAGGCCTACGATCTGGCCGTCGTGAATGAATTGCAGGCTGGCGTGGGCGGCCGCTTCTTTTTCGTCGTCTTGAAAATCGGTCATAGAGTCTGAAGAATTTATTTGGAGGCGATGCGATCTTTACGAAAGATATCCAGGATGAGCGCGCCACTGACAGCGAAACTTCCCACCGCGCCGAGCGCCATGAACTGCGATGCTTGCGGGCTGAGCTTTAGTGCGTCGGCGAACAATGCTGCGAGAGCAAACAGAATTCCCAAAGCGTTCAACCAGATTGGCGGATGCACCACCGGCGTCTTCTCACGATTGCGAAGCCATAGTTGAAGGAGGACAGCGGCGAATCCGATGGCGGCGACTACCACTACCGCACGCAGACTATAAAACGCGTTGCGCTTGGTGTAGATCACGACCAGCGCCAGGACTCCACAGAGCAGGCCGGAGGCGATGACCGTCCCGCGGCGGGGCTTGGTGGCGGCGTTGATGGTGTTTGCCATGCGAAAAGATATTGTAGACAGGTTGGGGCGTTTGTTGCGAGTGTTGATTTTTAGACCCAATAGGAGACGCTTTCGTGGAGCGCGTAGGGGTCCTTCGACTTCGAAAGATGTTCACTTCGTGAACATCTTTCTGCGCTCAGGATGACGGAGAATCTTATGGGGGATTTTAGCTGGATTCGAAACCTTTAGATGCCGCCGCCGGCTACCCATTCGGCTTCGCGATGACCGCCGTGGCTGACCGCATATAGAACCAATTCGACGCGGCTGGAGATTCCTAACTTATCGAAAATGCGAAAGAGATATTTTTTTACGGTGTGCTCGCTGAGGCTGAGTTCGCGGGCGACCTGGCGATTGCTTAATCCGTCGGCAACGAGGGCGACGATTTGCTCCTCGCGCGGGGTAAGCAGTTTAGCCCCGCGAGCATTCATCATGCGCAGGGACGGGACCTGCGTCACTACTTCGAGCAGATATTGCAACTGTTCGCTGTTGGCCCAAACTTGTCCTTGATGCACGCTCTGGATACAGCGGCAGAGCTGGCGAAAAGAATCTGAGGAAAAACTGAATAAGCCTTTGGCTCCGGAACGAAAGGCGTTGGCGACGACTTGCCGGTCGGAACCATCGACCAGCAAAATCTTGGCTATCTTCGGATTTGCCAGATGCAGACGGCGCACCACCGACATGTTCTCCCAACTGTCGCGAGGATGATCGATATTCATGATCGCGACCTGCGGCTGGGAAGCGGCAACCGTGGCCAGGACAGCTTCGATTTCCATGTCGCAGGAAACCGTCTGAAACTCGGGCCGGCGCCGAAGGGCGTTGACCAGAAGCTTGCTTTGCATTCGATTGGAGTCGGCGACAAGCACACCGACGGGCCCGGCTAGATGAGAACGTTGCGATTTCATGGGACTTCAAGGCACGACTTTTGGTCGACGAAGTTTCTGAATGATAAGGGCTGGCGTCCGAAAAGCGTTGTGACATCTCGACATGTCGATGGGACAGACGGGTGTGGAAAACTCGACCGGAAGCGGATTCGAAGTCACTATTCCCGATTTTGCACTTCCCCGCAAACCATTGTTGCAACAGCGGAAACATCGGTTCTGCTTCAAATGGGCCAAATTGTTCCGAAAGCCCGATGGTTCTTTCAAGTCTACTTTCGTAGACCCTACCAAAGTATCCTCACCCGGATTGCAGAGCGGTACGACAGTCAACCGGTCCTTCCCACGATCAGCGCGCAGAGTGGCCTCAAACTTCCATGTCTTAGGAATTCAAAAGTCAATCCGCGGACTAGCTACTTTTGTGGATAGCACCTTCCACGTCTTGTCGAGTTTGGCGCTCGAAGATATTTTGCAAGAGTCCCAAGCGAATGAGTTGAGGCTAGGGTGTGAAGAAAATGAAGTGCGGAATGACATTTGGAGTTTTTGCTCTTGCCTGTTGCCTGGGGCAGCAGGTTTTGGTGGTGGCCGTGGCCCAGGATTCTCAGACCGGGGTCTCTGTAGGTTCTGTGGCTGCGGCTGACTCCACAAGATCCGGTTCAGCGGACGGCGTTTTAAAGGATGTTCCATCGAGTCCGGCCGTGACGGGCGAGCGCCGTCCGCTATACCGGTTAAGGAAGAGCGATGTAGTTGCGATCAGTTTTACGTTCGCCCCCGAGTTCGACCAGAACGTCAGCGTGCAGCCGGATGGTTTTATCACGCTCAAGGGCGTCGAGCAGATTTACGTGGAAGGGACGACCGTCCCGGCATTGCGAGAAACGTTGCGCGAAGCGTATTCGTCCACGCTGCACGATCCGGAAGTGACCATCGCGCTCAAGGATTTCGACAAACCTTACTTCATCGCTACAGGGCAGATTGTACGTCCTGGGAAATATGAATTGCGGGCCGACATCACCGTGACCGAGGCGGTTGCTATTGCCGGCGGGTTCAATGAAGCGGCCAGGCATTCTCAGGTTGTACTTTTTCGACGAGTGTCGGATGGCATGGTTGAGTCGCATTTGCTGGATGTGAAATCCATGCTGAAATCGCGGGACCTTAAAGAGGATATGCACTTGAAGTCCGGCGATCTGGTGTTTGTACCGCAGAATGCGATTTCCAAGATACGGAGATATTTGCCGACTTCGAGCATGGGCACGTATATGAGTTTGCCTCAGTTTTAAACAACCCTGGCACTTAGGGCAGGGATGAATGTAGGGTCTTTCGACTCCTCGCTCGAATGACAGAGACAATTTCTATGGCAGAAGAACTGACGATCGTTCCCAGGAGCTTGCGAACGCCCTCGCTCACTTTGCGTGATGTGGTGAGCTTGCTGTTTCGGCAGCGCCGATTGGTGGTGGTTTCGTTCGTTGTGATTTTTGTCGGGGGCATGTTCTACAGGTGGCTTGCGCCATCGTATGAAGCGGAAATGAAAGTGCTTGTTCGGCGGGCACGCGTTGATCCAGTGATGACGCCTACACCGACTCAAACGCCATTGTTGGACCACGAAGAAATTACCGAAGAGGCTTTGAATTCCGAAGTTGAACTGCTTCATGACCAGAACACTCTGGAAACAGTGGTGAAGACTTCAGGGATTATCTCCGACAACGAATCGTGGATTCGAGAACTAACCGGTGAGAATCCGGATGAACGGTTGGCGCGCGAAGTACGCACCCTAGGCCGGAAATTGGAGGTTGAGCCAGTGCGGAAATCGACTTTGATCACGGTGAGCTATGCGTCTTCGAACCCAGTGCAAGCGGAGAGAGTTTTGCGCTGCCTTGCGCAGGCTTATCTTGACCGGCATTTGCGGGTACATCGGACGCCTGGGCAGTTGGCCTTTTTTGAGCAACAGATGGTGGACGCGCGTCGTGGGCTAGAGAACGCTCAGTCGCGCCTTATGGAGTTCTCGCACGATCAGGGAATCGTGGCCGCCGATTTGGAACGGGATGCGACGTTACAAAAGCTGCTGGAGACGGATGCGAACGATCGGGCGACAAAAGTGTCTATTGTCGAGACGGAACAACGTATTCGCGCGTTGCTATCGAAGTTGCAAGTTTTGCCCGAACGAACCACCACCCAGGTACGAAGCTCGGACAACATGGAACTGCTGGAAAACATGAAGGCCAAACTGCTGGATCTGGAACTTAAACGAACGGAACTGCTCGCGAAGTTTGAACCTTCTTATCGCTTAGTCCAGGAAATTGAGCAGCAGATCGCGCAGACCAAAGCATCCATTGCAGCCCAGGACCGGACGCCCGTACTGCAGACAACTGTGGACCAGAACCCTGACCATCAGTGGGCTGCGGCGGAATTAATCAAGGCCGAAGTTGACTTGACTACGCTCACCGCGCGCGCCGGGGCAACCAACACTTTGCTGAGCAGTTACCGCAAAACGGCGCAGGAGTTGGGAGACCATGCCATCCAGCAGGATGAATTGCTGGGGACACTCAAGGCAGCCGAGGCTAAATATCTGATGTACGCGAACAAACGGGAAGAGGCAAGAATTGGGGATGCGATGGACCAGGGAGGCATCCTCAATGTAGCGATCGCGGAACAGCCTACAGTGCCGGCGCTACCAAAGTGGTCCATTCTAACTTTCGGATTGTCCAGTTTTGTGTTGGCGGGAACGGCGAGTACGGGACTGGCGTTCGCCGCCGATTACCTGGACCCGGCGTTTCGAACGCCGGATGAAGTGATTGCCTATTTGGGATCTCCGGTACTGGCGTCGTTACCCAGCCGAAATAGCTAGTTAAGAATAAGGAGAAACATGAGCACATTGTTTGATCGGTTGCAGGCGACGGCGGAGCCTGAGGTTTTCGTACCTCGAACCTGGCAGCCGGATCTATCGTTCGATCACGATCGCGTGAGTTGGGACCCGATTCGCTTCGGTGAGGAACAAATCCATTCTCTGGTGAATCACATATTCCTCCCCGGGCGCCCGAAGCCAGCCAGGCAAGTCGTCTTCACTGCTGTGGACTTCGACACGGATGTGGCAACGATCTGCATGCAGGTGGGGCAGGTGCTTTCCGAGCAGGTTTCGGGCAGCGTATGCGTGGTGCAATCAAATTCCCAGCGAGGCACAAGCGTAGTAGTGAACAAAACAGAAACCACGCGGCCGATTAAAACCGAAAAGTTCGGTTCTCTCCGCGATGCGTCAAGACGGCTATCCAATAACTTGTGGATAGCGCCTACGGATATCTTCGCGGAAGGAAATGGATCTGGCTTTTCGACGGAGCCGCTGTCGGGAAGAGTGGCTGAACTGCGTCTCGATTTCGATTACGCGGTGCTGTGTGGTCCGCCGGCGGGCGGGTCCGGTCAGGCTGCTTTGCTGGGTCATCTCTGCGATGGGGTGGTGTTGGTGCTGGATGCTAATTCGACCCGGCGCGCGGCTGCGCAAAAGGCGAAAGAAACGCTTTATGCCGCGAACGCACGGCTGCTGGGGGTAGTGCTGAATGAGCGGACGTTTCCGATTCCTGAAGGGATTTATCGCAAGCTGTAAGAATTCAGTGTACGACGGCGTTGAGCCAATGCAGGGGTCCTTCGACTCCGTGATTGCTTTCGCTTCGCGAAGCAATCACTGCGCTCAGGATGACATATTGAAAATGTGTTTTGGGACTCAAATGGCAGAGCTTTATTCGACAAGAGAGTTTAGTTCGATGATTATCCCAGCGAAGTTGGAGCCGCAAACTCTCGCATCGGAAAAGTGGTACGCCATCCAAACCCGGTATCGCTCGGAGAGAAAAGCGTCGGCGTTGTTGAAGAGTCAGGGAGTAGAAACTTTCCCATTCAGCGCTCGATTTCCATCAAGACTGCCGGACATGAAGTGGAACTGATCTGAAATGTCTTCTCCCGCCAGAATCAAGCTTGGAACCTCCAGCCACGGAATTGCCGTGGCTCCGAATCTGGTGGCTCCGAACGTCTCTCTACAAAAAGCGCAGTCGATCGATCGGGATGGAAGATTTTGGATTGGCAGAGGACAAGCTTCGGTTCGCTCGCCGCATCACTGGGACGTTCGTGGCGTCCTGGCGGAGCTCTTGCTGCCGAGGATTATCTTTCACGATCGAGGCTTGCGGGAAACCGCGAGCATGCTGGCCGATTTTGTCTGTGTGCTCTTGAGCTTCATTGTTATGCGGTATGGAAACGCACCAATGGCCTTTCGGCTCACGCCTTCCTTCGCAGAGCTGGCAATAGTTTTGCTCTATGGAACATTGCTGACATTGTTGGGATATTCCGAACATCTGTATCGCGCGGACACGATCCGCGAAACACGAGCGCAAACAATAACCCTCATGAAGGTTGTGGGGTGGCCGGCATTGCTGGTAGGCGTGGTGATGGAGTCCGCGGGGACCCATGCGATTTCGATGAAGACGCTTGCGATAGCCGCCTCACTTAATTTTCTGACGATGCTGGGATGGAGAACCTGTTGGCAATTGCGGAGTGGTCGAAATAATCATCGACGCAATGTTCTGATTGTTGGGGCAGGGGTGCTGGGGCGGAAAGTGGCGGCACGACTGAATCCGGATCGCGCAGTCGTTGGATTTCTGGATAACAATGGCCCCGTTTTGGACGACGTCTTAGGAAGAATCGAAGAACTCGCAAGCGTGGCGCGAGCAAAGTTCGTGGACGAAATCATCGTGGCTCTCCCTCACCGGCAGGACCTGGCGCGGGTGGCCATTGAGGAGGCCCACCGAAATGGGCTCGACATCAAAATGGTGCCCGATCTCCATGGCTTTGAAATGAAATCAGCGAGGCTGGAGAATTGCGGCGGAATTCCATTGTTAACGCTGAATGAAGAGTTGATACCGGAATTTTATCGCTTGCTGAAGCGGGTCCTGGACATTGCGGTTTCTCTCTTCGCACTTATCCTCTTAATGCCATTGCTGGCCGCGATCGCCCTGACAATCAGGTTGGACTCAGAGGGCCCCGTCTTTTATCGCGCTCCTCGCGTGGGGAAAAAGGGAAATCGTTTTCTCTGCCAGAAATTCCGCACCATGGTCACGAACGCCGACAAGCTGAAGGAACTCTTGCGCGCGCGCAACGAACGTCATGGCGCGTGTTTCAAGATCACCGATGACCCACGCATCACACGGGTCGGAGGATTCCTGCGGCGTTACAGCCTGGACGAACTGCCTCAGCTTTGGAATGTGCTGTGTGGGGATATGAGTTTGGTCGGCCCTCGGCCGCATCCGCCGGATGACGTCGAACGATATGAGTTGGAGGATCTTCGAAGGCTCGACGTGACGCCTGGGATCACGGGGCTGTGGCAGGTCAAGGCAAGACGCGATCCGTCATTTCGGCGGAATGTGGAGCTTGATGTGGAGTACATCGAGCATTGGAATTTCTGGACGGACTTGTCGATTCTGTATCAGACAGTGTCCGTGGTGTTGCAAGGCAGTGGAGTGTGAAAGCCGCCGCGTCCGGATTTCGTTTTTCGCAGAATTCGGCGAAGGACGCTGCGGATTGGAGCGCGGTTGCAGCATTCCGGCCACTTCACGCGTTGATGGTTTCGCCGTCGCTATTGTTTTTGGGAACATTGACGATCATGCTTTTTCGTCCGCCGGATGTGCAGTTTTATTCGCTGGATCGGATTGCGTTGGCGTTGCTCCTCTTTATCGTATTGTTGCGGACCTTCGCATTGCGGCAGTCTCTTTGGGTGGCTGGACCTGTGACATGGCCCATGCTTGGCCTGTTGTTGCTTGGGCTTTGGGGAGTTTTGTCACAACCGTATGAGGCTGATAACTGGAGTCTATTCGCGGCGAAATGGGTTGTGCCATTCGCGCTTTATCATCTGGCGGGATTTGTCTTCGACGACGCGGCGTCTTTGAAACAGTTCGAGACGTTCGCGCTCGTAGCGTTGGGATATTTGAGCGTCATTGCAGTCTTGTTTTTACTCGACGAGAAATCATTTATCTTTCCCCGCTACATTTTGGACGAGAGTCTCGGGATCCATGCGGACCGGGCGCGCGGGCCGTTTCTGCAAGCGGTCGCGAATGGCGTCACATTAAATCTGCTTGGACTTATTGCTTTCGACTCGTTTCGCCGGCGTCGGTTACACGGCGTGATGGCATTCCTATTTTTTGCCGCACTGCCATTGGCTGTGTTTGCGACGAAAACTCGTGCGGTCTGGATTGCGTTTGCCGGGTCAGTCATGGCGTTGATTTCTTTATCGTCGAGCTTACGGGTGCGGCGGGCGTGCCTTGCTCTCGCGCTTACCGGCGGTGCCGGCTTGCTGGCAGTCAGTTTGGCAGGAGCAAATGCATCACTCAGTGAACGAATGCAAGAGCGAGCACCGGTTGAGTTTCGCATGGGCATGTATCGGGCTGGGTGGGAAATGTTTTTGGAGCGACCCATTATTGGATGGGGAGCGAAGCCTGTTCAGGAGGAACTGGCGAAACGGATCAGCGATTTTCATCCGCCGGTTTACCTTTTTCATAACACTTATCTCGAGATCGCCGTCGAACACGGATCGTTGGGGCTGGCGCTGTATGCATGGATGTTTTTTGATCTTTTTCGCCTCGGCCGTCAGCGAATGAAAGCCGATGTTCCATCCGACGGGTCATTTCTCGACAGGCGTTTCCGCGAAATCTGGCCGGTGCTGTTAACGGTGTATTTGATCAATGCCAGTTTGGTGGTGATGAATTATCAGTTTGTGAATGGATTGCTATTCACAATCGCCGGCATGCTGGCATCACAGAACCGGCGCGCCACAAGTCAATATCTTCCTTACAACTGACCTCACGACCTCATTCGAAATGCCAACGATTGCTTACATCGCGAACCAGTTTCCTTCACCGGTTGAACCGTATCTGATGGAAGAGATTCGAGAACTCCGGAGACGTGGAGTTGAAGTCATTCCCTGTAGCGCGCGGGTTCCCGAGCAAAGGATTGAAGGAGAGTTAAAAACATTTTCGAAGGAAACCATTTACTTACAGCCGTTGCGATTTGGACTTCTGTTTGGGGCTGCATGGTTGTGCTTTAGAAGAAGGAAGTTACTTTTGGATTTGTTTCAGCGAATCGTCTTGCGCGGGAACGAATCGCCCGCGCGCCGAGTGAGGGCAATGTTGCATACCCTATTAGGGGCTTATTATGCGCTGTTGCTTCGTGGGCTCGGCGTAGATCACATTCATGTGCACCACGGATATTTCGCGTCGTGGATCGCTCTGGTCGCGGCTCGGCTGTTGGGAATCAGTTTCAGCATGACATTGCACGGCTCTGATCTGCTTCTTCATCCCCTTTATTTGGAAACGAAATTAGAGAATTGCAAGTTTTGCATAACGATTTCGGAATTCAATCGGGAGCATATTCTTGAGCGCTATCCGGACTGCGATCCGAGCACGATTTTCGTTCAGCGGTTGGGAGTCTCCCCAATCGATTGGAATCCAAGTGTTGAAAGTCCTGCCAGGGATTCTGAATTAATCATGCTGGCGGTCGGACGGCTTCATCCAGTAAAGAATTATGGCTTTTTGTTGCAGGCGTGCAGGTTGCTGAAAGATCGGGGAACCCGGTTTGTGTGCCGGATTGCCGGAGAAGGACAAGACCGGCCATTTCTAGAGCGGCAAATTGTGCACCTCGATCTGGAGCAAGAGGTGAAGTTGCTTGGCCATTTGTCTCGGGACCAACTGCATGCTCACTACGAAGACTCAAATTTAATTGTCCTCACCAGCCACAGCGAAGGAGTTCCCGTAGTGCTCATGGAGGCGATGGCGCAAGGCAAGACTGTGCTCGCGCCTGCAATCACCGGAATTCCTGAGTTGGTGTGCGATCGAAAAACAGGATTTCTATATCGCCCCGGATCGTTGGAAGATTTCGCCAGACAGGTGGAACAGATTGGCAAATCCCCATCCGCATGCGGACCGGTGCGGAATGCGGCGCGTCTGCATGTACTTGAACATTTCAATCTCGAAAAAAACATCGCGTCGTTCGGCGAAGTCTTTCTGAGAAGGATCGGCGAAAAGCTAGAGAACAAATCTTATGAAAATCCTGTATTGCAACAAATATAACTTTCCGTTCAGCGGGACTGAAGTCTATCTCTTCGACCTGATGAAAATGATGCGCGCCCAAGGTCACGAAGTCGCGCTGTTCTCAATGGCCGATCCGCGTGGCCAGCCAACTGTCTATGATCGATACCTCGTTCCGCCAGTTGATTTCAAAAAAGAAAATACTGGGCTGGTGGGCCGCGCGAAACTGGCGCTCCACGCAATCTACTCGGGTGAAGCTCGACGCCGCCTGCGGCGCATGATTGCCGATTTTCGGCCGGACGTGGCGCATGTCCGCAACATCTATCATCATCTTTCTCCGTCGATTTTGTGGGAGCTAAAGAAGCAGAATGTTCCGGTGTTGTATCACTTGAACGATTTCAAGCTTCTTTGTCCCAGCTACAACCTGGTGTCGAAAGGAAATGCGTGTGAGCGATGTCGCGGCGGCAAGTTCCGGCACGTAATGAGTGAAGGGTGCTACTCCGGGCCTCGAGGCGCGACAGCGTTGCTGGCGGCTGAGGCATACATCCACAAGTGGATGAGTACTTATGAAACCTGCGTGGACCAATTTCTTGCGCCCAGCCGTTTTGTGAAATCAAAACTGATTGAACATGGATGGGACGAAAGCAGAATTGAAATCCTGCCGCATTTTCAACGGATGTCAGAGCTGCCAGGGCGGGAGGCCGCTGCCGACGCGCCCATTCTGTATTTCGGGCGGCTTTCGCAGGAGAAAGGGATTACCGATCTTCTGCGCGCAATGCAGCGTCTTCCGCACATTCGTTTACGAATTGCGGGCGAAGGTCCGCAACGTACTGAACTCGATGCATTGGTAAAAACGCTGAATCTGGCAAATGTGGAATTCATCGGAAAGGTGGGCGGCGTTGTTTTGGATGAGGTGATCGCGGGATCACGCTTTACCGTCTTGCCCTCTCGCGCTTATGAAACGTTTGGGAAAAGCATTCTCGAATCTTATGCGTGGGGACGAGCGGTAGTGGCATCGGACCTCGGCTCGCGCCGAGAATTGGTACACGATGGCCAGACCGGGCTCTTGTTTCGCCCTGGAGACGTGGATCATCTTGCGGAAGTCATTTCATTTCTTGATCAGCACCCGAAGCTCGCAATTCAAATGGGGGAGGCCGGGCGAAGTCTGGTGCGGCAACATTACACACCTGAAAAACATTATGCGGGAATCACTAAGTTGTATGAGGGGATGGTTTTGTCTCGAAAAGATCCGAACATGGAAAGCGTTCCGACCAAGAAACTCGCATTAAAGACATCAGGCACTCAGGCGCGTGATCGAAGCGGAAGCTTTGCCGCAGCGCTCAAAGCGCTGCTCCAGCCTAAGCTACGTTTAGCTGTGGAGACCAAGCCAGGGCCTCTGCGCATAGCATTCATCGGTGGCCGCGGGGTGATGTCAAAGTACAGCGGGATTGAAACCTATTATGAAGAAGTTGGGAAACGACTTGCGGCCATGGGACACGAGGTGACCATCTATTGCCGAACGTACTTCACGCCTTCGCAAAGAGAACATCATGGAATGAAGTTGCTTCGGTTGCCCACGGTGCGCTCGAAGCATTTCGAAACCGTTGTACATACTTTGTTGAGCACTATCCATGCAATGTTCAGCGAGTGTGACGTTGTGCATTATCACGCACTCGGTCCGGCGTTGTTCTCGTTCGTCCCGCGGCTGTTCGGGAAAAAGACGATAGTGACGGTCCAGGGGATGGATTGGAAACGAAAGAAGTGGGGACGAATCGCCGCGACCGTGCTGCGCCTGGGAGAGCGTGCGGCAATCCAATTTCCGGACGCGACAATGTCCGTATCACGCACCCTCCAAGAACACTATCGATCACGATACCAGGCTGAAACAACCTACGTCCCTAACGGAACGACGCTTCGCCATCGACATCCCGCTTGGAGATTGAAGACCTGGGGACTCGAATCAGGACGCTACATCCTGTTTCTGGGCCGGTTCTCCCCAGAAAAAAATTGTGGGCTCTTGATTGAGGCTTACAAAAAGCTCGACACCACGGTGAAACTTGTTCTGGCGGGAGGTTCGAGTCATACGGACGAGTATGCGAAACAACTGCGAGAGCACGGCGATGAGCGAATTTGTATGCTCGATTGGGTATCCGGGGATGCGTTGGAGGAATTGCTAACGAATGCAATGCTCTTTGTGCTGCCTTCGGATATCGAAGGACTGTCTCTAGCATTGCTCGACGCGATGGGCGCCGGCGTGTGCGTACTGGCCAGTGATATTCCGGAGAATTGTGAACTTGTTGAGCGAGCGGGCTTTACTTTCCGGCGTGGGGATGCAGCCGATTTGCAGCGCATGCTCGGACTGCTGATATCCGACGAGCCGCTTCGCAAGATGGCCGAATCGGCGGCACGGCAAAGAATCCGCGAGGGATTTTTGTGGCCGCAGATCATAGAGCAAATTGAACAGGTGTATCGGAAGGCTTTGGGGCGCGGCTCGATGGGTGAAAGTAAGACTGTCGACGAAACGCCAGAACTGGCGGCGTGATTCGTTCGGTTGAGCCAAAGATCCGGGGCGGCCTTCCTATGCGGGTTTGAGGCGGGCCGTGAAATGGCGCAGGAATGGGGCCTCGTACGTCAACTTCAGGCCTTTGATTTTTTCCCGATGTTTCCACACTTCCAGGATCACTTCGACCACATAGTCGATGTGGCTTTGGGTGTAAACGCGCCGCGGGATCGCCAGGCGGACGAGATCCATTTTGGCTGCCGGACCGAACATCAGCGAACCGATTTCGACTGAGCGGATTCCACCTTCGAGATATAACTCCGCGCCCAAGGCTACGCCGGGAAATTCGTCCTGAGAAATGTGAGGCAGGAAAGCGCGTGCATCGATATAGATTGCATGTCCACCCGGCGGCTGCACGATTGGCACGCCCTGCTCGGCGATATGGCTACCGAGATACGCGGTTGAAGCGATGCGATATCGAAGATAGTCCTCTTCGAGAGCTTCCTGAATACCAACGGCGATGGCTTCGAGATCGCGTCCGGCAAGGCCTCCGTAGGTGGGGTAACCCTCGCTCAGGATCAGAAGATCTTTTTGCTGCTGTGCCAGCAAATCATCGTTGGTGCAGAGAAATCCGCCGATGTTCGCCATGCCGTCTTTTTTGGCGGA
This sequence comes from Terriglobales bacterium, assembly GCA_036271275.1. GTDB lineage: Bacteria > Acidobacteriota > Terriglobia > Terriglobales > Acidobacteriaceae > DATBAX01. Next base: position 13,458 of record DATBAX010000490.1, read on the forward strand.
CATGGTGCAGCCGTCGCCGTAAGAAAACATTTCCTGAGCAATCTGCTTGGGGGTTTTCGTTTCGTATCCTTTTTCCCGAAGCTTGATGAAGTAGGCATTCTCCGCGAATCGGCAGGCATCAAAATACAGCGGTATTTTGTGGCGACGGCATACTGCACTTACTTGCCGGATATTTTCCATGGACACTGGCTGACCGCCGCCGGAATTATTGGTGACCGTCAGCATCGCCAGAGGAATGCGTTCGCGGCCCACTCGTTCGATTAAAGCTTCCAGCGCTGGGACATCCATATTGCCTTTGAAAGGATGGACCAAACTCGGCTGCTTGCCTTCCGAAATCACCAGATCCACGGCTTCGGCGCCAATGAATTCGACGTTGGCGCGAGTGGTATCGAAATGCGTGTTGTTGGGAACAACATCGCCTTTCTTGCACATCACGCTGAACAGGATGCGCTCGGCCGCCCGGCCTTGATGAGTCGGAATTACATGCGCGAAGCCGAAGATGTCCTGAATCGATTTCTTAAAGCGATCGAAACTTTTGCTACCCGCGTAACTCTCGTCCCCTTCCATGATCGCGGCCCATTGATGAGTGGACATGGCGCCGGTGCCGGAATCGGTGAGGAGATCGATCAGAACATCAGCGGCGGGAAGCAGAAAAAGATTGTAGTGAGCGGCCCACAGCAAATGCTCGCGGTCTTTGCGAGTTGTCCAACGGATGGGTTCGACACTCTTGATGCGGAAGGGTTCGATGATAGTTCGGTGCATGCTAGTTCTCTTATAGTCTTTGGGCGCGATTAGTGGATAACGATTTTTGTTGGGATGAATTGCCCTGCGGGCGTGCGGTCCTATTTTGGTGTTCTGGATCCGTGGGTAGGGTTCGGCGCAATGGCCTCGGAAGCGGTTACCCAGGGCTTCGTCCTGGGCTAAGCTTGGTCGCTCCTCCGGAGCTTGCAGAAATATCGAGTCATCAGAAACGAACTCAGCGAACCTGCAAGGAATCTTCGTGCTCGGAGGGACGGTAGCTCATGGCGGCTGTGCGTTCCAACTTGTCCCATGCGAAGGGTTGACCGCCGAGGGCGCGTTTTACCGTCCTGAATAGGACGACCGAGAATAATTGTCGATAGGCGAACCGTTGCAGCCAAACCTGACTCAATAACCAGAAATCTTCACGCGATTCCGGCTGCCGGCGCTCCAATGCAAAGGCAATGGCGGAAGTAATGAAGTCGATAATAAGGAAAGCGGCGAAGAATATTAGCAAACGCTGGAAGCTGGCCGGATCGGTGGAGTCGGGATGAAACCACTTTTGGATGAAATACCAGCTGGCGCCCACTACGAACATAATGTCGATGAAAGGAGAAACCAGCGGCAGAAGGATTTGAAAAATGGCGATGTTCGGCAGCGCGACCCATCCCAATGCACCTTTGCGCGCGAAAACGGAACGATGCTTCCACACAGCTTGCAGAATTCCGAACGACCAGCGGAAGCGCTGGCGCATAAGGCCATTCGCGTTGATGGGCGCCTCGGTGTAAGCGAGCGCCATATCTTCGTATTCCACCCGATATCCGCTGCGTAGCAGGGCCATCGTCAGATCGGCATCTTCCGCAACAGTATCGGTGTGGTAGCCACCCTCTTCGCGGACGGCCGCGGTTCGCCATGCTCCGATTGCACCCGGCACTACACTTACTGCACCTAGAGTATTCAGAGCGCGGCGTTCAAAATTTTGGCTGGTGATATATTCGAGGGCCTGCCAACGCGTCCAAAGATTCATGCGGTTGCCGACTTTGGCATTTCCCGCCACCGCGCCAACTTTCGGATTTAGAAAATGAGGAACGAGGCGCGTGATGGCTTCGCGGGCAATCACAGTATCAGCATCAATGCCGACGAAAATTTCCTCGTCTTTCAGATATTGCAAACCAAAATTTAGAGCGTCGGCTTTGCCGGCATTCGGTTTGGTAAGAATAAGGACGCGGCCGGTCGCCTGGTGGGCTGCAAAAGCGGCACGAGCCACTTCCAGGGTCTTGTCGCTGGAGCCATCGTCAATGACGATCACGCGTAGATTGAGGTAGTCCGAAGATAGAACCGCGCGAACCGTTCGTTCAATCACTTTCTCTTCGTTATAAGCGGGCACGAGCACTGCCACGCGGGGTTTGTAACTTCCGATCTCGGCCGGCGTCCCATAGTGCTGATGACGGAATCGATCGTAAATCGCAAATGCGCCGACGAAGAGCAGCCGCCCGGTCATCAGCAGGTCACCAAGGAAGAAAATCCAGGTGATGCCTTTGATCCCAGCATCAAAAAGCCAGAAGCCGATGAGCGTGAAACTGGCCGCCCAACGCTCGTTGGCGCGGATAGGGGCCATGACATCGGCGCGAGTTTTTCCGATCAACTGATAGACGGGAACAATTTCCAATCCCTTGGCGCGGATGCCGGCAATAATTTTTGGCAGTGCGAGAACGGTCTGGCTGCGATTTCCGCCACCATCGTGCAGCAGGATAATGTTGCCGCAACCTAAATCGCCGGCAACGCACGGAGGCAAGTGCTCGATGACGCGAGACGCAATCTGGTCGGCGGTGGGATGCGGATCGTCGCGCCAATCGTTGGGATCGATCTTGTCACTGATGGTGATGTAGCCGAGGTCCTGCGTGAACTCGAGCGGACGCACTTGATCTTCCGTATCCGGCTCGGAGTCGATGGAATAGGGTGGTCGAAAAAAAAGTGGCTTGATTCCCAGGCGGCTGGCAAAAAGCCGCTCGGTGAGATTCACTTCCACTTTCATGTAGCTGCCGGAAAGGTTGCTGATGTCGGGATGAGTGAAGGTGTGATTTCCGATGCCATGACCTTCGCGGTAAATTCTTTCAGCCAGTCCGGAGAAACGATCGGCTTCAATTCCGATTAGAAAAAACGTCGCATTCGCGTGCTCGCGTTTGAGAACATCGAGGATTTTCGGGGTCCATTCAGGATCGGGACCGTCGTCGAAGGTGAGGGCGACCTGATTCTGGCTTGACCCATAGCGCCCGACTCGATAAGGCTCTGGTAGAGGATCGAAAGTTTCGTCGGTGATCAGGCCGGAGGCTGCATCCAGTTTGATATCGCGTTGTCCGTTGGATGGACGGGCCTCAATGCTCAACACTTCCCCGTTCCCTTCCATGTCGACATCCTGCCCGGGAGGTACATCTTTTAGTTTCGATGCGGCGCCGCCGTCACCGGGCACGTCCCAAACTTTCCAGAGTGATCGATCTTCCGAGCCGAGGCGCCATAGAGCGAACGTCTGGATACCGAGGGTCTGCGCGGCCCGCATTTGATTCAGCGCGGTCACTCCATCGAGAAACCAGATGTCGTGCTGGTGATTGTGTTCGTCGAGGTAGCTGACATGAGGATTCATGCTATCGCCGTCAAAGTCGACATCCTCGTCCGAGTCACGCGCCGCGAGCCAGGCTTCCTGAACGGATTGGTTCTTATCTCTTTCACCGGCCGGCAATTTACCGTGTTCCGGTTTTTCAATAAAGTCATAGCCGAAGTTGGCTATGGCGCAGATCAGCTTATCTTTGGGGATGGATTTTACGGCGAACTTTAAGTTATCGACGAACCAATCTTGCGAAGCCACCGGACCGGGAGTGCCCCCACCGTAATGTTCGTCGTAATTCATGAGGACCACGCCATCCGATGCGGCGGCGACTGCGGGATAATTCCATTCGTCATTGTGAGAAGGCACGCTCACATACAACTTCATGCCTTTTGCATGCAAGTCGCCCCTGAGTTCGTTCAGCAGTGCAAGAAATCCCGCCTGGCCTTTTTTCGGGAAAGCTTCGAAGTCCACCATGAGGCCGTGATATTTGTCGCTGGCGAGAAATGCCGCGATCTGTTGACGAAACAATGCACGCGCATTCGGATCAGCGAGGAACGAGGTGATGTCGACCCAGTCCGCGCCGTCAAAGTTGTTTACCAACGGAAAAACTTCCATTCCCGTGTCTTCCGATTTCAGGAACGGCATGATCTTGTTGTCTACAGGCCGGATCGTGGATCCCTGCATTACATCGAAAAAGTTGTTCGTCTCTTCATCGACGCCTTGCAGATGCCCATCGGGAGTGAGAACGTGGAGCCACTCGGGATAGAGCAAATCAATTTGGCGCGCGTATTCACGGAGAGAGGAAAAACTCGCCGCATCCCACGGAACATAAAAGCCGGCGCGAATGCCTTCAACAGAATTGAGCTTTACCTGCGATGGCGCGGATTTCGATTTTCTGTGGCCACGCAGAGCTACTAGACGACGTTTCTCTTTCGCTTTCTCTTTTTCTCGTTCCTTGAACGCGTGATAAGGATGTTTTTGCAGAGGCAAGAGAAGCTCGGGCAACGGTTCACTGCGCAAAGCCGTGTAAACAAAAAAGATGACGAGAAGAGTGGCGCTGACACCAAGAGCATCGAAGAACCGCCGTATGCGCTTCCAGCGGGCTTGTCGGGGATCGTAAAAAACAGGTTGCGCCATGTAAAGATATGTCAACTCATCCTAAGCTGCGGGGGCGGGAGGGTCAAATTGGTTTGGCGCTGGGAGGGCGGGATAGGGTGTTAGGTCTCGGGTCTTAGGTTTCGGGTTTCGGGTTTCGGGTCGTAAGCTGGGACCTGAGACCCAGCTAGCTACTAGCTTTCTGATCCGAATCAAATCCAAACACGATATATTCGCAACGTGCGCGAGATTGTGCGACAACATCTTCGATTCTTTCTGTTTGCGACCCTTGCGGCGTTCGCGCTGCGGCTGCTGTTCATTTTCCGTTTTCCTGCAATCACAACCGACTCCTTTATCTATGGAGACATTGCCAAGAACTGGCTGCAGCATGGGATATACGGGCTGAGCGGTGACGGGATTTCTCCCACCTATATTCGGCTGCCGGGTTATCCCGCGTTTCTCGCGATGGTATTTGCGATTTTCGGCATGGAACACTACCGCGCGGTGCTGGTGGTGCAGATGTTCGCAGATATCGGAACGTGCTTCCTGATCGCGGACATGGCGCGCCGCGTGGTTTCCACGGGTGCGGCGAAAGTAGCGTTTGTGCTGGCTGCGCTTTGTCCGTTTCTTGCGAACTACGCGGCGGCCGCGCTTACCGAAACATGGGAAATTTTCTTTACTGCGCTCGCGCTGGATTTCGCCATTGCGGGCGTAGATGCTTTCGATCGCGGACTGTGGCGTTCATGGCTCGGCTGCGGACTCGCGATAGGCGCCGCAATTTTGCTGCGTCCTGACGGCGGAATCCTGCTGGCTTCGATCCTTTTGTATCTCGCATGCGTTGTGATTCAGCGAATCCGTGCAAGAGGTTCTTATTTTGCAGTTCTGCGGGCGGCTGTGGTTTTGGGAGTGGTTTCGGTCGCCCCGCTGGTTCCATGGACGCTGCGCAACCTTCATACCATGCAGAAATTTCAACCGCTCGCGCCGCGCTACGCCAATGAAGAAGATGAATACGTTCCCATGGGATTCAACCACTGGATGAAGACCTGGATCGCCGACTACGTTTCGGTGGAAGAAATCTACTGGCCGGTGCCGGGCGCCACCATCGACGCGGAGAAACTTCCTTCGCGCACTTTCGATTCTGAAAAACAGCGCGACGAAACAGTACAGCTGATAGCGGACTACAACGATGCGCTACACGTCGCTCCGGAGCTTGACGCCAGATTTGCGGCACTCGCGTCCGCCCGCATTCAGGCCGCGCCATTGCGCTATTACGTTTGGTTACCGGCGGTGAGGATCGCGGATATGTGGCTGCGTCCGCGGACCGAGTTGCTGCCTTCAGATGTTCGCTGGTGGGAATTCAACGATGATCCCTGGCCGTCAACACTGGCGGTGTCGATGGGAGCGATCAATCTTTTATATTGCCTCGCGGCATTTGCCGGCCTTGTGCGGCAACGATACCTGCCTCATCTCTTCCTGCTCTTAACATTTGTTGTGTTGCGATCGATATTTCTGGGGACACTAGAAAATCCGGAACCGCGATACACACTGGAGTGTTATCCGATTGTGATTGTTATCGCCAGCGCATTATTCGCAAGCACCATACGCCCCAAGAGTTGACCCCCAGTCACGGTACGGCAATCGGTAGT